>NZ_JBFTZV010000009.1:0-149428 GCF_056406615.1 Arthrobacter sp. P1_B3 | reverse complement strand
GTGCGGGCTGTTCCTGCTTAGCGGGGCGGGTCCGGCCCGGCTGTTTCGCGCRGTGCGCCCGGTCCTTCCGGTGCTCGTGGCGATCGGCCTGTTCCAGTGGTGGCAGCTGGGCGCACCGAGCGCCGCGCGGATCGTACTGAACGTCCTGATCTGCGTTGTCGCGGCTTCAATCCTGACCGCCACCACCCCGGTGCAGGCGCTCCTTGACGGCGTGGCGTCCCTGGCCCGGCCGTTCCGCCGCTTCGGTGCGGACCCGGAACGCTTCGCCCTGACCATTGCCATCATGCTCCGCAGCATCCCGTTCGTTGCCGGGGCCTACATGGACGTGCGCGACTCCGCCCGGGCCCGCGGGCTCGAACGCAACCCGAGGGCTCTTGTGCTGCCCGTCTTTATTAGTACTGTGGCCTTCGCCCGGCAGACCGGCGAAGCCCTCGCCGCCCGTGGACTGGGTGAGCCGGAGGACCCGGAGGACTAACCCCTCGGGTGCCCTCGCGCGGCCCGGCTCCCCTGTGCAGTTGGTCAGTGGACATGCCCTCCCGTGGCCGCAGCCAATGGACATAGGGCCGCCATGCCCGCTCCATGCACCCAAGAATGGGCATCTCCCAATCAGGTTGCCCGCGGAGTGGCTGCCCCGCGGGGTTGGCCAATGGACATGCCCTCCCGTGGCCGCAGCCAGTGGACACAGGGCCGCCATGCCCGCTCCTCGCGCCCAAGAACGGGCATGTCCCGTCCCCAGAACAAGGCACGGACATGTCCCTACTCCGGTGCCACGGCAGGGCATGCCCGCACCCAGCAGATGGGCATGCCCTCCCCTGCCCGCAGCCAGTGGACATGTGGCCCACATGTCCACCGTGCGCGGCGAAGAATGGGCATGTCCCCTGGAGGATCAGGTGAGGCGCGAGTACCCCAGCAGCGCGGCCGTGCCCATGCCGCCGGCGATGCTGATCATCGCCAGGGCCAGCTGGCCCGGCTCCGCGGACCTGCGCGCCTGTGCCAGCAGCCGGGTGACCAGCACCGCACCCGAGGCTCCATAGGCGTGACCGAGAGCCAGCGCCCCGCCGTCGAGGTTGGCCTGTTCCGGGTCGATGCCCAATTGGTCAAAGCAAGCGAGCGTCTGGGCGGCGAAGGCCTCATTGAACTCCACGAGGCCCAGGTCGGCGGCCGTCAGTCCGTGTGCCGCGAGGAGCCGTTCGGCTGCTGCGGCCGCGCCGATGCCCAGGAGCTGCGGCGCCACCCCGGCGGTTTCGGTTCCCAGCACCAGCAACCCGTCCGCGGCGCCCAGCTGACGGGCACGTTCCATGGACGTAATGACCACGGCGGCCGCGCCGTCGGCGTCGAAGCACGAGTTCCCGGCCGTCACCGTGCCGCCGCTGGCAAACACGGGCGGGAATCGGGCCATCAGGGCCGGGCCAAGGTTGGGCCGTGGACCGTCGTCGGCTTCAGCGGCCGCCCCGGGGCCCGTAGCGAGGGGCACGATCTCGCCGCCGAACTTTCCGGCAGCGGCGGCGGCCAGGGCACGGTGGTGGCTGCGGAGCGCGAAGGCGTCCTGGCGTTCCCGGCTGATGCCGAAGTGGGCGGCGACGTTCTCGGCCGCCACTCCCATGTCGGGATCGCCGAGGCTGAGGGGTGCGAACTGGGCCCGGCTGTAATAGTCCGGGCTGCCGTCGTCGTTGCGGTGGGCCCGGAGCGGAGCCGTGCTGATGCTCTCCACGCCGCCTGCAAGATACAGTCCGCCGCCGCCCGCCGCGACCAGCCGGGAGGCCAGGACGATCGCGTCCAGACCGGAGCCGCATTGCCGGTCCACCGTCACGCCGGGGACGGTGACGGGAAGGCCGGCCTCCAGCGCGGCGAGCCGGGCCACGTTTCCGCCGCCGCCCACGGCGTTGCCGATCACGACGTCGGTCACGGACTCCGGGGCGGTGCCGGCGCCGGCATCGGCGAGCAGGCTGCGGAGCACCGGAGCCAGGAGTTCGTGGGCGCGCAGCTTCTTCAGGGCCCCGTTGGCCCGGCAGAGCGGCGTACGGCGCGCGGCGATGATCACCGGCTGCCGGTCCTCCGGCAGCCGCCGGGGCAATGACGGTCCGGGGAAGGGCAGCCCGAGCGGAGCCGGCCCCGTGCCCGCGCGCGGCTCAGCCAAGGCGCCGGATCCTGGGATCGTTCCGGGCTATCCAGTCGAGCAGCAGCTGCCGGCTGATCTTGCCCCGGTCCGTCAGGGGCAGCTCCGTCAGCGCGAAGTACTCCAGGGGGCGCTTGTTCCGTGCCAGCACGTCGTCGATCCCGGACCTCAGCTGCATGGCGGTGACCGCCCCGTGCGAGGGCACCACGCCGGCCACGACGCGCTGGCCGCGAAGATCATCGGTCATGCCTGCTGCCACGGCCGCCGCGACGCCGGGGACGGAGGCCAGCGCCATCTCGACCTCGTGCGGGTAGACGTTAGTGGCGGCGGTGATGATCATGTCGGAGCGACGGCCCAGCATGTGCAGGGTCCCGCCGGAGAGGTACCCCTGGTCGCCCACGGTGTACCAGCCGTCGAAACAGCGCAGCGCCTGGCCGTCGTCACCCCACAGGTAGCCGTTGCTGACCATGCCGCTGCGGACGCAGATGTTGCCATCGCTGCCGTCGGGGAGTTCGGTGCCGCGATCGTTCAGGATGCGGATGTCGACGCCGGGAAACGGCTTCCCAATGCCGGTCCCGCCCGGCTCAGCGGGGTCACCCGGACGCAGCCCGGCGCCCGAGACGAAGCTGAGTTCGGACGCGCCGTAGTATTCGAAAATGGTGGCGTTGGGTGCCCAGCGACGGGCCGCTTCCAGTGTCCGGGCGTCCAGCTTGGAACCGGCGCAGATGATGCTGCGGACGCCGGAGGCATCGACCCCGCCGGCCAGGCCGCGTTCGCTGAGCAGCCGGAGCATGGTGGGCACCAGGACCAGGCGGGTGATGCCGTCGTGGCTGACGGCAGCGTGGGCGGCGCCGACGTCGAAATGGTCCAGGCTGTGGAACTCCGCGCCGGCGTACAGGCATTCGGCGAGGGCATAGAGGTTCAGGCTTGCCGCGAGCGGGCCGGGGGCCAGAGTTTTGTCGTCCTGCGTCAACCCGAAGAATTCAATGGAGGCCTCGAAGGACTCCTGCCAGGACCGCCGCGAGCGGGTGAACGCCTTGGGCACCGAGGTGGTGCCGGAGGTCAGGCCGATCAGGAACGAGGTGTCTGCCGGCCCGTCAACAAGCCCAGTGCCCAGCCCGGTCCCCTGCCACGCCGGCAGCGCCGAGCCCGGATCCGCACGGCCGGGATCCCCACGGCCCGGATCCGGAAGCCCCGTTTCCATCCCGGAGATGCGGGCGGTGATGCCGTCCTGCAGTTGCTGCGGCCAGGCGGGGTCCAACACGGCGCACTGCCGCTGACCAGCGACGGCCGCCGCGAACGCTACGGCGAAGCGGGTTGAATTTTGTTCGGAGAGCACGGTGATGGCAGGCGCCGTTTGCACCAGCGCCGCTGCCTGGTCCCGCAGACCGGACCAGCTGAGGTGCTCTCCGGCCACGACGACGGCTGTTTCGTCGGGACGGTCGTCGGCCCAGCGCTGGAGTCTGTCGAGAAAAGGCATCGAACCAACTTTACCGGTGCCGGACGCCCCAGCGGCTTGTGCGGGATATTGTGACTCCATGAGCTTTAACGACAACGCCCCGCTGGATCCGTCACAGGTCCAGGATCGCCGCGGAATGGGCCGCGGCCCTATGATTGGCGGCGGGATCGGCGGCGGCATCATCCTGCTGCTGGCAGCCCTCTTCGGCATCAATCCCCAGCTTCTCGAGGGCCTGGCCGGCACCGTCCAGGATCCCCAGTCGCAGAGCCAAGGCTCTGCCCCCGCCTGCCAGACCGGCGCCGACGCCGACGCCCGCCTCGACTGCAGGATTACCGGCACGGTCAACAGCCTGAACGCGTTCTGGCCGGCTTATCTGGCCCAGTACAACACGAAATACCCGCGGCCCGACGCCGTAATCTTCACCGGCGGAACCAATACGGGCTGTGGCGCCGCCACCTCTGACGTAGGACCGTTCTACTGCCCCGTCGACACGACGGCGTACTTCGACCCCGGCTTCTTCCAGGAGCTCGTGGACCGGTTCGGCTCGTCCGGCGGGCCGCTGGCCCAGGAGTATGTGGTGGCCCACGAATTCGGCCACCACATCCAGAACGTGCTCGGAGACCTCGACCGTGCTCAGCAGGATCCCCAGGGCCCCGGCTCCGGGGGTGTCCGGGTTGAGCTGCAGGCCGACTGCTACGCGGGGCTGTGGGCCCACTACGCGACGACGCAGCCGGACCCCAAGACCGGCCAGCCCTACCTCGAACCCTTCACGGACCAGGACATCCGGGATGCCCTGTCGGCTGCCTCGGCCGTGGGCGACGACCGCATCCAGAAGGCCGCCACGGGCCGCGTTTCACCTGAGGCATGGACCCACGGGTCAAGCGCCCAGCGGCAGAAGTGGTTCTACCAGGGCTACACCACCGGGGACATCAACAAGTGCGACACGTTTGCGGTGGCAACCCCGTAGTCCCACCCCTGCAGTACCAAAGCCCCGGCCCCTCCGCCGGGGCCTCATCCGCGCCGCGGCCAGCGCCGGATCGGGACTTCGACGTAGCTGAGGAATCCGGCGTGGCCCAGGTGCCGGTGCTTCGGGTGCCAAACCGGGCGGTACTCGTGCCCGAACGGGTCGGTCACCAGGACTGCTTCCAGCCGGTCGTTCCCGGCCAGGAGGCGGTCGACGTCGGCCAGTGCGTTGCGCCGCGTCGCTAGCCCGTCGATGTCCAGGCTCCAAAGCCCCAGCTCAGCATCCGTTCCGCGTTCCAGCTGCAGGGTCTCGAACAGTCCAGCCACGAGCCCGGGGAGTCCGGCCGTGTCGGCGCGTTGCAGCCGGTGCCCCTCCGGATGAACGTCGCGGGCATCGGCCAGGGCTTGGCGAAGCCAATGGAATTCCACGGATCCCAGGGGCGGCCCCATGCGCAGGTGGCGGTTCTCGTCCAGCTCGAGCCGGTACGTGGTGGCGCTGCGGTCAATGATGCACGGAGCCTCGCCGACATATTCAAAGTCGGCCAGGAGGGCATCCCGGGAGCCGTAGTAGGAGAACTCGCCGCTGTCCTCAACAACCACAAAGTCCCCGCCCGCACCGGACGGCCGTGGTGGTGGGGTGGCATCCATTCCGGTGTGCCTCCTGTTCGACAGTGTGCCCGGTCCAAAGCCTGCGGCCCTGTGGATTGGTTGTCTTTATCAGACCACCGCCGGGGCGATAAGGGAACGGCCATCAGGGAACGCCGGATAGGACGACGACGGCGGCCCCGCCTCGGTGAGGTGGGGCCGCCGTCGTCGTAATTAGGGGCCTCCGCCGCCGAGGGTTCCCTGGCCGAGCGAAGCGAGGCTAGGGAGGCGGTGGGGACCTAGATGTTGAAGCCCAGGGCGCGCATCTGGTCGCGGCCGTCCTCGGTGATCCGTTCCGGACCCCATGGCGGCATCCACACCCAGTTGAGCCGCCATTCATCGACGACCCCGTCCAGGGCCTTGCCGACCTGCTCCTCGATGACATCGGTGAGCGGGCAGGCGGCGGTGGTGAGCGTCATGTCGATCAGCAGGGCGCCGTCGTCGTCTGAGTACTTCAGACCGTACAGCAGGCCCAGATCAACGATGTTGACCCCGAGTTCCGGGTCGATCACATCCTTGAGCGCCTCTTCGACATCCTCGAGGCCCGTGCGGGCCACATTGAGTTCGGTCATCGCGGAGTCCTAACTACGCCTGGGCTGCAGCCGAGGCGGCAGCGATGGTGGCCGCCCCTGCGCCGGTGGCGTAGCGGTCGTAGCCTTCGTCTTCGAGGCGGTCGGCGAGCTCCGGGCCGCCCTCTTCCACAACCTGGCCATCGACGAACACGTGCACGAAGTCCGGCTTGATGTATCGCAGGATCCGGGTGTAGTGCGTGATGAGCAGGGTGCCCATGTTGCCTTCGCCGTGGGCGCGGTTGACGCCCTCGGAGACAACCTTCAGCGCATCGACGTCAAGGCCGGAGTCGGTCTCGTCGAGGATGGCGAACTTCGGCTTGAAGAGCTCCAGCTGGAGGATCTCGACGCGCTTCTTCTCGCCGCCGGAGAAGCCTTCGTTGACGTTGCGCTGGGTGAAGTCGGCGTCGATGCGCAGCTGCGCCATGGCCTCTTTGACGTCCTTGGTCCAGGTGCGCAGCTTGGGCGCTTCGCCGTCGATCGCGGTCTTGGCGGTGCGCAGGAAGTTGGTCATGCTGACGCCCGGGACCTCCACCGGGTACTGCATGGCAAGGAACAGGCCGGCGCGGGCGCGCTCGTCAACGGTCATCGCGAGGACGTCCTCACCGTCGAGCGTGATGGTGCCGGAGGTGACGTTGTAACGCGGGTGCCCGGCGATGGTGGATGCCAGCGTGGACTTGCCGGAACCGTTCGGGCCCATGATGGCATGCGTCTCGCCGGTCCTGATGGTCAGGCTGACGCCCTTCAGGATTTCCTTGGTGCCCTGCTCGGTGTCAATGCTGACGTGCAGGTCCTTGATCTCAAGAGTCGACATATGTCTTGTTCTCCTCTGCACCGTGCCCTCCGGCACTGTGCGTTTTCTTGGCGATAAGTTTTCTTGTGCGAGTTGCCGGCTGCAGGCAGCTAGCTGAAGTTTGGAGCCTCGGCGCCGTTCAGGACGTTGGTGAAGTCCACATAGACCTCGTCATCCAGGACGGTCACGGCGAACACGGGAACAGGATCATAGGCTGGCAGCTGGAGCGGCTCGCCGGTGCGCAGGTCGAACTGGGAACCGTGGCCCCAGCACTCGATCTTGCAGCCTTCAACCTCTCCTTCGGAGAGAGAGATGTCCGCGTGCGAGCAGGTGTCGCCGATCGCGTGGATCTCCCCCATCGAGTCCTTCACGATCGCTACGGGGTAGTCGTCGATCAGGATCCGCAGCGCCTGCTTGAGTTGGATCTCGCTGGCGTTGCAGACTAGCTCGCCCTTTGGCTGTTCAGTCATTGATGTGTTCCGTGTTCTCTAGTGCTGCGCACTAGTGGTTCGTTGCCGCGAGTTCGCGCTCGACGGCTTCCGTGAGGCGCTCTTCGATGGCCGGAACGTTGATCTTCTGGATGATCTCGTTCAGGAACCCGCGAACCACCAGGCGGCGGGCCACGTCTTCAGGGATGCCACGGGCCATCAGGTAGAACAAGTGCTGGTCGTCGAACCGTCCGGTGGCGCTGGCGTGTCCGGCGCCGGCGATCAGGCCGGTTTCGATCTCAAGGTTCGGCACGGAATCGGCGCGGGCACCGTCGGTCAGGACCAGGTTGCGGTTGGCCTCGTAGGTGTCGGTGCCTTCTGCTTCCTTGCGGATCAGAACGTCACCCACCCACACGGTGTGCGCGTTACGGCCCTGCAGGGCGCCCTTGTACAGGACGTTGGACTTGCAGTTGGCCACGGCGTGGTCCACGAACAGGCGCTGCTCGAGGTGCTGGCCGGCGTCGGCGAAGTACAGGCCAAACAGTTCCACTTCGGCGCCCGGGGCGGTGAAGCGGGCCGAGGGCGTGACGCGCACGAGGTCGCCACCGAGGCTGACAACAATGTGCTTGAATTTGGCGTCGCGGCCGAGCTTGACCTGCTGGGAGGAGGCGTGCACGGCGTCGTCGTTCCATTCCTGGAGCGAGATGACGGTCAACTGCGCGCCGTCCTCAACGAGGATTTCGACGTTTTCCGAGACGACGGCGGTGCCCTGGTGGTCCAGGACGACGACCGACTTGGAGAACTTTTCCGCGACGATCACGATGTGCTGTGCGGAAGCCTCGGTGCCCTGCCCGGTCAGCAGGACGCTGACCTCGCCGTCCACCTGGACCTCGGACGGGACGGTGATGACGGTAGCCTCGGCGAAGTTCTCCCAGGCGTTCGCGGAGACGCGGTCCTCGGGGATGGCGGCGGAGCCGATCCGGCGGTCGTCGCGGCCGACGGTCTCAACCCTGACGCTGTCCGGAGCGGTGATGCTCACGGCCGGCGCGGCACCGCCCAGGACCTCGGTGTGCAGGCCGCGGAGGCGCTTGAGCGGGGTGAACCGCCAGTCTTCTTCCATGCCGGTCAGCGGCTTGAAATCCGCCAGCTTGTAGGAGGTCAGGCGGCCGGCGCGTGAGCTGTCCGGAATGCCGACGCCGCCGCCGTGCGAGTGGCGCTTGACGGCTTCGCCGGCCAGCGGCGCTTTGGACTCCGCTGCGTTCAGGGGTGAAAGGCTTTCGCCTTCCTCGGTGAAACCGTTGATGAACGGCTGGGCTGAGGGCGCGCCGATGCGGGCCTTTTCAGTAGTGATGTCAGTCATTAACCGACCGATCCTTCCATCTGCAGTTCAATCAGTCGGTTTAGCTCGAGGGCGTATTCCATCGGCAGTTCGCGGGCAATCGGCTCGATGAAGCCGCGGACGATCATCGCCATGGCCTCGTCTTCGCGCATGCCGCGGGACATCAGGTAGAACAGCTGCTCTTCGCTGACGCGCGAGACCGTGGCCTCGTGGCCCATGGTGACATCGTCCTCGCGGATGTCGATGTACGGGTAGGTGTCCGAGCGGCTGATGGTGTCCACCAGGAGGGCGTCACAGCGGACCGTGTTGGCCGAGTGCTTGGCGCCTTCGCGGACCTGGACCAGGCCGCGGTAGGCAGCGCGGCCGCCGCCGCGGGCCACGGACTTGGAGATGATCGAGCTCTTGGTGTTGGGCGCGATGTGGACCATCTTGGAGCCGGTGTCCTGGTGCTGGCCTTCGCCGGCGAACGCGATGGACAGGGTTTCGCCCTTGGCGCCTTCGCCCACGAGGTAGACGGCCGGGTACTTCATGGTGACCTTGGAGCCGATGTTGCCATCGATCCACTCCATCGTGGCGCCCTCTTCGCAGATGGCGCGCTTGGTCACCAGGTTGTACACGTTCGTGGACCAGTTCTGGATGGTCGTGTAGCGGACGCGGGCGCCCTTCTTCACGATGATTTCCACGACGGCGGAGTGCAGCGAGTCCGAGGTGTAGATCGGCGCGGTGCAGCCTTCGATGTAGTGGACGTAGGAGTCCTCGTCCGCGATGATCAGCGTGCGCTCGAACTGGCCCATGTTTTCCGTGTTGATGCGGAAGTAGGCCTGCAGCGGGATGTCCACGTGGACGCCCTTGGGCACGTACACGAAGGATCCGCCGGACCAGACGGCCGTGTTCAGCGAGGCGAACTTGTTGTCGCCCACCGGGATGATGGTGCCGAAGTACTCCTGGAAGATCTCCGGGTGTTCGCGCAGCGCGGTGTCTGTGTCCAGGAAGATGACGCCCTGCTGTTCCAGGTCCTCGCGGATCTGGTGGTAGACAACCTCAGACTCGTACTGGGCGGCGACGCCGGAGACGAGGCGGCTGCGCTCGGCTTCCGGGATGCCCAGCTTCTCGTACGTGTTCCGGATGTCCTCGGGGAGGTCTTCCCAGGTTGCGGCCTGCTTCTCGGTGGAGCGCACGAAGTACTTGATGTTGTCGAAGTCGATGCCGGACAGGTCCGCGCCCCAGGTGGGCATGGGCTTGCGGTCGAAGTACTTCAGGCCCTTGAGGCGGAGGTCCAGCATCCACTCCGGCTCGTTCTTCTTGGCCGAAATGTCGCGGACAACGTCTTCATCGATGCCGCGGCGGGCGTTGGCCCCGACGTCGTTCTTGTCGGCCCAGCCGTATTCATAGGTGCCGATTCCGTGGAGCTCGGGATTCTTTTCCAGAATCTCCGAAATCACAGTAGAGCCAGCAACCTTCTTCTCTGATAGTTGGTCCGTCATCACGGCCTTTCTTGGAGATGGTTGGATACTTCGTCCGGGTTGACCGGGGCTGCGGGACTGGAAGTCCCGACGGCGGCCGGACGGCCCGTAGGTATGTGGGTGGTGCAAACGTGCCCGCCGCGCGCCAGGGTGGAGAGCCGGCGCACATCGACGCCGACCAGCCGGGCGAACACTTCGGTCTCCACGTCGCAGAACACGGGGAACTGGGCCGCCAGGTGCTGGATGGGGCAGTGCCCCTGGCAGAGCTGGACGCTGGAGAGCGCGGCCGGAAGCGGCGCCTTGGCTTCGAGCGACTGCGCCGAGGCCACGAAACCGTCGCGGCTCAGCGCCTCGGAGAGAGCCTGGGCGCGGGCCGTGATGTCCGGTCCGGCCTGCTCGATCTCGGGTGCGTAGCGGCGCTCCATGTCGGCGAACCGCTCGACGGCGAACTGCCGCACCGCCTCGGGACCGGCCGCCTCTTCCAGGCGGCGCAGCGCGACGGAGGCGATGTCGAGATAGTCGTTGCCCAGGGTCGACTGGCCCTGGGAGCTCAGGACGTAGCGGCGGGCGGGCCGTCCGGCGCCGGCACCGGCGCGGGCAACGCGCTTGACCTCAATCACTCCGCTGCGCGCGAGGTGGTCGAGGTGGCGGCGCACGGCAGCCGGGGTGAAGCCCAGGAGGTCGCCGAGTTCGGCTGCGCTGATGGGTCCATGCTCCAGCACCGCGTTCAGGACACGGTCACGCGTGCGCTCTTCAGCGTCGTGGGTGTGGCTGCCGGCGGCGGGAACGACGTCGGGAACAGCCGCCACGTGTGCCCGGGCGGACCCGACGCGCGCGGTGCCGCGCCCGGTCGGGGCTGCGGACGCAGAGGAACTCATGGAATACACAACACAATCATGTCGTAATTTACTCCGGCATTCCAGTAAGGCATGGCTTGCCTGCGGGCCCTGCCCCTCCGGGGAGGCGACGTACTACATCGCGTAGAATGCTGTGGTGCGATCTCCCGAATCCCCCGTTCTGACCATCAACGGGCTTGTCAAGGATGTTGGTCCACTGCCCACCCTCGACGGCAAGATGCTGCGCGTGGTCAGCGGCCTTTCCCTCATTGCCGAACGCGGCCAGGTCACGGCCCTGCTCGGCGCCAACGGCGCCGGCAAAACCACCACCATTGAATGCGCCCAGGGGCTGCAAAAGCGTACTGCCGGCGCCATCAGCCTACTGGGCCAGGACCCGGATTCGGCTGGCGCCGGGCTTCGCGCCCGCGTGGGGGTCATGCTGCAGGACGGCGGCCTGCCACCGTCAGCCCGGCCCATCCCCCTGCTGCGGCACATTGCCGGCATGTACCAGGACCCGTGGCCGGTAGATGAGCTGATCGGACGGCTGGGGATTGACTCGTTCAGCCGCACCAATGTGCGGCGCCTGTCCGGTGGGCAGAAGCAGCGCCTCGCCCTGGCCGCGGCCCTGGTGGGCAATCCGGAGGTTCTGTTCCTCGACGAGCCGAGCGCGGGCCTGGACCCGCAGTCCCGACAAATGGTCTTCGACCTGATCTCCGAACTGCGCAACAGCGGCATGGGCATCATCCTCACGACGCACCTGATGGACGACGCCCAGCGCCTCGCGGACTATGTTTACATCATCGACGCCGGCCGCAACGTCGCCGAAGGAACGGTCGCCGAGCTCCTGCGGCACCAGCTGCCCGCCGGCGACGCATCCCAGCACATCCGCACCCTGCTGTTCGAAACCGAGCCCGGCCTGGACTTCACCGGCGTGCTGCCCGACGGCGTCGACATCACCGAGGCGCGGGCAGGCAGCTACGCCGCGACCGGCGCCCTGACACCCGCCGACCTCGCCGCGATCACCGCATGGTGGGCCGTGCGCGGGATCATGCCCAGCTCCCTGAGCCTTGAAGCCCGCAGCCTCGAGGACGTCTTCCTGGACATCTCCGGAAGGGAGATCCGATGACCCGCGTAACTGGTGGCGCCCCGCTGGAGAGCGCACGACGCGGCAGCGCGCCCCAGACGGCCCATGGCAGCGCCCCGGCTTCCTTGCTGCGCCGCATCCTGCTGCAGGGGAAATACGAAACCATCACCATGCTCAGGAACGGCGAGCAGCTGATCCTCGCGATCGTGCTGCCGCTGCTGGCCATGGTCGGCCTAACCGTGACGCCATTGCTGGACGGACTCGGCTCGAGCCGCATCAACGTTGCCGTGCCCGGCATCCTGGCCCTATGCGCCATGTCCACTGCCTTCACGGGGCAGGGCATCTCCACCGGCTTCGACCGCCGCTACGGCGTCCTGCGCTTTCTTTCCACCACTCCCCTGGGCCGCACGGGACTGATTGCGGGGAAGGTCCTGGCCGTCCTGGCCGTGCTGTTCCTGCAGGTGCTGGTCGTGACGGCGGTGGCCCTCCTGCTCGGCTGGCAGCCCAACCCCGCGGGCTGGCTGCCCGGGTTGGCCATCCTGGTCCTCGGGGCCGCCGCCTTCACGGCACTCGGGCTCCTGGTCGCCGGGACGGTCCGGCCGGAGGCAACCCTGGCCATCACCAACCTTCTCTGGATCCTCCTCGGCGCCCTGGGCGGGATCGTCATCCCGGCCGAACGGCTCCCTGCGCTGGCGCAGGCCGTGGTGCACTTCCTCCCCTCCGGCGCGCTGGGCCAGGCGCTGAGGGATGCTTTCCTGTACGGCAGCGTCAATGGTGCTTCCGTGCTTGTCCTGCTGCTCTGGACGGCGATCGCCGGCGGCGCAGCAACCCGTTGGTTCAAGTGGAATTGAGAAAACTGTGAGCACGGCGTCACGAACTCCCCGGATCGTCTCCGGAATCACCTCCCGGCTGCCCGTCAGCGTGGACAAGACGGTCAGGCGGCTGGCTGTGTTGTCCCTCATCGGCCAGATCGTGCTGGTGGTGACCGGCGGAGCCGTACGGCTGACCGCCTCGGGCCTTGGCTGCCCCACCTGGCCGCGCTGCACGGAGGCCTCCCTGGCGACCACCCCGGAGATGGGATTCCACGGAATCATTGAATTCGGCAACCGGCTCCTGACGTTCGCGCTGGCGGCCATCGCGGTGATGATGCTCGTCTACCTGTGGAACCTCCGCAAGGAGCGCCGCGAC
This sequence comes from Arthrobacter sp. P1_B3, assembly GCF_056406615.1. Classification (NCBI taxonomy): domain Bacteria; kingdom Bacillati; phylum Actinomycetota; class Actinomycetes; order Micrococcales; family Micrococcaceae; genus Arthrobacter; species Arthrobacter sp. P1_B3. Next base: position 136,545 of record NZ_JBFTZV010000009.1, on the reverse strand, counting down.
CTCTTCCTGCTGGCCCTCGGCCTGCTCGCCAGCATCCCGGCCCAGGCCGTCATCGGCGGCATCACGGTGCTGACCGGGCTCAACCCGTGGGTCGTGGGCCTGCATTTCCTCGTTTCCATGGCGCTCGTGGTCCTCGCGACCCTGCTGGTGAACCGGGCCTACGGCCGAACCGGCCAGGCCAGGACCGTGCAGCTTCCCGCCCTGCCGGGCGCGGCGCGCCCGGTGATGACCGCCGTCGCGCTTCTCTCCGCCGTCGCCGTCTGCCTCGGTGTGGTGGTGACCGGAGCGGGCCCGCACGCCGGCGACGCGAACGCCCCGCGCAATAATCTCGACTGGGACCTCTTCGCGCACATCCACGCAGTGCCCGCCTACCTGGTGACCGCCGGCGCGCTGTTTGCGGTGTTCCTTGTGATCCGCGGGCGGATCCAGGGGCCGTTCCGCTCCGCGGTGTTCATGCTCCTGGGCGTCACGGTGCTGCAGGCCGTCATCGGCTTCACGCAGTACTACAACGGCATCCCGGCGCTCCTCGTCGGCGCGCACATGCTGGCGGCGGCGCTACTGATGAGCGCGGCCACCAACGCCGCGGACCTCGCCCGCTACAGCCCGGCGGACTAACACGACGCAGCACACGCCGCAACTAAGCAACGCGGGGCTACTTACCGCCCGTCCGGAACGTATGGATGGGCCGTAAGTGACTCCGCGTTTGCTGTCTGCGCGGCGGTCCGGGCGCTGCGGCATCGAAGATCCCAACAGCATTCACCTCCCGGGGGCTGGCCCTGACGGGATTTCCGGGTGGACTATGAGATGGCATGGACATGGATCGTCGCGGCAGTGGGCTCTTTTTTGTTCGCTCCCGTGACGCTGACCGGAAGGCCTTCCCAGATGCAAGCGACAGAACCGACCGTGCCCCCTTCACCCTCAGCCCGCCAGCGCGCGGCGAGCCTCAAAGAGCGCGTCTACATCATCTTCACGAGCCTGGCTGTGGTGTTGGCGCTTCGGGGTCACGCGGACGAGACCACGCCCGCAGCCGCGGCGGCGACCCTCAGCATCGTGGTGATCGGTTCCCTGCTGGGGATTTTCGTCGCCGATCTCCTCAGCCACCTGACCGTACATTCGAAGCTCCCCACCGGCGAAGAACTGCACCACATGATCGCCGTCAGCGCGGACGGCCTCGGCGTCCTGGTGACTCCGCTGATTCTGCTGGCGGCGGCCGGCTTTGGGCTGTGGACGACGGCTGTTGCGCTCGGGTGGGCGGTGGTCGTTCTCGTTGTCTCGCTGGCCATCGTCGGATTCCTCGCGATCCGGCGCCTCGAGATCCCGCTGCGCCACAAGGTCGCCATCATGTTCGCCGAGGTTGTGCTGAGCCTTCTGGTGATCGGGCTCGAACTGCTGGCCCACAACCTCTGATCCCCGAAAGACCACTTTCTGCCAATATTCGAGTGCTGGTTAATGACCGGTCACTTGTCGGGTGGGGGCAACTTTCGGAATACTGGGCCATGTATCCCCCAGCCCCGTTGGCCTGGAAATGCGGCCGATCGCCGGTCCGCGGACGGCGTGGCAGCCGGGCGGGGTTGGCGGCCGGGACGGCCGGGGTCAGGTTTTGTCCAGCGAAGTCGGGGATACTTGGATACGGCGCAGGACTGCGCCGCACTCGCATTCATGGAAAGTAGGACGGCTCGGTTTTGCCTTGATGCAGCTGGAATCGGAACTGGCCAGATAGAGGCACTGGAGGATATGTGACGTTACTAGTCGGCGAAAGACCCACAAGGGCAGCCCAGCAAACCGCACCTCGCCCACGGCTTGACGGCCTGGACGTGCTCCGCGGGGCAGCCGTTGGGGCCGTCCTGCTGGGACATTCCTGGCCGGGCATATTTCAAGGCGCCGGCATCGTTGGTGTCATTGCCTTCTTCGTGCTGAGCGGTTACTTGATCACTAACGTGCTGGTCCGGGATATCGAACGGCACCGAAAAATTCGCTACGGCCGTTTCTATGCGCACAGGGCCTTCCGGCTGGTGCCGGCACTGATCTCCTTCCTGGGCGTGTACGCGATCGTCGAACTGGCCACCGACGTCCTTGGGGACCGGTCAAAGGGAATCGTGGGGTACACCGTCCTCGCCGGGCTTGGCTATCTCAAAGACCTGCCCCTGCCGTTCGACGTGAGCATGGCGATCGGACCACTCTGGACGCTGGCGGTGGAAGAACAGTTCTACCTGATCTGGCCCGCGCTGCTCGTGCTCGCCCTGCGACGCAACCGCCAGGGCCGGCTGATTGGCTTCTCCGCCGCCGTCGCCCTGTTCTTCATGGCGGCGAGCGTGCTGGCCATGGCGACCCTGGCCCCGCAACTCCACTCACTGGTCTACGCGCTGCCCACAACCTGGGGCTTGGGGCTGATCGTCGGTTCGGCCCTGCGGCTGTACAGGGTCCACGTGTTCAGCTGGTTCACCGGCCACGGCTTCAGGCGTGCGGCTCTCTGCGGTTCCGCCGCCGTCCTGGCCGGACTGATCTTCTTCCCCAAGGCAAACGAAACACCGGCTTTCATCTTCCTTGGCGGCCCGCTGGCCATGGCTGCCTCAGCCGTCCTGGTCGCCCTGGCCGCCTCCCGCACGGCAGCGATGCCGAAGTGGACGCGCCCGGTGCAGATGCTGGGCACCGTGTCCTACGCCGCGTATCTGTGGAACTACGTCGTCATTCTGTGGCTCAATGGCGGCTCGACAGCCGATCTGCCGCCGCTCGTTGCGGTGTCGGCCATCGCGTTGACCCTGCTCATCGCGGTCATCAGCTGGCACACAGTCGAAAGGCTGGGACGGATCGCGCGGGACCGCTTCGACCGGCATTACGTTGCTCGGGACCAGCGGAACCAGCAGGACCAGGAGAAGGCCGGCAGCGCCGCCGTTTCCCGGCCGCCCGCGCCCAGACAGCACCCGGACAGGGCAGAGTGACATCCGCGGACAAGGCACGTTCGCAGCCCTGACCGGCCTGCAACGGCACGGCGCCGCTCACGCGTTAATTCGCTCGCCGGTTCAGCCGGTACGCAGCGCAGCCGCGGCGCCGGCGCCGGGAGAGCTCGCCAGCGTGCAAGGATCGGTGTTCGCGCCGCAGACGATCACTGCCACGCGTTCGCCTTCGCCGGGCGTGTACGCCCCTGACGTGAGCGCAGCAAGCGCCGCCGCCGCGCCGTATTCGGCGGGGATCCGGTAGTCGCTCCACAACTGGTACCGGGCGGCGACAATGGCGGCGTCGTCCACCAGCACGGAGGTCGGAGGGACGCGCGACGCGATGCTGAAGGCGATCTCGCCCACCCGCCGGGCACCCAGGGAATCCGCGGCGACTCCGGAAACGGCCACATCGACCGGGTGGCCGGCGGTTAGGGCGGCGTGCAGCGTGGGGATGTTGAAGGGTTCAACCGCGACGACGCGCGCCCGGCCCTCGGCCGCTGCCGCGACTCCTGCATACAGTCCGCCGCCGCCGACGGCGACGAGGATCGTGTCGATGCCGGGCTCGTCCTGGAGGATCTCTTCGGCGACCGTGCCTGCGCCGGCGGCGATTTCGAGCTGGTCGTACGCATGGCAGAACAGGGCACCGCTTTCTTCCACGTATTCCGTGGCGGCGGCGAAGGCTTCCGCGTACTCGGCGCCGACCTGCCGGACCGTCGCGTTGTACGCGAGAAGACGCTCCACCTTCACCCGCGGGGCGTTCTCCGGAACGAACACTGTCGCCGGAACATCGAGTGCCGCCGCGGCGTAGGCGTTCGCGAGGCCCGCGTTACCGCCCGACGCTGCCACCACCCCGACGCCGGGGTTGAGTTCCCCGCGCTCCCGGGCAGCGAGGAGCCGGTTGAAGGCGCCCCGGGCCTTGAAAACGCCGGTGTGCTGCAGGAACTCGCATTTGAACCAGAGAGGAGCGGCGGCGGTACCCCCGCGAAGCAAAGGCGTGCGCCGAACGTAGCCGCTGATGCGGCTCTCTGCCTGGAGTACATCGCTGCGGTTGATCACTGGCTCCCCCTGAGGTTGCGCTCCCTGTCCGGCGTTGATTCGTCGGGTCGGGACTGTTCTGTGTTACTTCGCCAGGTGTTGACTGGTCGGTTCGTACGGGTATCCCCTGGCCGTAAGGACCATGCCCGGATACGGCTGACGCTCCCCCACCACTGGTGAGGGAGCGTCGGCTAGACGGACGGGGAGGCCTCAGCCGCCCATGACGGCCGAGCCGACAAACGGGTCGACGGCCAGGGCAATGAAGAGCAGCGTCAGGTAGCTGATGGAGCCGTGGAAGACCTTCATGGCTCCCTTGTTGGAGACGTCGCCGGACTGGGCGCGGTTGTACAGTGCGTGCGACTCGTACAGGAACCAGCCACCGGCCGCGACGGCGGTCACCGTGTAGACCCAGCCGGCGCCGCCGGCCGGGATCATCAGCAGCGAACACGCCACCATGGCCCACGCGTAGAGGACCACCTGCACCGAGACCACCTTTGCACCGGCGATTGCGCCCAGCATGGGCACGTTGGCGTTGCGGTAGTCCTCGCCGTAGCGCATCGACAGCGGCCAGTAGTGCGGCGGGGTCCAGAGGAAGATCACCATGAACAGCACGACGGCGGGCCACTCGACGGTGTTGGTGACGGCGGCCCAGGCAATCAGGACAGGGAAGCACCCCGCGGCGCCGCCCCAGACAATGTTCTGGGCCGTGCGACGTTTGAGGATCATGGTGTAGATCACGACGTAGAAGACGATGGCGCCGAGTCCCAGCCACGCGGAGAGCGGGTTGGCCCCGAACCAGAGGATCGCGATCGCCGCGGCGCCCAGCAGCCAGGAGAAGATGAGTGCTTCGCGAGGGGTGACCTCACCGGTGACCAGCGGCCGGTTCTCCGTGCGGTGCATGAGCTTGTCAATGTCGCGGTCGATGTAACAGTTGAAGGCACCTGCGGAGCCCGCCGCAAATGCCCCGCCCACAAGCGTCGCCAGGATCAGGCCGATCGACGGGAAGCCACGTTCGGCATAGATCATGGTGGGCAGCGTGCTGACGAGGAGGAGCTCGATGACGCGGGGTTTCGTGAGCGCCAGGTAGGCCTTGGCTTTGCGGCCGAAGCCCATTCGTCCCGAGGCCGGCGAGGCGTTCAGCGGCGTATTAGTTGTGCTCACGGTGGCAGTCACTCTGTTCTGTCTGGCTGTGCAGTTCTGTCTGGCTGGGCAGCCCCGGGTGGATTTCGCAACTCGTTTGGCTGCAGATCGGGCTCCGTGCTCGGCGCACGCCCGTATCTTTGCCCCAGTCGAAGGCCACCACCCATCATACCGTGGAGCTCCGGGCATCCGGGCCGCCGAACAGCGCCCATGATTCCGGCGCGTTAACGCTTGCTCACAGGCGCAACGGCGGACGGTGATTCATATAAGCGAAATCCCGTCCAATTGGTGAGATATACGCTGACCACAAAGTGGAATGGGACTAGGCTGTCCTTAGATCAGCGCACACGGGCACGCATACAGGCAATTGCCGGTACAGGCGGCTCTGCATCTGCGTCTGAATGATAGATCAACGTTTCGATGGTGAACGGCTGGTACGAACCGCAGCGGGCACCGAACTGTGCCCGGGCGGGAAATAGAGCGTACCGCCGGCCGTCAGCACAGAGAGGGGCCCGGTTTTCGTGCCACATTTGGAAGAGCAAGAACTGTCATGGACTAACTTGGACCAGCGTGCGGTGGACACGGTCCGGGTGCTGGCCGCAGATGCGGTGGAGAAAGTCGGAAACGGCCACCCGGGGACGGCAATGAGTCTGGCACCGGCCGCGTACTTGTTGTTCCAGAAGCTGATGCGCCATGACCCGGCAAACCCCGACTGGCTGGGCCGTGACCGGTTCGTCCTGTCCCCCGGGCACACGTCCCTGACCCTCTACATCCAGCTGTTCCTCTCCGGCTACGGGCTGGAACTGAAGGACCTGGAGGCGCTGCGGACCTGGGGCTCGCTGACCCCCGGCCACCCGGAATACAAGCACACCAAGGGTGTGGAGATCACCACCGGCCCGCTGGGCCAGGGCCTGGCCTCCGCGGTCGGCTTCGCATATTCCCAGCGCCGCATGCGCGGGTTGTTCGACGCCGACGCTCCCGCCGGCACGAGCCCGTTCGACCACACCATCTGGGTGATCGCCTCCGACGGCGACCTGCAGGAAGGCGTGACCTCCGAGGCGTCCTCACTCGCCGGACACCAGGAACTCGGCAACCTCGTGGTGATTTACGACGAGAACCACATCTCGATCGAGGACGACACCGATGTGGCGTTCACCGAGGACGTCCTGGCCCGCTACGAGGCCTACGGCTGGCACACCCAGCGGGTCGACTGGACCCGGACCGGCGAATACGTCGAGGACGTGGCCGAGCTGCACGCCGCGCTGCTCGCCGCGAAGGCCGAAACCGGCAAGCCCTCCATCATCTCGCTGCGGACCATCATCGGATACCCGGCGCCGAAGAAGCAGAACACCGGCAAGATCCACGGCTCGGCCCTGGGCGCGGAGGAAGTCGCCGGCCTGAAGAAGGTCCTGGGCTTCGACCCGGAACGCGCCTTCCAGGTCGACGAGGACGTCCTGGCCCACGCCCGGGCCGTTCAGGACCGCGGTGCCGCCGCCCGCACCGACTGGCAGGCCTCGTTCGAGGCGTGGCAGGCCGGCAATCCCGAGGCCGCGGCCCTGCTGGAACGCGTCGAAGCCAAGAAGCTCCCGGGCGAGTTCGAGGCCGCACTGCCGGTCTTCGAAGCAGGCAAGGACGTTTCCACCCGGGCCGCGTCCGGTAAGGTCCTGAACGCGATCGGCCCGGTCATGCCCGAACTCTGGGGCGGCTCCGCCGACCTCGCCGAGTCGAACAACACCACGATCGAAGGCTCGCCCTCGTTCATCCCGGCGTCCCGGTCCACCGCTGCGTGGAAGGGCAACCCCTACGGCCGGGTCCTGCACTTCGGCATCCGTGAGCACGCCGCCGCGTCGATCGTGAACGGCATCTCCCTGCACGGGCGGACCCGGGCGTTCTCCGGCACGTTCCTGATCTTCTCCGACTACCAGCGCCCCGCGATCCGGCTCGGCGCCCTCATGGGCGTGCCGTCGCTGTATGTCTGGACGCACGACTCGATCGGCCTGGGCGAGGACGGCCCCACCCACCAGCCCGTCGAGCAGCTCGCCTCCCTGCGCGCCATCCCGGGCCTGGACGTCGTCCGCCCCGGGGATGCGAACGAGGTCGCCGCGGCCTGGAAGGCCATGCTGGAAAACCACGAAAACCCCGCCGGGATCGTCCTGACCCGGCAGAACATCCCCACGTACGCCCGCGGCACGGGCCAGGCCGACGGCGACACCTTCGGCTCCACCGCCGGCGTCGAAAAGGGCGGCTACGTCCTGGCCGAGGCATCCAAGGACGGCAACACCGTCGAAGCCCAGGTCATCCTGATCGGCACCGGCTCCGAGGTCCAGCTGGCCGTCAACGCCCGCGAAACCCTGCAGGCCGAGGGCATCCCCACCCGTGTGGTGTCGATGCCCTGCGTGGAGTGGTTCAACAAGCAGGACGCCGCCTACCGCGACGCCGTGCTGCCCCCTGCCGTGAAGGCGCGCGTCTCCGTCGAGGCCGGACTGGCACTGGGCTGGAAGGAATTCGTCGGCGACGCCGGCCGTTCCATCTCCCTCGAGCACTTCGGCGCGTCCGCTGACTACAAGCGCCTCTTCCAGGAATTCGGCATTACGGCAGAAGCAGTCGCTGCCGCCGCCAAGGAATCCCTGGCCGGCCTCACAAACTGATCCAACCCCACGGTTCCGGGGGACCTGTGCCCCCGGAACCCATGATTTCCAGGAGTTATGAAATGACTACCCCCACACAGCAGCTCTCCGACGCCGGCGTCTCGATCTGGCTCGATGACCTCTCCCGCGGCCGCCTGAAGACCGGCACGCTGCGCAAGCTCATCGAAGAGAAGAACGTCGTTGGCGTCACCACCAACCCGTCCATCTTCCACGCCGCCATCACCACCGGCCACGACTACGACGCCGTCATCGCCGCACAGGCCGCCGCCGGCGCCACCGTTGAAGAGACCGTCTTCGAAATCACCACCACCGACGTGGCCGACGCCTGCGACCTGTTCGCCCCCGTCGCCGCGGCTTCCAAGGGTGTCGACGGCCGCGTCTCCATCGAGGTGGACCCCCGCCTGGCCTGGGACACCGCCGGCACCATCGCCGAAGCGAAGCACCTCTACAAGAAGGTCAACAAGGACAACGTCCTGATCAAGATCCCGGCAACCCTCGAAGGCCTCGAGGCCATCACGGCCACCCTGGCCGAGGGCATCAGCGTCAACGTGACCCTGATCTTCTCGCTGGAACGCTACCGCGCCGTGATCAACGCCTTCCAGTCCGGCCTCGAGCAGGCCAAGGACAACGGCCACGACCTGTCGAAGATCCACTCGGTCGCGTCCTTCTTCGTCTCCCGCGTCGATGCCGAAATCGACAAGCGCCTCAACGCCATCGGCACCGACGAAGCCAAGGCACTCAAGGGCAAGGCCGGCCTGGCCAACGCCCGCCTGGCCTACCAGGTCTACGAAGAGCTCTTCTCCACCGAACGCTGGGCCCTCCTGGCCGAGGCCGGCGCCCTGCCGCAGCGCCCGCTCTGGGCCTCCACCGGCGTGAAGGACCCGGCTTACCCGGACACCCTGTACGTCACGGAACTTGTCGCCCCCGGCGTGGTGAACACCATGCCGGAGAAGACCCTCGACGCCACGTTCGACCACGGCACCGTCACGGGCGACACCGTCACCCGCGGCTACGACGACGCCAACGCCACACTGAACTCTCTCGACGCGCTCGGGATTTCGTACAACGACGTCGTCGCCCTGCTCGAATCAGAAGGCCTGGACAAGTTCGTGGCCAGCTGGAAGGAACTGCTGGGTGACGTCGAAGACGCCCTGGCCTCTGCACGGAAGGCTTCCTAACCCATCATGAGCACACTCAGCTACGACGCCACCGGCGCAGCCCGCCAGGCACATGAGCAGCACCTTCCGGCACTGCTGGAGGACCGCATCGCCACCCGGATCTTCTCGAAGGACCACACCCTGTGGGGTCCGGACGCAGAGCAGGAATCGGCTGTCCGGTTGGGCTGGGTCGAGGCGGCTGCCGTCTCCCAGCCACTGGTCAGCGACATTCTGGAACTCCGCGATGCGCTGAAGGCCGAGGGCGTTACGCGGATCGTCCTCTGCGGCATGGGCGGCTCCTCGCTGGCGCCTGAAGTCATCGCGGGCACCGCTGGCGTCGAGCTGACTGTTCTTGACAGCACCGACCCGGAACAGGTCAGTGCCGCATTGGCGGACCGTCTGGCCGAAACGGCCATCGTCGTCTCGTCCAAGTCCGGCTCCACCGTGGAAACTGATTCCCAGCGCCGGATCTTCGAGCAGGCGTTCACGGATGCCGGCGTCGACGCGAAGAGCCGCATCGTCATCGTCACCGACCCGGGTTCGCCGCTGGACAAGGCTTCCAGGGAGGCCGGCTACCGCGCCGTCTTCAACGCCGATCCCAACGTCGGTGGCCGTTTCTCGGCCCTGACGGCCTTCGGGCTGGTCCCCTGCGGGCTGGCCGGAGTGGACATCCAGGCTTTCCTGGATGAAGCGGAAGAAGCCGCCGAGGTCCTCAATGAGGACTCGGAGGACAACATCGGCCTCGCCCTGGGCACCGCCCTGGGCGGCACCAACCCGCTGCGCAACAAGATCGTCATCGCGGAGGACGGGTCCGGGATCGTGGGCTTCGCCGACTGGGCCGAACAGCTCATCGCCGAATCCACCGGCAAGCTTGGCACCGGCGTGTTGCCGGTCGTCGCTGGTCCTGCCTCCCCGGAAGCCACCCTCGGCGCTGCCGATGTCCTCGTCGTCCGGCTCGTCGCGGCGGATGCCGACGTGCAGCTCGGCGAGAACGAGGTCGCCATTGCCGGTGGCCTGCCCACCCAGATGATGGTGTGGGAGTTCGCCACCGCCGTGGCGGGCCGCCTGCTGGGCATCAACCCGTTCGACCAGCCCGACGTCGAGGCAGCCAAGATCGCCGCGCGCGGCCTGCTGGACGCACAGCCCGAGCCGACGCCGGCGAACTTCACCGACGGCGCCATCGAGGTCCGTGGCGGTGAGTGGGTCGCCGACACCGCCACCGCGGAAGAAGCCGTCAGCGCCCTGCTGGCCGAACTTGGCCCGGACAGCTACCTCAGCGTCCAGGCCTATTTCGACCGGCTCGCGTACGCCAGCCTCGAAGGTGTCCGGGACGAACTGGCTGCTGTCAGCGGGCGCCCTGTCACGTTCGGCTGGGGCCCGCGGTTCCTGCACTCCACCGGCCAGTTCCACAAGGGCGGACCCGCGATCGGCGTCTTCCTGCAGGTCACGGCCGCTTCCGCGACGGACCTCGCCATCCCGGACCGGCCTTTTACGTTCGGCGAGCTGATCTCGGCGCAGGCCGCAGGCGATGCCCAGGTCCTCTCCGAGCACGGCCGCCCGGTCCTCCGGCTGCACCTGACCGACCGCTCTGCGGGTGTGAAGCAGCTCCAGGAGCTCGTCACCTCCCTTGCCGGCCAGGCAGCATCCTCCACTGAAAGCTAAGGCACTCACGCAACCATGCCAGAAACCTACAACGGCGGCAGGAACACGGCCGGCCGGGGGCGCAATCCGCTCCGGGACCCCCGTGACCGCCGTCTGAACCGTATTGCCGGGCCGGCATCGCTGGTCCTGTTCGGGGTGACCGGGGACCTCGCCCGCAAGAAGCTGATGCCGGCTGTGTATGACCTCGCCAACCGCGGGCTGCTGCCGCCGAGCTTCGCCCTGGTGGGCTTTGCCCGCCGGGAGTGGGAGAACGAGGACTTCGCCGCGGAGGTCAAGGAGTCGGTCAAGGCCTACGCCCGCACCCCGTTCGATGAGACGGTCTGGAAGCAGCTCTCCGAGGGCATCCGCTTCGTGCAGGGCGAGTTCGACGACGACGAGGCGTTCAAGCGGCTCTCGGACACGATCGATGAACTCGACGAGCAGCGCGGGACCCGGGGCAACCACGCGTTCTACCTGTCGATCCCGCCGAAGGCCTTCGAGCAGGTCTGCCGCCAGCTCTCCAAGCACGGCCTGGCCCAGGCCGCGGGCGACAACTGGCGCCGCGTCGTGATCGAAAAACCGTTCGGACACGACCTCGAATCGGCCCGCCAGCTCAACGACATCGTCGAGTCGGTGTTCCCGCCGGACGCGGTCTTCCGGATCGATCACTACCTGGGCAAGGAGACGGTGCAGAACATCCTTGCGCTGCGCTTCGCGAACCAGCTCTTCGAGCCGCTCTGGAACAGCAACTATGTCGACCACGTCCAGATCACCATGGCCGAGGACATCGGCACCGGCGGCCGGGCAGGCTACTACGACGGCGTGGGCGCGGCCCGCGATGTCATCCAGAACCACCTGCTCCAGCTGCTTGCCCTGACGGCCATGGAAGAGCCGATCTCCTTCAACGCCGATGACCTGCGGGCCGAGAAGGAAAAGGTCCTGGCGGCTGTCAGGCTCCCCCACGACCTCTCCACCCACTCCGCCCGCGGCCAGTTCACCGGCGGCTGGCAGGGCGGCGAGGAAGTCCTCGGGTACCTGGAGGAAGACGGCATCCCGGCCGATTCCAAGACCGAGACGTTTGCCGCGATCCGGGTGGACATCAATACCCGGCGCTGGTCCGGCGTGCCGTTCTACCTGCGCGCCGGCAAGCGGCTGGGCCGCCGGGTGACGGAAATCGCCGTCGTGTTCAAGCGCGCACCGAACCTGCTCTTCCGCGACCACAGCGAGGACGACTTCGGCCAGAACGCCGTGGTGATCCGGGTCCAGCCCGACGAGGGCGCCACGATCCGGTTCGGGTCCAAAGTCCCGGGCACCCAGATGGAGGTCCGCGACGTCACCATGGACTTCGGCTACGGGCACTCCTTCACCGAGTCCAGCCCCGAAGCCTACGAACGGCTCATCCTGGACGTGCTGCTGGGCGAACCGCCGCTGTTCCCCCGGCACCAGGAAGTAGAGCTGTCCTGGAAGATCCTGGACCCGTTCGAGTGCTACTGGGCCGGCCTGGACGAACAGCCCCAGCCCTACGCTCCCGGCAGCTGGGGCCCCGCCTCGGCCGACGAGCTCCTTGCCCGCGACGGACGAACCTGGAGAAGGCCATGATCGTAGATCTTCCCGATACCACCACCTCCAAGATCTCCAAGAAGATCATGGCCCTGCGCGAGCAGGGCGGCGTGATCGCCCTGGGCCGGGTGCTGACCCTTGTGGTCGTCACCCGCTCCGGGCTCGAGGAAGAGGCCATCGAGGCCGCCAACGAGGCCAGCCGGGAACACCCGTGCCGGATCATCGTCCTCGCCGACGCCGGTGCCTCGGCCCCGACCCGGCTCGACGCCCAGATCCGCGTCGGCGGCGACGCCGGGGCCTCCGAGGTCATCCTGCTGCGCGGCTACGGCGAACTCGCCGAGGAAAGCGAATCCCTTGTCGCGGCCCTGCTGCTCCCGGACGCCCCGATCGTGGCCTGGTGGCCGCACGGCGCGCCCAGGAATGCCTGCCAGACCTCGGTCGGTGGCATCGCGCACCGCCGGATCACCGACTCGGCCAACGAAGCGGATCCCGTCGCGGCGCTGGAGAACATCCGCCGCACCTACAAGGCCGGCGACACGGACCTCGCCTGGACCCGGCTGACCAACTGGCGCATCCAGCTGGCCGCGGTCCTGGACCAGGTGGACGACTCGCCGGTCACGGCCGTCGCCGTCGAGGGCGCCTCGGACTCCCCCAGCACCGTGCTGCTCGCGGCCTGGCTGACCCTGGCCCTGGACGTTCCCGTCACGATCGTGGCCGACCCGGCCGGAACCGGCATCCGCCGCGTCCGGCTGACCCGGCCCGGCGGCGACATCCAGCTCTTCCGGCCCGGACTCACCATCGCGGAACTGACCCAGCCCGGCCAGCCCGCGCAGCGGATCTCCCTGCCGCGGCGCAGCCTCAAAGACTGCCTCGCCGAAGAGCTCCGCCGCCTGGACCCGGACGAAGTCTTCGGCGAAGTGATTACTATGGGACTGCCACGTACCAATCTAAGGAGTGTCCGTCCCAGTGAGCGCTGACCCGAGAGTAAGCATCCATCCTGACTCGTCCGTCCTGATGGCTGCGATCGCAGCCCGCCTGATCACCAAGCTCGTGGATATCCAGGACCGGCACGGCGAAGCCACGGTGGTGCTTACCGGGGGCACAATGGGCATCGGCTCGCTGAAGGCCGTGGCCGAATCACCGGCGGCGCCGGCCGTCGACTGGTCCAAGGTGAACTTCTGGTGGGGTGACGAGCGCTTCGTCGCGGCCGACGACGCCGAGCGCAACGCCCGGCAGGCGCAGGAGGCCCTCCTGTCCCATATCAGCGTTGATCCGGCGCGCGTCCATGTGCCTGGTTCCACCGATGAATTCGACAGCCCGGATGAAGCGGCCGCGGACTACGCGCGCCGCCTCGCTGAGGCGGCAGCCGCTGAACACGCCGCGGACATGTCAGACGACAGGCCGGAACTTCCGGCGAGGCTCCCGCGCCTGGACATTGTCCTCCTCGGCGTCGGGCCGGACGCGCACGTCGCGTCGCTTTTCCCTGAGCAGGCCGGCATCCGGGAGAAGGAACTGACTGTCGTGGGCGTCCACAACTCGCCCAAACCGCCGCCGGCCCGGGTGTCGCTGACGTTGCCGGCGATCAATACGGCATCAGAGGTGTGGATGGTGGTGGCCGGCGACGACAAGGCCGGCGCCGTGGGACTGGCGCTGGCCGGCGCCAATCCCGTGCAGGTTCCCGCGGCGGGGCCGCGCGGCCGCCGGGAAACCCTGTGGCTGATTGACGAAAACGCGGCCTCACGGGTCCCGGAGCAGCTCGTCCGGAAGGGCCCGTCCTGAGCGCAGCCGTTCCAGCGCTCCGGCCAGCACGTCTTCGGCGTCCTGGCTGGAGCGCCGCTCTTTAACGTATTCCAGGTGCGTCTTGAAGCCCTCGGTGGGCGCTTCCTCCAGGGCAAACTTTGTTTCGTCGCGGGTTGCGGTCCCGCCGCAGCGCCGGCAGTCCCAGACTCCGGGGATCTGTTCCTCCGGCAGTTGCGCGAACACAAGCGCGGTTTMATGGCCCTTGGCGCACCGGAAGGAGACACGAATACGGGGCTGGCGTACGCCGGCCCCGTTGAGTGGCTCATGGCGGGGAGATGCCCCCTCCGTGGCGCCTACACGGATTCCCTTGAATCCGGAAGCGGAATGCAGCATCGGGAACTCCTTGCTACTTAGCTGGTGGAAGTGTGCAAGACAGCCACAGTGTAGATCGAGAGTTCCCGATGCCGGGAGGGCCATAAGGACCCCATATGAAGTTTTCGGACGGGCGTCCTAGGAATCGGCGCCCGTGCTGAACCGCATGAGCAGGCCGAGGGCGATGATCACGACCCCCCAGGTGATGCCCAGGACGACCGTGAACCGGTTGAGGTTGCGTTCGGCGACCCCGGAGGAGCTCAGGCCCGAACTCATTCCGCCGCCGAACATGTCGGACAGGCCGCCTCCGCGTCCCTTATGGAGCAAGATGAGCAACGTCAGCAGGAGGCTGGTGATGCCCAGGAGAACCTGCAGAATGACATGAAGAACGTCCACGACGGCCTTTCAGAAGAATTGGATTACGGGGGTCAGGCTGTGTCCGGACTAATCCGTCAACAGGTGACTCTCGAACCTGACAATATTAGCAAACTCGGCAGCGTCCAGGCTGGCACCGCCGACCAGCAAGCCGTCGACGTCGCGTTCCTTCAGGATCGAGGCCGCGTTGTTGGCCTTGACCGAGCCGCCGTAGAGCAGCCGGGTCTTGGCGGCAACGTCGGCTCCGAAGAGGGTGGACAGTTCGGCACGGATGGCTGCGCACATTTCCTGAGCGTCCTCAGGGCCGGCAACTTCGCCGGTGCCGATGGCCCAGACGGGCTCGTAGGCGACAACGAGCTCGGCAGCCTGTTCTGGAGTGAGTCCTTCGACGCCGGCGCGGAGCTGGGCGAGCGTGTGGTCCACATGGGTGCCGGCCTGCCGGATCTCGAGGCCTTCGCCGACACACAGGACGGGGGTGATGCCGTGCCGGAAGGCGGCTTGGGTCTTGGCGTTGAGCACGGTGTCGGACTCGTTGTGGATGGTGCGGCGTTCGCTGTGGCCGACCAGTGCGTAACTGCAGCCGAGCTTGGCCAGGAACTGCCCGGAAATATCGCCCGTGTAGGCGCCGGAGTCGAACTGGGAGAGGTCCTGGCCGCCATAGACGACGGCGAGCTCGTCGCCCTGGACAAGGGTCTGGACGCCGCGGAGATCCGTGAACGGCGGGAAGACGGCGACCTCCACCCGGCTGTAGTCGTGCTTGGCGTCGGACAGGGTCCACGCGAGCTTCTGCAGGAGGGTGATGCCCTGGACGTGGTCCATGTTCATCTTCCAGTTGCCGGCGATGAAGGGCTTGCGGTCGAATTTACCGTTGGTTGACGTGGTCACGTGATCTCCAAGAGTGCTTGTTGTATGAGAGCAGCCGACAGGGTGCCCGGCTCCTTGCGGAGGGCACCCTGCCGGCTCGATGGGCTGGCGGCCGGCGCTGTCAGGTCGCCAGGCGGCCGCCGCTGCTTCTAGCGGTCAGCGCTTCTAGCCGTCAGTGCGCTTCTAACGGTCCAGGACGCTCAGTCCGGGGAGTTCCTTGCCTTCAAGGTACTCCAGGCTTGCGCCGCCGCCGGTGGAAATGTGGCCGAACTGGTCATCGGCGAAGCCGAGGGTCCGGACCGCCGCCGCGGAGTCGCCGCCGCCAACCACCGTGAACGCGTCCGTCTCGGTCAGCGCCTGGGCGATGGCCCGGGTGCCGCCGGCGAAGGCCGCGAATTCGAACACGCCCATGGGACCGTTCCAGAACACCGTCTTGGCGCCCTTGATCCGTTCCGCGAAAGCCGCTGCCGATACCGGCCCGATGTCCAGCCCGATGCCCTGGGCTCCGAAGCTGCTCGACTCGATGGCGTCGGCTGCGACGGTCTCGTGCTCGGCGTCGGCGGCGAACTTGGCCGCCACCACAACATCAGTGGGCACGACGAACTCGGTACCGGCGTCCGCGGCCCGCTTCAGGTAGTCCTGCACGACCGGGATCTGGTCCTCTTCGAGCAGGCTGGCCGCTACCTTGTGGCCCGCTGCGGCGAGGAAGGTGAACAGCATGCCGCCGCCCACCAGGATCGTGTCAGCCTTGCCGAGGAGGTTGTCGATGACAGCGAGCTTGTCGGAGACCTTGGAGCCGCCGAGGACCACGACGTAGGGCCGCTGGGTGTCGGCGGTGAGCTTGCGCAGCACCTCGACCTCCGTGCGGACGAGGTCGCCCTGGTAGGACGGCAGCCGCGTGGCGACGTCGTACACGCTGGCGTGCTTGCGGTGCACGGCACCGAAGGCATCATCGACGAAGGCGCCGTTGTCACCGGTGAGGGCGACCAGCTCGTCGGCGAAGGCTCCGCGTTCGGCGTCAGCCTTGGAGGTCTCGCGCGCGTCGAAGCGCACGTTCTCCAGGACTAGCGCCTCGCCGTCCTGCAGCGCGGCGGAAAGCTCCTTGGCCGACCCGCCGACAGTGTCGCCGGCGAGTGCGACCTTGAACCCGGCAAGCTCGGCCAGCCGCGTGGCTGCGGGCTTGAGTGAGTACTTCTCCTCCGGGGCGCCCTTGGGGCGGCCCAGGTGTGCTGTGACCAGCACTCGGGCACCGGCGTCCGTGAGCTTCGCCAGCACTGGCAGGGAGGCCTTGATGCGGCCGTCGTCAGTCACTGTAGAGCCGTCGAGCGGCACGTTCAGGTCACTTCTGACCAGAACGTACCGCCCGCGGACACCATCAGCGATCAGTTCGTTGAGGGTGTGGAATGTCATGAGTCTTACCCTAGCCCAGCTTGGACGCGACAAGCTCCGTGAGGTCCACGAGGCGGTTGGAGTAGCCCCATTCATTGTCATACCAGGACACAACCTTGACCTGGTCGCCGATCACCTTGGTCAGGCCCGAATCGAAGATGGACGACGCCGGGTCGCCAACGATGTCCGAGGAGACGATCGGCTCGTCGGTGTAAGTCAGCAGGCCCCTGAGCTCGTCGGTCTCGGATGCTGCCTTGAGGGCGGCGTTGACTTCAGCGACGGTGGTCTCGCGGGACACCGTGACGGTCAGGTCCGTGGCGGAGCCGGTGGGGACGGGCACGCGGATGGCGTAGCCGTCGAGCTTGCCCTTGAGCTCCGGCAGGACCAGGCCGATTGCCTTGGCGGCACCGGTGGAGGTGGGCACCATGTTGATGGCAGCGGCGCGGGCGCGGCGGRGGTCCTTGTGCGGGCCGTCCTGCAGGTTCTGGTCGGCCGTGTAGGCGTGGATGGTGGTCATCAGGCCACGCTCGATGCCGAAGGCGTCGTTGATGACCTTGGCCAGCGGGCCGAGGCAATTGGTGGTGCAGGAGGCGTTGGAGATGATGTGGTGCGTGGCGCTGTCGTACAGGCCGTCGTTGACGCCCATCACGATCGTGATGTCCTCATCCGACGCGGGGGCGGAGATCAGGACCTTCTTGGCGCCGGCGTCGATGTGCTTCTGCGCATCGGCGGCCTTCGTGAAGAAACCGGTGGACTCGATGACGATGTCGACGCCGAGCTCGCCCCAGGGCAGCTTCGCGGGATCGCGTTCGGCAAGGACCTTGATGATGTTGCCGTCGACGACGATGTTGCCGTCCTTGACCTCAATGGTTTCGGCCAGCCGGCCGCCCACGGAGTCGTACTTGAAGAGGTGAGCGAGGGCTTCCGGGCTGGTGAGGTCGTTGACCGCAACGATCTCAAGATCTGCGCCCTGTGCGAGGGCGGCGCGGAAGTAGTTGCGGCCGATACGGCCAAAGCCGTTGATGCCAATACGGGTCGTCACGTTTTCAGTCTCCTTGGTGCTCTTGCGAGCACGACTAGTTGAGAAGGCGTTCAAGCCAACTAACAGATCCCGCACGCCATTGGGCAGAGATAATTACCAGATCGGAGGGCGACCAGCCACATTGCTGAAGGCTAACCGCCTTCCGTGATCCATCTTACGTTTAACCGGGACTGCCCCCGCAAGTGCAGGGGCAGTCCGTCCACATTTCGGGCCGAACGGCCCGTAATGTGAGGTTTGTTACAAACGGAAGTCGATCCCGTCACCCCTTACAGGGTAATGAGACCCGTCGCGTTCTTGCGGGCGGCGTCGAAGCGCTTGGCGACGTCGGCCCAGTTCACGATGTTCCAGAAGGCCTTGACGTAGTCGGCCTTGACGTTGACGTAGTCCAGGTAGAAGGCGTGCTCCCACATGTCCAGCATCAGCAGCGGGGTGGTGCCGAGTGCGACGTTGCCCTGCTGATCGTAGAGCTGCTCGATCACGAGGTTGCCGCCGATGGGCTCGTACGCCAGGAAGCCCCAGCCGGAGCCCTGCAGGCCCAGCGCCGCTGCGCTGAACTGGGCACGGAACGCGTCGAACGAGCCGAAGGCGTCGTCGATGGCCGCAGCGAGCTCACCCTCGGGCTTGTCGCCACCGTCCGGGGAGAGGTTCTTCCAGAAGACGGAGTGGTTGATGTGGCCGCCGGTGTGGAACGCGAGGTCCTTGGAGAGGCGGTTGATGTTGGCGAAGTCGCCCTTTTCGCGCGCCTCGGCCAGCTGGGCGAGGGCGTTGTTGGCGCCGGTCACATAGGCGGCGTGGTGCTTGCTGTGGTGCAGCTCCATGATCTTCGCGGAGATGTGCGGTTCCAGCGCTGCGTAGTCATAGTCGAGCTCTGGCAGTACGTACTCGGTCACAAAATCCTCCAATGTCGTGGACGGGTTGTCCGGTTTGGTAACTCTCGGATTGTGCATCCGGATGCGGGGCATCCGGAAGATTTGCGGTGGGATCCAACGGCAACAACCCGCCGCGGTTCCCGGGTATTTCCATTCCCGGTATTTTCCTGCTGTTGATTCTAGGGGCGGGCTAGTCGTCGAGCATTTCCGGCGTCACATTGGCTTCCGTGCCCGGGATGCCGAGATCCTGGGCCCGCTTGTCCGCCATGGCCAAAAGCCGGCGGATCCGGCCGGCAATGGCGTCCTTGGTCATGATTGGGTCGGCCAGGCGGCCAAGCTCATCCAGGCTGGCCTGCTTGTGCGCGACCCGCAGCTCACCGGCGTACTTGAGGTGGTCCGGGACGTCGTCACCCAGGATTTCGAGGGCGCGGTCCACGCGGGCACCCGCGGCGACGGCGGCCTGCGCTGAACGGCGCAGGTTGGCGTCGTCGAAGTTGGCGAGCCGGTTGGCCGTGGCGCGGACTTCCTTGCGCATGCGGCGTTCCTCCCAGACCATGAGCGCATCGTGGGCGCCCATGCGGGTCAGCAGCGCGGCGATCGTGTCGCCGTCGCGGATCACCACACGGTCCACTCCCCTGACCTCGCGGGCCTTGGCCTGGATGCCGAGGCGGCGG
Source organism: Arthrobacter sp. P1_B3 (assembly GCF_056406615.1). Classification (NCBI taxonomy): domain Bacteria; kingdom Bacillati; phylum Actinomycetota; class Actinomycetes; order Micrococcales; family Micrococcaceae; genus Arthrobacter; species Arthrobacter sp. P1_B3. The sequence continues at coordinate 117,103 of NZ_JBFTZV010000009.1, read as the reverse complement.
GCGGCGCCGACGAGGGCCAGTGCCGATTCGGGGCCGGGGCACGTGACTTCCATGGCCGAGGAGCGGCCGGGCTCGGTCAGTGAGCCGTGCGCCAGGAAGGCGCCGCGCCAGACAGCCTCCGCGTCCGCGGCGGAGCCGTTCACCACTACGGACGGAAGGCCCCGCACGGGGCGCCCGCGGGCGTCCAGGAGTCCGGTCTGGCGGGCCAGGGCCTCACCGTCGCGCACCACGCGCACCACGTAGCGGCTGCCGCGGCGCAGGCCGCCGCCCGAGACGACGATGATCTCGCTCTGGTGGCCGTATACCTCGGCGATTGCCGCGCGCAGCCGCCGGGCGGTCGAGGCGAGGTCGACTTCGGCCTCGATCACAATCCGGCCCGAGATGATGTGCAGCCCGCCGGCGAAGCGGAGCATGGCCGATACCTCGGCCTTGCGGACCGAGGACTTCTTTATATCCAGACGGGAAAGTTCTTCCTTGACTGATGCTGTCAGTGCCATGGCACCTTTCCTAACTGTTCCCGAAAATATCGTGGTACGCCGTCGCCAGCCGCAACGGATCGTGGACCGGACGGCGACCAGACGCCCCCACTTTACCCAAGACCACCTCGGCACCGAGCATTCCTGCCGCCGCCTCGAAGTCGGGCAGGTCCTGGACCGATGCCGGGTCGGCCAGGATGACGTCGATCGTGAACTCCGGCGCGTACTCGCGCAGCACCCGGAGGTGGTCGGCGGCGGTCATGCCGGCGGTCTCTTTGGTGTCCGTGGCGAGGTTCATCGTCAGGCAGCGGCGGGCGGCCGTGTTACAGAGGGCCTCACGCATTTCGGGCAGCAGCAGGTGCGGCAGTACGGACGTGTACCAGGAGCCCGGCCCGAGGATCACCCAGTCGGCCAGCTCGATCGCCGTCAGTGCCTCCATGCATGCGGGAGCGTTCTCGGGCAGCAGCCTGACATGCTGCAGGTTCCCTGCCACCGCGCACTTGGCCTGCCCGGTGAGGGTCTGCAGTGCCGTGGTGCCGTCCGGGGCGGTGACCCTGACCTGGCCCTCGATGGTCAGCGGGATGCTGGACATCGGCAGGACCTCGCCGCGGGCGCCGAGCAGGGCACCGGCCCACTTGAGGCCGGCAACGGTGTCGCCCAGGAGCTCCCAGAGCGTGACGATCAGGAGGTTGCCCATGGCGTGCTCATCGAGGGACCCGCCGCGGCCCTTGCCGGGGGCGAAACGGTGCTGCATGACATCGCGCCACGTCCGGCCCCAGTCGGTGTCGTCGCACAGCGCGGACAGGGCCATGCGGAGGTCGCCCGGCGGCAGGACGCCGTACTCTTCACGGAGCCGGCCGGAGGATCCGCCGTCGTCCGCGACTGTGACGATCGCGGTGAGCTCGGAGGTCAGCAGGCGCAGGGCAGACAGCGAGGCGGAGAGGCCGTGGCCGCCGCCGAGCGCGACGACGGAGGGGCCTTTGTCCTGCTGGCTGGCGAATGCCGCGCTGGCGGGCGGGACAAGGGGCAGCGGGCCGGTCAGCAGCGCCATTACTCGCGGCCCAGGTCCCGGTGCGTCGTGGTCACGGTGACGCGCGGATATTGCGCCAGCCGCCGTGAAAGCTCGACGGCAACCGCCACGGAGCGGTGTTTGCCGCCGGTGCAGCCCACGGCGATGGTGGCGTAGTGCTTGTTCTCCCGCCGGTACCCGTCCAGGACCGGTTCGAGGGCCAGGACATAGCGTTCCACGAATTCGCTGACGCCCTGCGCCTCCAGCACGTAGTCGCTGACGTCCTGGTCCAGCCCGGTGTGCGGGCGCAACTGCGGCACCCAGTGCGGGTTGGGGATGAAGCGGGCATCGGCCACGAAGTTGGCATCCACCGGCAGCCCGTACTTGAAGCCAAAGCTCATGACGTTCAGCCGCAGCGCCACCGGCCCGGTCTCGCTGAAAAGTTCCGTGATGGCGGTGGCGAGACCGTGGACGTTGAGCGAGGACGTGTCCAGGACGATGTCGGCGGTGTCCTTCAGGTCACGGACAAGCTCGCGTTCGGCCGCGATGCCGTCGAGGATCCGGCCGCCGCCCTGAAGCGGGTGGGGCCTGCGGCCCTGCTCGAAGCGGCGCACCAGGACGTCGTCGCTGGCGTCGAGGAACAGCACGCGGAAGCTCACGCCGGTGGCTTCCAGGGCGCGGAGGGCCGCGCGCATGTCGACGAAGAGTTCCTTGCTCCGGACGTCCATCACGACGGCGAGCTTGGACATCGAATGCGGTGTCCGCGACACGAGCTCGGCGAGCGTGCCGAGCATCTGMGGCGGCAGGTTTTCCACGACGTACCAGCCATGGTCCTCAAGGGCGTCCGAGGCGGTGCTCCGGCCGGCTCCCGACATTCCGGTCACTACGAGCAGTTCCGCCTCGACGGGTTTAACGGGCGTCATGCCGTCCGCATCCGTCTCGGATCCTGCCGTCGACTCTGCCATCAGTGAAGCCCCATCTCTGCCTGTGCGATTTGCTGTTCCGATCAGGTTCGCGCCCATGGCCGCGGTGATGCCGCGGCCATGGCGTTACCCAAGTCTTTACCCTAGCTAAGTTTGGCGGCGCTAGCTAAGCGTCGAGGATTTCACCGGTGGTCATGTTGACGGCAGGAACCGTGGCGGCCTCCTCGCCGCCGTCGGCATTGAAGTGCCGGACGATTGCGGCGGCCAGGGACGGACCGATCCCCTTGGCGCCGGTGAGTTCTTCCTGCGTCGCAGCCTTGATGCCCTTCACGGAGCCGAATTCGGCCAGGAGGGCCTTGCGTTTGGACTCACCCAGCCCGGGCACGCTGTCCAGCGCGGAAACTGTCATGGCCTTGCCGCGCTTTTGCCGGTGGAAGGTGATGGCGAAGCGGTGGGCCTCGTCGCGGATCCGCTGCAGCAGGTACAGGCCGGCGGAGGCGCGCGGCAGGATCACCGGGAAGTCACTCTCCGGCAGCCACACTTCTTCGAGCCGCTTGGCCAGGCCGACCACATACACGTCCTCGATCCCCAGCTCCGCCAGCGCCCGGGCGGCGGCGTTGACCTGCGGTTTGCCGCCGTCGACGACGACGAGGTTGGGCGGGTAAGCGAACTTGCTTCGCGGCGCCGGCGTCGTGGAGTCAGCGACCGCTGCGGCGGTTGCCGCGTCCAGCGCGGCCTGGTGCGCCGGTTTGGCCGCGGCCGCTGCCTGCTCGGATTTCTCCTGCAGATAGTGCCGGAACCGGCGGGTGAGCACGTCGTGCATGGCCGCCGTGTCGTCGGTGGCGGCGGCTCCGGTTACGGCGAACTTCCGGTACTCGGACTTCTTCGGCAGGCCGTCCTCCACCACCACCATGGAGCCGACCACGTTGGTGCCCTGGACGTGCGAGATGTCGAAGCACTCGATCCGCAGCAGCGCCACGGGAAGCTCGAGGGCTTCCTGGATCTCCTGAAGGGCCTGGGAGCGCATGGTAAGGTCGCCGGCGCGCCGGGACTTGTGGAGCTTGAGCGCGTGCTCGGCGTTTTCACGGACCGTGGACATGAGCGCGGCCTTGTCTCCGCGCTGGGGCACCCGGACGTCCACCCGGGCCCCGCGCAGGCCGCTGAGCCATTGCGTGAGCTCCGTGGCGTTGCTGGGTTCGGTGGGCACAAGGACCTCGCGGGGCAACCTGCCCTGCAGCCCGGCTTCCTCGCCGTAGACCTGCTGGAGCAGGTGTTCGACCAGTTCCGGGGTGGTGGAGTCCTCGACTTTTTCCACGACCCAGCCGCGCTGGCCGCGGATCCGGCCGCCGCGGACGTGGAAGACCTGGACGGCGGCTTCGAGCTCGTCTTCGTGCAGGGCGAAGACGTCGGCGTCCGTGCCCTCGGCGAGGACCACGGCGTTGCGTTCGAAGACTTTCTTCAGCGCCACGATGTCGTCCCGGAGCCGGGCCGCGCGTTCGTAGTCGAGCTCGGCAACTGCCGCGGCCATCTCCCGTTCCAGCCGGTTGACGAACGGCTTGGCTTCGCCGCCCATGAAAGTACAGAAGTCCTCGGCAAGAGCGCGGTGGTCCTCGGCGGAGATCCGGCCGACGCAGGGCGCGGAACATTTGTCGATGTAGCCGAGCAGGCAGGGCCGGCCGCTGGCTTCGGCGCGCTTCAGCACCCCAGGACTGCAGCTCCGCACCGGGAACACGCGCAGCAGGGTGTCCATGGTGTCCCGGATCGCCCCGGCGGTGTACGGGCCGAAATACCGGGTCCCCTTGCGACGGTCGCCGCGCAGCACCTGGACGCGCGGGTACTTCTCCCCGATCGTGACGGCCAGGTACGGGTAGGTTTTGTCGTCCCGGAACATCACGTTGAAGCGGGGCGTGAATTCCTTGATCCAGGTGTATTCCAGCTGCAGCGACTCGAGCTCGCTGCCCACTACGGTCCATTCGACGCTGCTGGCCGTATGCACCATCGCGTAGGTCTTAGGCATGAGCCCGGCGGGGTTGGCGAAGTACGTATTCAGCCGGGAACGGAGGTTCTTGGCCTTTCCGACGTAGATGACCCGGCCGTGCGGATCGCGGAAGCGGTACACGCCCGGATTGGTCGGAATTTCACCCGTCTGGGGTCGGTAACTCGCTGGATCTGCCACACATCCAGTCTACTGAGCCGCCGGCGGTGCCGTGCACCTCCCCTGCGGAGAGCAGGATGGCGTGCGCTATTCGGCCGACTTGCTCTGGTTGTAGCTCGTGGAGCGTTCCTGGCCGCTCAGGTCCGCGATTGCGTCCATGATGCGGTCTGTGACCTGGCGGCGGGCCGGCAGGGAGTGGTCCGGGCCGGTCTTGTCGAAGTACAGCGGCTCGCCCACCTTCATGGTGAAGTGCTGCGGTTTGACGGACTTGCTGTCCGCGGGCTGCAGGTGTTCGGTGCCGATCAGGCCCACCGGGACCACCGGCGCGCCCGTGGTGAGGGCCAGCCAGCCGACGCCGGTGCGGCCGCGGTACAGGATCCCGTCGCGGGAGCGCGTCCCTTCGGGATAGATGCCCACGCCCTTGCCGGAGTCGAGGATGTCCAGCAGCGTCTTCAGTGCCTGCACGCTCGCMGCCTGCTCGCCGCGTTCCACTGGAATGGAGCCCACAGCCTCGAAGAAGGACTTCATGACCTTGCCCTTGACGCCGCCGGTGGTGAAGTATTCCGCCTTCGCGAAGAACGCTACGGGCCGAGGCATCAGGGCCTGGACGATCACGCTGTCCAGGAAGGAGAGATGGTTCGGGGCCACGATGAACGGTCCGTCCTTGGGCACGTTTTCCAGGCCAATGACCGTGGGACGGCACGTGGAGGATATGAGCCCGCGGGTGGTCCAGCGGATTGCGTCAAACATTGCCATCGGTGTGCACCTCGTTCAGGGCTGTGGTCCCCGGGCGTTCGGAGAGTCTGTTAATCGTCGCGTGAAGCGCCGTGGTGTTGTGCACGATCTCGATGGCACCAGCCGTGTGCAGTTCGCCGTCGGGCGCAAAACCCCAGCCTACGCCGATGCAGTCCAGTCCGTTCGCAGCGGCCCCGGCCACGTCCTGCGCCCGGTCCCCCACCATCACGGCACGGCCGGCCGCCGTGGGGCCGGCCACCGCCAGGTCCGAGAGCGCGGCAGCGACAATCCCGGCCTTGCCTTCGGGGACGGCCTCTTCGGGGACAGAGGCCGATCCCGGGCCGGCGGCGGCCTCGTCGGCAGCGGAGCCCCGGATGCTGTGGAAGAGCCCGGCGATGCCGTGGTGCGCCAGGACGGTGCGGGCAAGCCCTTCCGGCTTCTGGGTGGCGACGGCGATGGGGCGGCCCGTGGCCACAAAGTCCTCGAGCAGTTCCCGGATCCCCGGGTACAGCCGGCTCTGCGCGATTCCGGTAGAAACGTAGTGCGCGCGATAGATGCGGATTGCGTCTTCGAGCAGTGCGGCCGGAACCCCGGCGATTTCGGTGAGGGAATGGCTCAGCTTGGGTCCGATCATGGCGTCCATCCGGGACTTGCCCGGAACCGGCAGGCCAAGCTCGGTGAGGGCCGCGGCGATTCCGTCCGTAATCCCTCCGGCTGGATCGACAAGAGTGCCGTCAAGGTCGAAGATCACGGGCACTGTTGTATGCGTCACCGGCTTAGTTTCTCACGAGTGTGCGGATGCCAGAAATTCGCATACTCCTTCAGGAATACGTCAGGCGATACATCAGCCGATTGCATCAGGTGAATGCATTCCCGTGCGGGCGGGGACACGTGCGGCGACAGTATGTCCTTGCCGCCCGCGCCCGCCCGCACGTGTCCCCGGCGGCAGATGGTCAGGCCAGAAGCTCGGCAAGGAAGGCGGCCGTGTGGCTTTCGCTCGATTTGGCCACCTGCTCCGGCGTGCCGGAGGCGATCACCCGGCCGCCGCCCGAACCGCCGTCGGGGCCAAGGTCCACGATCCAGTCCGCGCTCTTGATGACATCGAGGTTGTGCTCGATCGTGATCACGGTGTTGCCCTTCTCCACGAGGCCCTGCAGCACCATGAGGAGCTTGCGGATGTCCTCGAAGTGCAGGCCTGTGGTGGGTTCGTCCAGGACATAGACGCTGCGGCCGTTTGAGCGTTTCTGGAGCTCGGCCGCGAGCTTCACGCGCTGGGCCTCACCGCCGGAGAGCGTGGTGGCAGGCTGGCCCAGCCGGACGTAGCCAAGGCCGACGTCGACGAGCGTGTTGAGGTGCCGCGCGATCGGTGAGAAGGCCGCGAAGAATTCGGCCCCTTCCTCGATGGGCATGTTCAGCACGTCCGCGATGGTCTTGCCCTTGTAGTGGACCTCCAGGGTTTCGCGGTTGTAGCGTGCGCCGTGGCAGACCTCGCAGGGGACGTAGACGTCCGGCAGGAAGTTCATTTCGATCTTCAGGGTGCCGTCGCCGGAGCAGGCCTCGCAGCGGCCGCCCTTGACGTTGAAGGAGAACCGGCCTGGCAGGTAGCCGCGGACCTTGGCCTCGGTGGTCTCGGCGAAGAGCTTCCGGATGTGGTCGAACACGCCGGTGTAGGTGGCCGGGTTCGAGCGCGGCGTGCGTCCGATGGGGCTCTGGTCGACGTGCACCACTTTGTCCAGGTGCTCGAGGCCCTGGACGGACTTGTGCCGGCCGGCCACTTGCTTGGCGCCGTTGAGCTTGTTGGCAAGCACTTTGTAGAGGATCTCGTTGACCAGGGTGGACTTGCCCGAGCCGCTGACGCCGGTGACGGCGGTGAAGAGGCCCAGGGGGAAGCTGGCATCGATGTTGAGGAGGTTGTTCTCCTTGGCCCCGACCACTTTGAGCTCGCGCTTCTTGTCGTATTTGCGCCGCTTTTTGGGGATCTCGATTTTCTTCCGGCCCGAGAGGTAGTCGCCGGTGAGCGAATCCGTGTTTTCCAGCAGCGCCTGGTAGGAGCCGGAGTGGACCACCATGCCGCCGTGCTCGCCGGCGCCCGGTCCGATGTCCACCACCCAGTCGGCCTCTTGGATGGTGTCCTCGTCATGCTCCACCACGATCAGGGTGTTGCCGAGGTCCCGGAGCCGGGTGAGGGTTTCGATCAGGCGGCGGTTGTCCCGCTGGTGCAGGCCGATCGAGGGCTCGTCAAGGACGTAGAGCACGCCCACGAGGCCGGAGCCGATCTGGGTGGCCAGCCGGATGCGCTGGGCCTCGCCGCCGGACAAAGTGCCGGAGGGCCGTTCCAGGTTCAGGTACTCCAGTCCGACGTCGAGGAGGAAGGTCAGCCGGGCCTGGATTTCCTTGAGGACCTGGTGGGCGATCTGGGCTTCGCGGCCGGTGAGGACGAGGTTGTCAAGGAAGCCTGCACATTCACGCATGGGCAGTGCGGCGACCTCGGCGATTGACTTGCCGTTGATCAGCACCGAGAGGGACGCAGGATTCAGCCGTGCGCCGTTGCAGGCCGGGCACGGGACCTGGCGCATGTACTCCTCGTAGCGGTCGCGCGCAGAGTCCGAATCGGTCTCACCATGCTTGCGGTGGACGTACTGCACCACGCCCTCAAAGCCGGTGCTGTACTTGCGTTCCCGGCCGAAGCGGTTGCGGTATTGCACCACCACTTTGTGGTCCTTGCCGTGCAGGACCGTCTGCCGGACGTCGGTGTCGAGCTTCTCCCACGCCGTCGTCATGGAGAAGCCGAGCTCGTCCGCGAGGCCGGCCAGCAGCCGGTTCCAGTACTCCGTGGTGGCGGTGCCCAGAGACCACGGCGCGATGGCCCCCTCGGAGAGCGAGAGCTCCGGGTTGGGGATGAGGAGTTCCTCGTCGACTTCGAGCTTGGTGCCGATGCCGCTGCACGCGCTGCAGGCGCCGAACGGGTTGTTGAACGAGAAGGAGCGGGGCTCGATCTCGTCGATCGCCAGGGGGTGCTCGTTGGGGCAGGCAAGGTGTTCGGAGAAGGCCCTGATCCGCTCGGGGTCGTCCGCTTCGAGGTCGACGAATTCGGCCAGGATGCGGCCCTCCGCCAGCCCGAGGGCGGTTTCGACGGAGTCGGTCAGGCGCTGGCTGATGCCTTCCTTGACCACGAGGCGGTCAACCACCACTTCAATGGTGTGCTTGAACTGCTTGCCCAGCTTCGGCGGATCGCTCAGGTGGACGAGCTCGCCGTCCACACGGGCCCGCGAGTAGCCCTTGGCGGTGAGTTCCTTGAAGAGGTCGACGAACTCGCCCTTGCGGCCGCGGACCACGGGTGCCAGCACCTGGAAGCGCGTGCCGTCCGGGAGCTCGAGCAGCTGGTCCACGATCTGCTGCGGGGTCTGCTTGGTCACAGGCTCCCCGCAGACGGGGCAATGCGGCCGGCCCACACGGGCCCAGAGCAGGCGCATGTAGTCGTAGATCTCGGTGATGGTGCCCACGGTGGAGCGCGGGTTCTTGCTCGTGGACTTCTGGTCGATGGACACCGCCGGCGAGAGGCCCTCGATGAAGTCGACGTCGGGCTTGTCCACCTGGCCCAGGAACTGCCGGGCATAGGCAGAGAGTGATTCGACGTAGCGGCGCTGGCCCTCGGCGAAGATGGTGTCGAACGCCAGGGAGGACTTGCCGGAGCCGGACAGGCCGGTGAACACGATCATGGCATCGCGGGGCAGGTCCAGGTCCACGTTGCGCAGGTTGTGCTCGCGGGCGCCCTTAACGACCAGGCGCGTCATGTCCGGACGTTTCATCACGGGGCGGGACGGGGCGGCATCCCGGGCTGCCAGCGGTTCGATGGCGGACTGGACTTCAACGGCTGGATCTTCAGCTACGGCTTTAGGCACGAATCTAATGCTAATCGAAAACTTCTTCGAAAAACTATTCTGCGCACCAGGGGCAGCGCCGGATGTGCTACTGGCGGTCGTAAGCGGCGGCGAGCAACTGCACGGCCTCGGCGAAACTCGCGCCCTGGGCCTTGGCGGCCGCGGCGAACTCGGCGGCGGCGGCGGACAGCGAGCTCCAGGCGGCATCGCGGGCACAGACAACGGTGCCGTTCCGGCCCCGCGTCACCACGACGCCGGCAGCCTCGAGTTCCTTGTACGCCCGCGCCACAGTGTGGGGTGCCACACCCAGTTCGCCGGCGAGGCTCCGCACGGCCGGAAGCCTCGTGCCCGGTGCGAGCGTGCCGTTGTCTGCGCGTTCAATGACGTACAGCCGGAGCTGTTCGAAGAGCGGCACGGAGCTGGCAGGGTTGGTCCGCCACGAACCGGGGAAACGCTCCCCCGCGGTGTCCGTGGAGCTCACTGTTCCGCCTCCCGGACGGCCGGGACCTGTTCGCGACCGGCGAACTGTGCCTCGTACAAATCCTTGTAGAGCCCGCGCCTGGCCATCAGCTGCTGATGCGTCCCGTGTTCAACGATTCGTCCGTGGTCCATGACGAGAATTAGATCAGCGTCCCGGACCGTGGACAAACGGTGCGCGATCACGAAGCTCGTGTGACCTTGCCGCAGCCGCTCCATGGCATGCCGGATCTGCACCTCGGTACGGCTGTCAACCGAACTCGTCGCCTCGTCCAGCACCAGGATGCTGCGCCCCGCGACCTGCGCCCGCGCGATCGAGACTAGCTGGYGCTGGCCGCGGCTCAGGGAGTCGCCGTCGTTGCCGAGCATCGTGGCGTAGCCGCCCGGAAGGGACCTGACGAACTGGTCCACGTGGCTGGCGCGGGCAGCGGCCACGATGTCGGCGTCGGTGGCACCGGGCCGGCCGTATTCGATGTTCTCCCGGATGCTGCCCGTGAACAGCCACGCATCCTGCAGAACGGTGCCGAAGGCGCTTCGCAGCTCGTCGCGCGGGATGGTGGCGATGTCGGTCGAGTCCACCAGGATCCGCCCGGAGTCGAGTTCATAGAAGCGCATCAGGAGGTTTACCACGGTGGTCTTGCCGGCCCCGGTGTGTCCCACGATTGCCACGGTCTGTCCCGGCTCCACCGTGAAGGAGAGGTCCTTCACCACTGGGGTGCCGGGGCTGTAACTGAAGCTGACGTCCTCGAACGTCACCCGGCCCGCCACCGCGCCCCAATTCAGTGGGGCCTGGGACGTGCCCGGGGCGCGGGACTTGCGTCCGTTGGAGGCTTTGCGCGGGACGTGGAGTTTTCGCGGGGAGCCGCCGCGATGAAGCTTGCCGGCGCCATTGGCCGAAACGGCAGGCACCGCGCTGTCCGGCGGGATCTCCGGAGCGTCCAGCAGCTCAAACACGCGCTCCGCCGAGGCCAGGCAGGACTGCATGAGAGTCAGCATTCCGCCGATCTGGCCCACGGGCTGGCTGAAGAGGCGGGAGAACTGGAAGAAAGCCTGGATGCCGCCGATGGTCATCGCCCCCGCGGTAACCTGGAGCGCCCCCACAACAGCCACCGCAATGTAGTTGAGGTTGGCGACAAACATTAACAGCGGCTGCACGATGCCGGACAAGTACTGGGCACGGGTGCTCGATCGTGTGAGCTTGTCGTTGTACTCCCGGAAGCTCACCGCCGATGCCTCCTGCCGGCCGAAGGCCTTGACCACTTCGTGGCCGGTGAAGAACTCTTCGAGTTGGGCGTGCAGTGCCCCAGTACTGCTCCACTGCTCCTTGAAATGCGCCTGGGAGTGCCGGGCCACGAGCACCGTGATGGCCGTGGACACCGGCACCGACAGGACAGCGATCAGTGCCAGCAGCGGCGAGAGCCACAGCATCATGGCGAGTGCGGCGGAGAGCATGAGGAGGGACATGATCAGCTGGTTCAGGAGCTGGTTGAGGGCCTGGGAGATATTGTCGACGTCGTTCGTGGCGCGGCTGAGCACGTCGCCGCGGCGCTGCTCCTCGAAATGGCTGGACGGCAGCACGTGGAGTTTTTGTTCCACGGAACCGCGGAGCCCGTAGCTGAGGCGCTGCACAGCTGTGGCGGCCAGACTGCCCTGGATCCAGCTGAACAGCGAAGCCCCAACATACATGGCGGAAACCGCCAGCAGCCGCTCGGCCAACTCTTGCTCGTCGAGGGAGCCGCCCATGAAGCCCGCGACGACGACGTCGGTGGCGTCGCCCAGGACCTTCGGAGCCGCCACATTGAGTGTCACGAACGCACAGGTGGCGGCGATGACACCGGCCATCCGCCATTTCAGCGGCAGGAGCAGGCCAAGCAGCCGGCCGGCGATCTGCCATTTGATGCGCTCCGGGACGCCGGGCCCCGCAGTGGTCCCGGCGCGATGTGCCCGCCCGCGGCTCACGGGGTTTCCTCCAGCACCAGCTGGGAATCGGCAATTTCCTGGTAGCTGGGCGAGGACTCCATGAGTTCGCTGTGCGTACCCTGCGCGACGACGCGGCCGTCCTCCAGCACGAGGATCAGTCCGGCGTCCACGATTGTTGACACCCGTTCGGCCACGATCAGCACGGTTGCCGAGCGCAGCAGGGGCTCGATGGCCGCGCGGAGCCTGACGTCGGTCCCGTAGTCCAGGGCCGAGAAGCTGTCGTCGAACAAATAGACGGGGGCATTCTTGAGCAGTGCCCGCGCGATGCACAGGCGCTGCCGTTCGCCGCCGGAGAAGTTGGTGCCGCCCTGGCTCACGGGCGCTTCGAGTCCTAGCGGCAGGGCCCGGACAAAGTCGGCGGCCTGGGCGGCCTCGAGCGCCTGCCACAATTCGGGCTCGTCCGCGGCGGCTGAGCCGAACCGGAGGTTTTCCGCGACCGTGCCCGTGAAGAGATAGGACTGCTGCGGGACCATTGCGATGAGGTCCCGCAGGACGTCCAGCGGCATGGCCCGCACGTTATGCCCGCCAATGCTGATCCCGCCGGCGGTCGTGTCGAGGAAGCGGGGAAGCAGGTTCAGGAGCGTCGTCTTGCCGCTGCCGGTCGCGCCGATGATCGCCGTCGTGGTCCCGGTCCGGGCGGTGAACGAGACGCCGTCCAGCACAGGCGCTTCGGCGCCGGGATAGGCGAAGGACACGTTCCGGAATTCGACGGTGCTGCCGGTGTGCGCCGTCTTGCCGGCAAGGACGGTGCCGGCAATGGCGGTCCCGGTGGGGGACGTCTTGCCGGGAGGGGCGGTGCCGGCGGAAGTGGCCGGATCCGCGATGGCCGGTTCCGTGTCCAGGACTTCGCGGATCCGCTCCGCGCACGCCGCCGCCCTGGGGGCGGTCATGAACACGTACATTGCCATCATGATGGCAATCAGGATCTGCAGGATGTAGGCGATGAACGCCGTTAGCGCCCCCAGCCGCATTTCGCCGGAGTCGATCCGGTGGCCGCCAAACCACACCACGAACACGGAAGACAGGTTGACCACGAACATGATCATCGGCATCATCGCGGCGACCAGGAGGGCGGACTGCAGGTTGTTCCGGGTGAGGTCCTTGTTGGCTTCATCGAAGCGGCGGATTTCGTGGTCCTGCCGGACGAAGCCGCGGATGACATTCGCGCCGATGATCTGCTCACGCAGCACCCGGCCGATCCGGTCCAGGAGCCCCTGGCCCTGGCGGTACAGGGGAATCAGGCGGCGCACGATCACGGTCATGATCACCGTGAGGACCGGGATCACCACGACCACGATCCAGGACAGCACAACGTCCTGGTGCACGGCCAGCACGATGCCGCCGATAAAGATCGCGGGGGCCGCAATCAGCATGATGAAAATCAAGATGGCGAGGTTTTGGATCTGGGCGACGTCGTTGGTGGCCCGGGTGACGAGGCTGGGCGCACCGAACGCGCTGACCTCCTGGGAGGAGAAGGACTGCACTTTCGCGAAGAGTTCCTGACGCAGCTGCCGGCCAATCTCCATGGCGACGACGGCGCCCAGATACCCGGCCGCGATGGCCGTGACCACCTGAACGGCGGCGATTCCGGCCATCCAGCTGCCGAGATAGAGGATTTCCCCTTTGTCCCCGCCGATGATGCCGTCGTCGATAATCGCGGCGTTCAGGGTGGGCAGGAGCAGGTTGGCAGTGGCTTGCACGAGCTGCAGCACAACGATGGCCAGCACGCTCCCCTTATGCGCGGACAGCAGCCGCGACATCAGGCCTATAAGCACCGAACCTCCATTACTAGCCCAGGGCCCGGTATGGAATCAGCCTAACGGCCGCCCCCATACCGCCACGTCATTGTAAGCCCCATTCCGGAGTGCTTCGTGTCATCCGGCAGACACGCCCGCTCACCCGGTTTTTTGCGCCACCGCAAAGGTGCGGCGGAACGGGAAAACGGTCCCGTGCCGGCCCGCGGGATACGCGTCGTCCAGCCGCGCCGAATATTCGGCCTCGAACTCCCTGGCCTCGTCCTCGGGGAGGGCCGCGAGGACCGGCCTGAGTCCAGTGCCGCGGACCCACTCCAAAACAGGGTGGGCGCCCGGGAGCAGCTGAAGATAGGTGGTCTCCCAGGCGTCGGCGGCGCAACCGGCGTCGAGCATGATCTCCAGGTATTCCGCGGCCTCCCCCACCACGTCCTCGTGGCGCAGAACCCCGGCGAGCCGCCCCGCCCAGGCCGGGGACTCGGCGAGTTCCCGCATCAGGGTGTGGGACGGGGCGTTGAAGTTCCCCGGCACCTGAAGCGCGAACCAGGCGCCAGGTTTGAGGGCATCGAGCCACTCGGGCAGCATTTTCCGGTGGCCGGGCACCCACTGCAGGGCGGCGTTGGTGACCACCACATCGGTGTCTCCGGACGGCAGCCAGTGTGCGATGTCGGACAGCTCGTAGGAAAGATTGGCTGCCGCGGCTGCGTAGTCCTTTGAGGTGGCCAGCATTTCCGGCGAAGAATCCAGGCCCACCACCTGGGCGCCCGGCCACCGGTCCGCGAGCGTCGCGGTCAGGTTGCCGGGACCGCAGCCGAGGTCCACGACGTGCCGCGGGGCTTCGGCATGAATCCGCCCCGTCAGGTCAAAAAATGGCMTGTCCCGGTAATCCCCGAACTGCACATATTTCTCGGGATCCCACTTCATGGCGCCTCCAGTTCCCGGCAAAGTCGTCCTAACCGAAGCCTAGCCCCGCCCCTTGGGCCAGCCAAGGAGGCACTTATTCGCTGCGTGCAGCGCAGGGCCCGCGCCGGTGCCGCGGGCACTGCGCGGGCACTAAGCTGGACAGCAATGAAACTCGTTGATCAGCTCCCCGCCCCGGCCGCCCGAGTCCCCGGCAGGACGGCCCTGGACCCGGACGAGCTCTACACCCGGTTCGTCGAGTGGACCGAGACCCGCGGCCTTGCCCTCTACACCGCCCAGGACGAGGCCGTCATGGAGCTGGCCGCCGGCTCCAACGTCATCCTGGCCACGCCGACCGGATCCGGGAAATCCCTTGTGGCCATCGCCGCGCATTTCCAGGCCATGGCCCGCGGGCAGCGCAGCTACTACACCGCCCCGATCAAGGCCCTTGTTTCGGAGAAGTTCTTCGCCCTCTGCGAGATCTTCGGGGCCGACAACGTGGGTATGATCACCGGCGACTCCGGCGTCAACCAGGACGCCCCGATCATCTGCTGCACTGCCGAAATTCTGGCCAACATCGCCCTGCGTGAAGGTGCGGCGGCCCAACTTGGCGCCGTCATCATGGACGAGTTCCACTTCTACTCGGACCCGCAGCGCGGCTGGGCGTGGCAGGTGCCGCTGCTCGAACTGCCCCAGGCGCAGTTCCTGCTGATGTCGGCGACCCTCGGCGACGTCAGCCGTTTCGAGGACGGCCTCCGCGAACTGACAGGCCGCGCGACAACGACCGTCAGTTCCGCGGAACGTCCCATTCCGCTGCACTACTACTTCGAGCAGACCCCGGTCCACGAGACCCTTGAGGAGCTGCTCGCCACCAAGCAGGTCCCGGTCTACGTGGTCCACTTCAGCCAGGTCGAAGCGATTGACCGGGCCCAGAACCTGATGAGCATCAACGTCTGCACCCGCGAGGAAAAAGACAAGATTGCCGAGCTCATCGCCGGGTTCCGCTTCGCCGCGGGCTTCGGCAAGACCCTCAACCGGCTGGTCCGGCACGGCATCGGCGTCCACCACGCCGGCATGCTGCCGAAGTACCGCCGGCTGGTCGAACAGCTTGCCCAGGCCGGGCTGCTGAAGGTCATCTGCGGCACGGATACCCTCGGGGTGGGCATCAACGTRCCCATCCGCACCGTGCTGCTCACGGCCCTGAGCAAGTACGACGGCGTCCGCACCCGGCTGTTGAACTCCCGCGAATTCCACCAGATCGCGGGGCGCGCCGGACGCGCCGGCTATGACACTGCCGGAACCGTGGTGGTCCAGGCCCCGGAGCACGTGACCGAGAACGTGAAGGCGATGGCCAAGGCCACGGCCAAGTTCGGCGACGACCAGAAGAAGCTGCGCCAGGTAGTCAAGAAGAAGCCCCCGGAGGGTTTCGTGTCCTGGGGTGAACCGACCTACAAGCGGCTGGTCGAGTCTGTTCCGGATCCCCTCACGTCGAGTTTCACCGTGACGCACGCGATGCTGATGAACCTCATGGAACGCCCCGGCGACCCGTTCCAGGCCGCCCGCCGCCTGCTCACCGAAAACCACGAGACCCGCCCGGCGCAGCTGCGGCTCATGAAGAAGGCCCTGGGAATCTACCGCGAACTGCTCGCTGCCGGCGTCGTGGAGCGGATCCCGCCGGAAGAGCAGGGTGCGGACGGCCGCACGGTCCGGCTCACGGTCCACCTGCAGGCCAACTTTGCCCTCAACCAGCCTCTGTCTCCCTTCGCCCTCGCCGCGCTGGAGCTACTGGACCCGGAGTCGCCGTCGTACGCCCTGGACGTTGTGTCCGTGATCGAGGCGACCCTGGAGAAGCCGCGCCAGATCCTGACGGCACAGCAGAAGAAGGCGCGTGGCGAAGCCATCGCGGCGATGAAGGCCGACGGCATCGAGTACGACCAGAGGATGGCGATGCTCGAGGAGGTCACCTACCCGCAGCCGCTCGCGGAGATCCTCGGCGAGGCCTTCGATGTCTACCGCAAGGCCGCGCCCTGGGTCGGCGACTTTGAGCTCGCGCCCAAGTCCGTGGTCCGGGACATGTACGAGCGTGCCATGAACTTCGGCGAATTCGTCCGGTTCTACGGCCTGGCCCGCTCGGAGGGGATCGTGCTGCGCTACCTCGCCGACGGCTTCAAGGCGCTCCGCCAGACCGTCCCGCAGGATGCCCTCCGGGAGGACCTCGAGGACCTCATCGCCTGGCTGGGCGAACTGGTCCGCCAGGTGGACTCCAGCCTGCTCGACGAATGGGAAGAACTGACGTCCGGCGCTGCGCCCACACCGCACGACGCTCCCCCGCCCCCGCCGCCGTCGCTGACCTCCAACATCCGGGCCTTCCGGGTGATGGTGCGCAACGAGATGTTCCGCCGCGTGGAGCTGTTCGCCGATGAGGCCGCCACCGCCTTGGGCGAGCTCGACGCCGGTTCCGGCTGGGACGCGGAGCGCTGGGAGGATGCCCTGGATGACTACTTCGACGAACACAACGACATCGGCACCGGCCCGGACGCCCGCGGCCCCGGGCTGCTGATCATCACCGAGGGACCCGGCGCGTGGAAGGTCCGGCAGATCTTCGATGACCCGGCCCGCCACCACGACTGGGGCATCTCCGCCGAGGTGGATCTGGCGGCTTCGGACGAGTCCGGGACCGCCGTCGTCCGCGTCACGGACGTCAACCGGCTCTAGCCGGCGGCGCCGGCCCGGGGACGGTGCGCGCCGGCACACGGCGCCGGCGGGGGCCGTCCCGGGGACGGTGCGCGCCGCGGGTAAACTCGAATAATGAGTGTAATCCGCCCTGCCGCACCGCATGACGTCCCTGCCATCCTGCAGATGATCCACGACCTCGCCCTCTACGAGAAGGAACCGGACGCCGTCCGGAATACCCCCGAGCTGCTCACCGAGGTCCTCTTCGGCGAAAATCCGAGGGTCTTCGCCACCATGGCGGAGAACGCGTCCGGCGAGGTGCGGGGCTTCGCCCTCTGGTTCCTGAACTACTCCACGTGGGAAGGCGTCCACGGGATCTACCTGGAGGACCTCTACGTCAGGCCGGAGGCCCGCGGCGAGGGCCACGGCAAAGCACTCCTGCAGCACCTGGCCGCGACCGCCGTCGACCGCGGCTACGCGCGCGTCGAATGGAGCGTGCTGGACTGGAACGAGCCCTCCATCAACTTCTACAAGAAGCTTGGCGCCGCACCGATGGAGGAATGGTCCACCTTCCGCCTCGCCGGAGCCGCGCTGGCGGCTTTCGGCGCCCCCCGCCTAGTTTCCGGCACACTTACCGGGGCAGATCCTGGTGCAGGCGCCCTCGCCGGTTCCCCCGCCGACTCCCGCGGGGCGGCCGCCCGTGGCTGATCTCCCGCTGACGGGGCTCATGGGAGCCTCCCTCCTGGAGTCTGCATCTACCGTCCGGCACAGCGTCCGGGCACGCCACACCTTCCGTGGAATGCGGACCACTGAACACTACTTCCAGGTCCCCCTGGACCACTTCAGCGAGGCGGGACGGCGCGGCGAGACCATCTCGGTGTTCGCCCGCGAGTACGTGTCCACGGAACACAGCGAGGAAAACGCCGCCGAGCTCCCCTGGCTGCTCTTCCTGCAGGGCGGTCCCGGCGGGCGCGGCAACCGGTTCCCGTCCCTGGGCGGCTGGAGCAAGGCCGCCGCGAGGGACTTCCGGATCCTCATGCTGGACCAGCGCGGCACCGGCCTGTCCTCGGCCGTGGACCGCAACACACTTCCGCTGCGCGGCACCGGCGCGGACCAGGCCCGCTACCTGACGCACTTCCGCGCCGACTCGATCGTCGCCGACGCCGAGGCCATCCGGGCGGCCCTCGGCTCCGCCCCCTGGACCATCTACGGCCAGAGCTACGGCGGTTTCTGCGCACTCAGCTACCTTTCCTTCGCGCCCGAAGGTCTGCGCGAGGTGCTCGTGACGGGCGGACTGGCCCCGCTGGGCGGTTCCGCGGACCGGGTGTACAGGGCTACATTTCAGCGGGTCGCGGCCCGGAACGCCGAATACTTTGACTGGTACCCCGAGGACCGGGCCACGATCACCCGGATCGCCCGGCACCTCCGGGACACGGAGGAGTTCCTGCCCGACGGCGGCCGGCTCACCGTGGAACGGTTCCAGATGGTGGGCTCGTTCCTGGGCGGCAATACCCGGGTGGACGCGCTGCACCACCTGCTCGAAGACGCCTTCGTGGCCACACCCGACGGCGACCGCCTCTCGGACGCCTTCCTGGAGCAGGTCCGGGGAATCGTCTCAAGGGCCGCCAACCCCTTGTACGCGCTGATGCACGAGTCCATTTACGGCCAGGCCGGGGCCACCAGCTGGGCCGCCTGGCGCGTGCTGGCGGAATTCCCGGAGTTCCGCCCCGACGCCGGTGAGCCGCTCCTGACCGGGGAAATGGTGTACCCGTGGTACTTCGAGCAGGACCCGGCCCTGCGCCCGCTGCAGGACGTGGCCCGGCTCCTCGCCGAAAAGGACGACTGGGCGCCGCTCTATGATCCGGAGAGGCTGGCGCTGAATTCCGTGCCCGTCGCCGCGGCCGTCTACACCGACGACATCTACGTGGACCGTGAGCTCTCCCTGGAAACAGCGGCGGCCGTCCGGGGCCTGCAGGTGTGGGAGTCCGACGAGTTCCACCACGACGGCATCGCGGACGACGGCGAGGCGATCTTCGGGCGCCTGCTGGGAATGGCCCGTTCCGCCCGCCGCTGACCTGGCACCGGCTCCACTGATGGCCCGCCGGCGCGAACCCAGACAAGGACGGCGCCGGACCTGTGAGGGTCCAGCGCCGTTCTGCTGCGCGCTGCCGGTAAACCGGCGGTGCGGCGCTAGTCGACGTCGCTCAGGCTCTTGCGGGAGTCCTCTTCCAGCCGGGCGTCCAGCTTCGACTTGGACGCCTTGGAGCTGACCAGGCTGGCGACCACCGCGATGACGATGGTGCCGATGATCACTCCGAGCGAGACGTACGTGGGGATCTCCGGTGCCCATTCAATGTGCTGGCCGCCGTTGATGAAGGGCAGCTCGTTGACGTGCATGGCGTGCAGGACCAGCTTGACGCCGATGAACGCCAGGATCACGGAGAGCGCGTGCTTGAGGTAAATGAGCCGGTTCATCAGGCCGCCGAGCAGGAAGTACAGCTGGCGCAGCCCCATCAGGGCGAAAATGTTCGCGGTGAAGACGATGAAGGCGCTCTGGGTGAGGCCGAAGATGGCCGGAATGGAGTCGACGGCGAAGAGCAGGTCCGTCATGCCGATGGTCACAAAGACGATCAGCATCGGGGTGAAGACCTTCTTGCCGTCGACGACGGTGCGGAGCTTGCCGCCGTCGAACTTCTCGGACATCGGCAGGACCCTGCGGATCCGGGCGATCAGCGGGTTTTCCTTGTCTTCCTCGTCCTCGCCCTCGTCCTGGGCCTGCTTCCAGGCGGTCCAGAGCAGGAAGGCACCGAAGATATAGAAGACCCAGCTGAACTGCTCGATCACGATCGCGCCGAGCATGATGAATATGCCGCGGAGGATGAGGGCGATGATGATGCCCACCATGAGCACTTCCTGCTGGTATTTTCGCGGTACCGAGAAGCGCGCCATGATGATGATGAAGACGAACAGGTTGTCGATGCTCAGGCTGTATTCCGTCACCCAGCCGGCGATGAACTGGCCGCCGAATTCCGGGCCGGTGAAGGCGAACATGGCGCCGGCGAAGACCAGGGCCAGGGCCACGTAGAACGCAACCCACAACCCGGCTTCTTTCATGGAGGGCTCATGCGGGCGTTTGAGGACCATCAGCAGGTCGATGGCAAGGATGACGCCGAGGGCGACAAACGAGCCGATCTCAAACCACAGGGGAAGCTCGGGCACGGGGAAATACCTTTCGTAGGGTACAGCTCAGCGGTGTAAGTCTCTCCGACCGCTGGCGCATGACGCTGCCTGGCTGCCCGCTACGCCCGGCGCGGCATCGTAGCCGTGCGTGTTGACGATCGTAGCGCTTGGGATACTCCCCTACGTTTGTCCGAGTTTACCCTAGGCGTGCCCCGCGGATTGCATTTGACGCAGCTCCTTCTTCAGTTCCCCCACCTCGTCGCGGAGCCGGGCGGCGAGTTCGAACTGCAGCTCCCCGGCCGCGGCGTGCATCTGTTCGGTCAGCTGCTCGATCAGGCCAACGAGGTCCTCCGCCGGTGCAGCCGCGAGCCCGTCCGCGCGGATGTGCGCGGCGCCTTTGCCCTTGCCGCGGTTCTTGCCGGCCGCGGCCAGCAGCTCGCGGGTGTCGGCATCTTCCTTGGCCAGCTGGTCGGTGATGTCCGCGATCTTCTTCCGCAGCGGCTGGGGATCGATCCCCTTCTCCGTGTTGTAGGCAACCTGGATGGCGCGGCGGCGGTTCGTCTCGTCGATGGCGTGGGCCATCGAGTCGGTGATCCGGTCCGCGTACATGTGCACCTGGCCGGACACGTTGCGGGCGGCTCGCCCGATGGTCTGGATCAGGGACGTCGAGGAGCGCAGGAAGCCTTCCTTGTCCGCGTCCAGGATGCTGACCAGCGACACCTCCGGGAGGTCGAGGCCTTCGCGAAGCAGGTTGATGCCGACGAGGACGTCGAAGACACCCATCCGCAGTTCGCGCAGGAGTTCGACGCGGCGCAGGGTGTCGACGTCGGAGTGCAGATATTCGACCTTCACACCATGGCCTAGCAGGTAGTCCGTGAGGTCCTCGGCCATCCGCTTGGTCAAGGTGGTGACCAGGACCCGCTCGTTCTTCGCGGTACGGGTCCGGATTTCGCCCAGCAGGTCATCGATCTGCCCCTTCGTGGGCTTGACGACGACCTCCGGGTCGATCAGGCCGGTGGGGCGGATGATCTGCTGGACGAAGCCGTCGGACTTGCCGAGCTCGTATTTGCCCGGGGTGGCGGAGAGGTAGACGGTCTGGCCCACGCGGTCCTGGAACTCGTCCCACTTGAGCGGGCGGTTGTCCATCGCCGAGGGCAGCCTAAAGCCGTGGTCCACGAGGTTCCGTTTGCGGGACATGTCGCCCTCGTACATGGCGCCGATCTGCGGGACGGTGACGTGGGATTCATCGATCACCAGGAGGAAGTCGTCCGGGAAGTAGTCGATGAGGCAGTGCGGCGCGGTCCCGCGGGCACGGCCGTCAATGTGCGAGGAATAGTTCTCGATGCCGTTGCAGAACCCCATCTGCTGCATCATTTCCAGGTCATAGGTGGTGCGCATCCGGAGCCGTTGGGCCTCGACCAGCTTGTTCTGGCCTTCCAGTACCGCGAGACGCTCGGCCAGTTCGTCTTCGATTCTCTTGATCGCCCGGCCCATCCGTTCCGGACCGGCGACGTAGTGCGAGGCGGGGAAGACGTACATTTCGGTCTCGTCCCGGAGCACTTCGCCGGTCAACGGGTGAAGGGTCTGGATGTTCTCGATCTCGTCCCCGAAGAACTCGATCCGGATCGCCAGTTCCTCGTACATCGGGATGATTTCCACGGTGTCGCCGCGCACCCGGAACGTGCCGCGGTGGAAGTCCATGTCGTTGCGGGTGTACTGCATGGAAACGAACTTCCGGAGCAGGTCGTCGCGGTTCATCTCCGCTCCCCTGCGGAGGGTCACCATGCCGGCGATGTATTCTTCCGGGGTGCCCAGGCCGTAGATGCAGGAGACGGTGGCCACCACAATCACGTCGCGGCGGGTCAGCAGCGCGTTGGTGGCGGAGTGCCGGAGCCGTTCGACTTCCTCGTTGACGGAGGAGTCCTTCTCGATGAAGGTGTCCGTCTGGGCGACGTAGGCCTCGGGCTGGTAGTAGTCGTAGTAGGAGACGAAGTACTCCACCGCGTTGTTCGGCAGCAGTTCCCGGAATTCGTTGGCCAGCTGCGCGGCGAGGGTCTTGTTCTGCACCATCACCAGGGTGGGACGCTGGACCTGCTCGATCAGCCAGGCCGTCGTCGCGCTCTTGCCGGTGCCGGTCGCGCCGAGCAGCACGACGTCTTTTTCGCCGTTCTTGATGCGCTCGGTCAGTTCGGCGATGGCGGCCGGCTGGTCACCCGCCGGCTGGAACTCGCTGATGACCTCGAAGGGCGCCACGACGCGGTTGATTTCCTGGGCAAGACTCATGTACCTAATCTACCGCCGGGCTGCGACAGGATGTCCTGATTCAGCTTTGGGCAGTTCCTGGGCCGACCGCGCTGGCGGAGCCTGAGGCAGGGGCGGCGGCGCCGCTGACGGTGCCGCTGGCGCCGTCGTCCGCACCGCCGTCGTCCGCCCGCTCAGCGTCAGAGTACGACGGCGCCTGCCATCCCGTGCGCCGCACCCACGCTTCCATCCGGGGCGCAGCGTAGTCGGTGAACCAGCCCTCTTTATCGGCGGCATAGCCGGCGGTGGACTTGTCTGTCTCATGCAGCCCGGCCACCCGCTTCTTTTCCGCGACATAGTCCGCCCGGGCCTCGGGATCGGCGCGGAGCCAGTCGCGGAAGCACAGGGCATACCGCCAGCCCGGGGAACCTGCCGCGCGGAGGTGAAGATTCACCGGCCGGCCTGGATCGGCGTTGCCGTGCAGCCGCTTGCCCCAGTCGGCGGGGTCCGGGTGAGTGGGCTTGGGGTTGTCGGCAATGATGCCGGGCCAGCGCGGGAATCCCGCGTCGGCCAGCAGCGGAGCGATCCGGTCCGCGGCGTCGAGGTCGCGGACGCTCAGCTGGAGGTCGATCACATCTTTGGCGTCAAGGTCCGGGACGGCCGTGGACCCGATGTGGTCCACGGCCAGGACGTCCTGCGGAACCGCGGCGTGCAAACGGGCAATCAGCCGGCCGGCCTGGGCCGCCCAGGCCGGATCGGCGGTGGAGAGGACCGGCCCTTCCGTCCGCGGTGCAATCCGCTGTTCCTTGAGGTTCAGCGCGAACGGCGTCAGCCGCTCCTCCCACAGCGCGTCCACGGCGCGCCGGAGTTGTTCCGGGGTGCCCGCGTTCTCGAGCACGACGTCCGCCGCCGCCAGCCTGTCCTTGCGGCTCGCCTGGGCGCTCATGCGGGCGTGCGCCTGCTCGACGCTCATGTTGCGGTGTTCGGTCATGCGTTGGATCCGGACGCCATCCGGGGCATCCACCACGACCACCAGGTGGAAGTTCTTCCCTTGTCCGGTTTCGACCAGCAGCGGGATGTCCTGGACCACGACGGCGCCGGCCGGGGCGGCGGCAACAATCGCTGCGGCGCCCTCCCGCACCAAGGGGTGGATGATCCCGTTGAGCACGGCCAGGCGCTCAGGGTCGCCGAAGACCATGGCACCGAGCCGAGCCCGGTCCAGCCGGCCGTCCGACGTCAGGATGGCGGCACCGAAGGCCTCGACCACCTTCGCCAGCCCTGGCGTTCCTGGTTCCACGACCTCCCTGGCCAGCGCGTCGGCGTCGACAAGCACTGCTCCCAGTTCGCGCAGGCGCGACGCAACCATTGACTTCCCCGAAGCGATCCCGCCGGTCAACCCGATCTTCAACACCTCACCAGACTAAACTGAACCGGTGGCAGATGCGGCGGAAACCCCCGAGAGCAGGACGGCCCTCTACACCACCCTCGCCGCGGGGACCGAGTTCCGCCACGAAATCGAGGTCAAGCGGTCCCGGTTCATCACCGTCCTGGCCCGAACGGCGGACGAGGACGCCGCCCGGGCCGCCCTGGGCCGCCTGCGCCGGGAATTCCATGACGCCCGGCATCACTGCTTCGCCTTCGTGCTCGGCCCCGACCGGGACGTGCAGAGGTCCAACGACGACGGCGAGCCGTCCGGCACGGCGGGCCTCCCCATGCTCGAGGCGCTGCTGAAGCGGGAGACCGCGCCCGGCGTCGCCGATCTCAGCGACGTCGCCGCGATCGTGGTGCGCTATTTCGGCGGAATTCTCCTGGGCGCCGGCGGCCTGGTGCGTGCCTATTCGGAATCTGTGTCCGGGGCGCTGGAGCTCGCGCCCCTCGTGCGGCGCCGCCGGCTACGAATCTGCTCGGTGCCAGTGCAGCACGCCGTGGCCGGGCGGCTCGAGAACGATCTGCGCGCCGCGGGGTATGTCATGGCTGAAACCCGTTACGAGGCGCAGACTACTGTCCTGAGGCTGGCGCTCCCGGATGATCCGGAAGAGCTGGCCCGGGCCGCGGACCGCGTGGCCGCCATGTCAGCCGGCAGCGCATCGCTCTTGCCCGGAGAAACGGAGTGGATCGATGTCCCCATCAGCTGAGCCCGTGCCCGCGGTCGCGCTGCTTGACGTCAGCGAGGCCGTGCTCGCACAGCTCCTGGAACTTGCGCTCCGGGACGCCGACGCCGACGAGGTGACCCCGCCGCTGGGGACGGCCGCCGGCTGGAACACCGATCGGATCAGCTGGTTCCGCGAATTCCACCGCGCCTCCGCCGCCGGCCTGGACGGTCCCGCGGGGCAGAAGAGCTGGGCCATCAGCTGCGACGGGCAACTGGCAGGGTCCATCCGGCTCAGGCGGACCGACACGGGGCCTACTGAGGCTGCTGATGGCGGGGCTGGGGCTGGCGATGCCGGGGCTGGCGATGGCGGGGCTGGCGGTTGGGCGCTGGAAACCGGAATCTGGCTCGCCCGGAGCTTCCGCGGCCGGGGGGTGGGCCGCGAGGCGCTCCGCCAGGTGAAGGCCCGCGCCGCGTCGGCCGGCGCAGCCGTCCTGGTGGCCGAGACGACGGCAGGAAACGTGGGTGCCCTCGCATTGCTGAAATCCGCGGGCGCCGAACTCGAGACCGGCGCTGCCTCGGAGACAGAGACGGTGCCCGTCAGAGGCAAGATCCCGCTGCACTGACGCCACTCGCGTCCGGGGCCGGACTCCGCTCCCGCCACTGGACATGCCCTTCCGCAGCCAACCCACTTCGCATCAGGACTGGACATGCCCTGCGGTGGGTTTGAGCAATGCGCCCAATCCCCCTAGGCCCATCCAACGCCCCCAGCAATGGACATGCCCTCCGTCGGGCGATCCTTAGACGGTCCGTCTGGGCCCAAACGAAGAATGCGCCTCTTACCTGGAAGTCCAGGGGCCAAGGCCACGGATGGGCATGTCCGGTGACAGGGCATGGCGCGGGCCTCCCAGCACTGGACATGTCCCGCGCTCGGGGCCAGGACTGGGCATAATCCATACATGCCCACGGGCGGGCCCCAAAAATGGGCATGTCCCCCGAGGGAGGATTTCAAAAATGGGCATGTCCGGTGGTGCGGGCGGCCGCGGGGCATGTCGGGTGACAGGGCATGGCGCGGGCCTCCCAGCACGGGACATGTCCCGCGCTCGGGGCCAGGACTGGGCATAATCCATACATGCCCGCGGGCGGGCCCCAAAAAGGGGCATGTCCCCCGGGGGGAGGGTTTCAAAAGTGGGCATGTCCGGTGGCGCGGGCGGCCCGCGGGGCATGTCCCCCGGGTCACAAAGACGCGGGGCACAAAGACCCGGGGCGCAAAGAAAGGTGGCCGCCCCCGAGGGGACGGCCACCTTTCCTGTGCTTCCTAGCTACCGCACCGTGACGGTGCGGCTCCAAGCCACAAACTGCCTGGCCTCAGGGAGCGGACTCCATGAGGAACACGGGCAATTAGTTGCCGGTCAGCTTCTCGCGCAGAGCGGCAAGAGCCTCGTCCGAAGCAAGCGTGCCTGCACCGGTCTCGGTTGCAGCCGGCTCGGAGGAGTAGCTGGTGGTGCCGGAGTCGCTCTCGCCGGACGTTGCAGCTGCAGCGTCGTCGGCAGCGTGCTGGGCAACCTGCTTCTTGTGTGCTTCCCAGCGGGTCTGGGCGTCAGCGTACTGCTGCTCCCAGGCTGCGCGCTGGTTCTCGTAGCCTTCAAGCCACTCGTTGGACTCCGGGTCGAAGCCCTCCGGGTACTTGTAGTTGCCCTCTTCGTCGTACTCGGCGGCCATGCCGTAGAGTGCCGGATCGAATTCGGTGCTGTCGGCGTCGACGCCCTCGTTGGCCTGCTTGAGGGAGAGCGAGATGCGGCGGCGCTCGAGGTCGATGTCGATGACCTTGACGAACAGCTCGTCACCAACGGAGACAACCTGCTCGGCCAGCTCAACGTGGCGCACGGCGAGCTCGGAGATGTGGACCAGGCCTTCGATGCCGTCTTCAACGCGAACGAACGCGCCGAACGGAACCAGCTTGGTGACCTTACCCGGAACAACCTGGCCGAGGGCGTGGGTGCGGGCGAAGGTCTGCCACGGATCTTCCTGCGTAGCCTTGAGCGACAGGGAGACGCGCTCGCGGTCCAGGTCGACCTCGAGAACCTCGACGGTGACTTCCTGGCCAACTTCGACAACCTCGGACGGGTGGTCGATGTGCTTCCAGGACAGCTCGGAAACGTGAACCAGGCCGTCTACGCCGCCCAGGTCCACGAAGGCACCGAAGTTGACGATGGAGGAAACGACGCCGGGACGAACCTGGCCCTTTTCCAGCTTGTTGAGGAACGTGGAGCGGACCTCGGACTGGGTCTGCTCGAGCCATGCACGGCGGGAAAGAACAACGTTGTTGCGGTTCTTGTCCAGCTCGATGATCTTGGCTTCGATCTGCTGACCGATGTACGGAGCGAGGTCGCGCACACGGCGCATCTCGACGAGGGATGCGGGCAGGAAGCCGCGCAGACCGATGTCGAGGATAAGACCACCCTTGACAACCTCGATGACGGTACCGGTGACAACACCGTCTTCTTCCTTGACCTTCTCGATGTCGCCCCAGGCACGCTCGTACTGAGCACGCTTCTTGGAGAGGATCAGGCGGCCTTCTTTGTCTTCCTTGGTGAGCACCAGGGCTTCGACCTGATCGCCAACGGAGACGACGTCTCCGGGGTCAACGTCGTGCTTGATGGAAAGCTCGCGGGAGGGAATGACACCTTCGGTCTTGTAACCGATGTCGAGCAGAACTTCGTCGCGGTCGACCTTGACGACGGTACCTTCGACGAGGTCTCCGTCGTTGAAGTACTTGATGGTGGCGTCGACAGCTGCGAGGAAGTCCTCAGCGGTACCGATGTCGTTAATGGCGACTACGGGGGTACCGGGCTTCTCGGTGGAGGTGATGGTCATGTAGTAGGGGCTCCGTTGTGGATAGTTAGTCGGTCAGGCAAACCGCTTCGCCGGCATTATGGAATGCAGGCCAAGAACACGGCTTCTCAACATGTGATCCGCCGGGTCATCCTGATTTTGTGGATTGTAGATGCGCGCACGTAGTGCACGCCCGTTTAGTCTAGTCGTTTACGCGAACGCGGGTCAAAGTGCGCGGGACCGCTCGCGCCCCGACCGGCGCAGCCGTCCGTGCAGTCCTCAGTGCAGTCCTCAGTACAGTTCTCAGTACAGTTCTCAGGCCGCGGTCCGTCCCACCTGCAGTGCCGCCGGCGCAGCCGGAACCGAGCCGGCGGCCTAGAAGTGCGTGAGGCAGTGCGGTGAGCGTTCGACGGCGAACATGAGCCGCGCTGTCAGCGCCGCCCCGGCCGCGTGCTCGGCGATCCGCCCGGCGGCTTTCAGGGTCACGGGACAGACGGCGCCCAGATAGATGGAGCCGAGATCCGCGACATCCAGCGTCAGGTCCGGCTCAGCCTCCGGGGCCGACGTCACCGTGGCCTCTCCCCCGCTGACTGTGAGGGCGAACGTGCCGGCCGCGAGGCCGAGACTGTCGCGGACGGCGAGGACCAGGGTCCCGTCGGCCGAGTAGCGCCGGGCCCCCAGCACCCGGGCCGCGTCCAGGATGCGCAGCCACAGCATGTCCCGGTGGTCCGAGGACTCGACGCAGCGCGGGTCCTCCAGCGCCCAGGTCAGGGGGTCGTCCACCGGCGCATCCTGCCAGCTGATCCGGTCCACGAGGTCAATGCTGCCCAGGAACTGCCACAGTTCCAGGTACGCGGCGTCAGTCGCCGCGACGAGGTCCACGATCTCCATGGTGTACGGCTTGGTGTCCCACCCGGCGAACTTGTAGGCGACGTACCCGTCCACGGTACCCGCGGCGTCGTAGTGCAGGGCGCACCGGATGGCCTCGTCCTCGCTGCCGTCGCGGCCGAGCATGCCCGCGGACCGCAGCCGGTACGCCTCCTGCCGCGAGATCGATCCGGGCATGGCACCGTGGACCCGGCCGAAAACTTCGGGGGCCAGTTCCAGCAGGACCTTGCGGTCGGCGATCTCCACGGAGCCGACAGGCACATGGCGCAGGCGGAAGCGCGGTCCGGTGTCGACCTTCACGCTGCGCTCGAAGGTGGCCACACCGTAGCCGAACCGGCCGTAGATCGAGGCCTCCGAGGCAGTCAGTGCCGCCAGTGCGACGCCGTCCGCCTTCGCCGCGGCGAGGTCCTCGGTCATCATCCGCCGGAGCAGTCCCTGCCGGCGGTGGGTCCCGCGCACCGTGACGGCCGTGACGAGGTGGGCTTCCAGCTGCCGGCCGTAGCCGATGTTCAGGTCCTTGCGCAGGGTCGCGAAAGTCGCCACCGGGACGTCGGCCGCCAGCGAGTGGGCCGCGACGCCGTCGGCCTGGTAGACGCCGGTCATCTCACGGTTGTCCACGAGATACATGGCCATGATTTTGTCCATGAAGTCGTCTTTGCGCGGCTCGTCATAGAAGCCGATCCCGACTCCCCGCAGCCACGCGGTGCCCTGCGCGTAGTCCGCCGAGTCTTTCGCGACCGCGCGGAACCGCCTGAGCTCGTACTTTTCTGCCATGTGCTTCTCCCCCTGAGAATCTCGGGCCCCGGCAACGCCGGAACAAAAACCTGCCGGAACAGGTAAACCGTTAGTGCCCGGCCTCGTACCAGCTGGAGCCGATGCCGATCTGGACGTCCAGCGGAACGCTGAGGTCCGCGGCCGAGCCCATTTGCTCGGTCACGAGCTTCTCGACGGCTTCGCGCTCACCCGCGGCGACTTCGAGGACCAGTTCATCATGGACCTGCAGCAGCATGCGCGATTTCAGGCCCTGCGCCGCCAGTTCGGCATGCACGCCCAGCATGGCGCGCTTGATGATGTCAGCCGCCGATCCCTGGATTGGAGAGTTCAGCGCGATGCGCTCCGCGTTCTCGCGCAGCTGGCGGTCGGTGCTGGTGAGGTCCGGGAGGTAACGCCGGCGCCCCTCGATGGTGGCCGTGTAACCGTCGACCCGGGCCTGGTCCACCACGCCGCGGAGGTAGTCGCGGACGGCACCGAACCGGTCGAAGTAGTCCTTCATGAGGGTCCGCGCCTCGTCAACAGAGATCTCCAGCTGCTTGGACAGGCCGAACGAGGTCAGGCCGTACGCGAGGCCATAGGACATCGCCTTGACCTTGGAACGCATGGCACTGGTCACCTGGTCTGTGGGCACATGGAAGATGTTGGAGCCCACGAAACGGTGCAGGTCTTCGCCATCCWTGTACGCCTGGATCAGGCCTGCGTCCCCCGAGAGGTGGGCCATGATGCGCATTTCGATCTGCGAGTAATCCGCGGAAAGCAGGCACTCATAGCCGTCGCTGACCACAAAGATGCCGCGGACGCGCCGGCCTTCCTCGCTGCGGATGGGGATGTTCTGCAGGTTGKGGTTATTGGAGGAGATCCGGCCCGTGGCTGCGACGTTCTGCGCGTAGGTGGTGTGGATCCGGCCGTCTTCCGTGACGGACTTCTTCAGCGACTCCAGCATCTGGCGCAGCTTCGAGGACTCGCGGTGCGCCATCAGCTGGACCAGGAATTCGTGCCCGGTCTTTTCCAGCAGGTTCTTGAGCGACGCGGCGTCGGTGGTGTAGCCGGACTTGATTTTCTTGGTTTTCGGCAACTGGAGTTCGTCGAACAGCACGGTCTGGAGCTGCTTCGGCGACCCAAGGTTGACCTCGTGGCCGATCGCGGCGAAGGCCAGCTCCTGGGCGTTGTCGATCACCTTGGCCAGGTCCGACAGCTGCTCGTCCATGCGCGGCAAATCGATGGCGATTCCCGCGAGTTCCATGTCGGCGAGCACGCGGCTGACGGGCAGTTCAAGGGTGGTCAGCAGGTTCTGGGCTTTGCGTTCCTTCAGTTCGGATTCGAAGAAGCGGCTCAGGGCCTGGACGACGGCGGCCACGTGGACCAGCGCACCGGCGGCGGCTGCGTCGTCGCCGTCGAACGCCAGCTCAAGCTGGCCCTCCTTGGCGGCCTCGGTGGAAACCGCAATGTTGAGGTGATGCTGCGCCAGCTCCGCGAGCTCATAGCTGCGGCGGTCGGGCTGGATGAGGTAGCCGGAGATGGAGGTGTCATCCACCACTCCCTCCAGTTCCAAACCACGGGCGGTCAGTGCCTTCAGGGCAGCCTTGAACCCATGCACCACCTTCGGCGATTCGGCATCACGCAGCCACGCGGCCAGGACGTTTTCGGCAGCAGCGTCCTGGCTGGCCAGGTCGATGTAAACGGCGGCGCCGTCGCGGACGATTGCCACCGCGGCGGCGTCCTCGCCGATCCGGCCGGGCACAACATCGACGGCCACTGCGGAGCGCTTGCCGGCACCGGCCGCGAGGAAGGCGCCGAGCTCGGCCGCGTCCGACGGGATCACGAAGTCCGGGATGTCGAGGCTTTCCCTCTCGGCTTCGGTAACTTCACTGCCGTAGAGGGCAAAGAGCCGGGTGCGGATGGTCTTGAATTCGAGGGCGTCGAAGAGTTCCTCGAGGGCGGCCTGGTCCGGCCGCGGGTCCGCGAGCTCGTCCAGCGTGACGGGCAGGTCGAGATCGGTGTGAAGCCTGTTGAGCCGACGGTTGCGCTTGACGTCCTCGACATATTCGCGGAGGGCATCGCCCACCTTCCCGCCGATCGCGTCGAGGTTCTCCAGGACGCCCTCAAGGCCGCCGTAGAGGTTGATCCATTTGGCTGCCGTTTTGGGGCCGACGCCAGGAACGCCCGGGAGGTTGTCCGCGGTCTCCCCCACCAGCGCGGCGAGGTCCGAATACTGGGCGGGGCTGACGAAATACTTCTCCTGGATCGCGTCCGCGTCCATCCGGGGAATGTCGCTGACGCCTTTCCTGGGGTACAGCACGAACACGTTGTCCGTGATGAGCTGGAAGGCATCGCGGTCGCCTGAGACCAGCAGCACCTCGTAACCCGCCTTTTCCCCCATGGCGGCGAGAGTGGCCAGGATGTCGTCAGCTTCCCAGCCGGGCATCTTGATGGTCTTGATGCCCCACGCACCCATGACCTTGTCGATGAGGTCGATCTGGCCGCTCATTTCCCGCGGGGTCTCATTGCGGCCGCCCTTGTACTCGCTGTACTCGGCCTTGCGGTGGGTCGTGTCGTCGGAGACGTCGAAGGCCACGGCCACGTGGGTGGGCTTTTGCTCCTTGATCAGGTTGATCAGCATGGATGTGAAGCCGTGGACGGCGTTCGTGTGCTGGCCCGTGGCGGTGGAGAACTTGTCCGCGGGCAGGGCGAAGAACGCCCGGAACGCCATGGAGTGACCATCGAGCACAAGTAGTCGCGGCTGGTCCGTGATGGGAATCACGGGGGCCTCGGTGGCGGAAACCGACCCCGCGGCCCGGGTGGATTTTCCGGCGGGCTTGGCCGCAAGCACTGATTCTGGCTCAGGTGCCGGGAGGAGGTCTGCTGCGGTGTCTGCAGAAAGGGGGGCTGCCGAATGGGGGGCTGCCGAATGGGGGGCAAGGGCCGGTTTGGTAGTTTCGCTCACAGGTGCCAGCCTAGTTCCCATGATGGACAATTTCACGCCCGGCCCCTACGCGGCCGAGCTCGCGGCGGCCGGGGTTCCCGAAGAGATGCACGATTGGCTGGGCCAGTACGGCGTCGGAGCCCTCGTGGTGAAGATGGGGATCCGCTTCCTTGAAATGAGTCCGGAGCGCACCGTGGCCACCATGCCGGTGGAGGGGAACACGCAGGTGGCCGGCATCCTGCACGGTGGGGCCCACGTGGTCCTGGCCGAAACCCTCGGTTCGTTCGCCGCGGGCATGCACGCCGGTCCCAACCGGCAGGCGCTGGGAATCGAGGTCGGGGCGACGCACCACCGGGCGATCGCCGAGGGCACCGTCACCGGCACCTGCACGGCCATCCACCTCGGAAGGACCCTCGCCACCCACGAGATCGTGATGACCGACGAGCACGGCCGGCGGCTCTCCACCGCCCGGATCACGAACCTTATCCGCGATATCGCGCGCTAGGAGACCGCACCGCTCGGGTGCCGGATCCGGCTACGCCCGGGCCTGGAAGCGGTACCGCAGCTCCACGATGCCCCGGCCCAAGGTGCGGGAAGATGTCAACTCCAGCGGCGGCGTCGGACCTGCCATGGGCAGCAACGGCTTGCCGCTGCCCAGAACCACGGGAATGACCGAGAGAATCAGTTCGTCCAGCAGCCCGGCGTCCGCGAACTGCGCTGCCAGGACGCCTCCGCCCACAACCCAGATGTTCCGGCCGCCGGCCTCGTCCTTCAGGTCGTCCACGAACTCGCCAACGGCCCCGCGCACGAACGTCACATTGGCGCCCTTCGGGGCGGTGTGTTCGTGGTGCGTGAAGACCCAGCAGGGCGTGCCCGGATAGGGCCAGGTGTCCGGTTCGTATTCCCGAAGCCAGGCGTAGGTCTCGCCGCCCATGACGATGCAGCCGACGTCGGCCATGAACGCGTCATAGCTGTCCTGTCCGCCTTCAAATCCGTCGAACTGAAGCAGCCAGGCCAGATTGTCCTTGTCAGTGGCTATATACCCGTCGAGTGAGGAGGCCACGAAGTACTGGAAGCTCACCATGGCCCCAGCCTAGCCAATGCGGTGCCCGGTTCCCATCCCCGGACGCACGTCCAACCGACCTGCACGCGGCAGCGGCTTACTTGTGGAAGTAAGGAACGATCAGGTACAGCCCGAAGAGGACGGCAGCGCCGCACACGGCGAAGCAGGCGTACGCGAGCGGTCGGGTCCACGACGCCGGCGAGTTCCGGATGTCGCCCGCGATGGCCGTGAGCCGGACACCCAGGGCGTAGAGGACGACGACTGTCATGGCAGCTATAAGTGTGGCACCGGCCACGCTGAGCAGTTCCAACCATTTCATCGCTTGGCGCCCCCGTTCTTGATCGCGGCGGCGGAGTCCTTGATCGCCCTGGCGGCGGACTTCTTCTTACGGAATTGCACGGCCTGGCCGACTTCCTCGATCTGGACTGCATTGTGGTGCCCAACATGGGATTTCCGCGAATGCACGAACATATAAGCCACGGCGGCGGTGCCGGCGACTGCCGCCATGATCACTCCAATGACCCCGGTCTGCACCAGCATGGCAGTCAGTGCGCCCACGATTCCGGCTGCGGGGAGCGTAAATAGCCAGCCGATCGCAATCCGGCCTGCAGTTCCCCACCGCACGGTGGTGCCACGGCGTCCCATCCCGGAGCCGATGACTGAGCCGGAGGCCACCTGAGTGGTGGACAGGGCGAAGCCCAAGTGCGACGAGGCCAGGATGGCACTGGCCGTGCTGGACTCCGCGGCGAAGCCCTGGGCAGGCTTCACCTCGGTGAGGCCGGAACCCATGGTGCGGATGATCCGCCAGCCGCCGGAGTAGGTGCCGATCGCGATGGCGAAGGCACAGCAGGCGATGACCCAGAGCTGTGGCCCGGAGCCGGCTGGCTGTGTCCCGGCCGAGATCAGGACCAGCGTGATGATGCCCATCGTCTTCTGGGCATCGTTGGTACCGTGGGCCAGCGCCACGAGGCTGGACGTGAAGATTTGACCGGTCCGGAATCCGCCGCGCTTCTGCGTCAGTTTGTCCCCGGTTTCCGGGTCATGCCGGGAGGTGAGCGCGTAGGCCAGCCTCGTGCACAGGTACGCCACAGCGCCTGCGATGATAGGCGCAAAAATCGCGGGAAGAATGACTTTCTGCAGGAGCGACTCGAAGTTGATCGAATGGATGCCGATGCCCGCGATCGCAGCCCCGATCAGGCCACCGAAGAGCGCGTGCGAGGAACTGGACGGCAAGCCTTTGAGCCAGGTGATCATGTTCCAGAGGATGGCGCCCATCAGCCCGGCGAAGATAATGTCCGGGGTGATCTGGACACCGTCCGCGCCTTCCTTGATGATGCCGCCCGAGACTGTCTTGGCGACTTCCGTCGAGAGGAACGCTCCCACAAGGTTCAGCACCGCCGCGAGGGCGACTGCTGTTTTCGGTTTGATGGCACCGGTCGCGATGGGGGTAGCCATGGCGTTTGCGGTGTCATGAAATCCGTTGGTGAAGTCGAAGAACAGCGCCAGCGATATCACTAGCGCCACCATTACGGTGATTTCCACCTGTTGCCCAATCTGCAGTGTCCATGGTCAGCAGTTCCACATCCCCGGTGCCGCGTGCCCACCACTCACATACGGTGTCTATCCCGATGGACTCGCAGTGGTCACTTAAGCAGCTTGAAACCTTATCGATGGTACGTGGGAAATACGGCCGGGCAAAACGTGCCAGAAGACCCTAAATTCCGGCCGCCGGTCCGATAGGCGGCATTCATGGTGGCGGTGCGATGCGCCTCACAGCGGGCTTGGCGGAATACGCCCGGCCCGCGGCGGCCCGCTAGACGGTCCGGCGGACGTCCGGCGCCGGGCCGGCGTCGAGCATCGAAGCTATCCTGTCCTCAAGCGCGGCGAGCGTGGCCTCCGGCAGCACGATGAGCCCGTCGAGTTCGTGGCGGGCGCGCCTGTACGCCGTCTGGCGCTCGGCGGGAGTCGCGGCCGCGTCTGAGGCGATCCGCAGGAGCTTCCGGGCAGTCTCCAGCCGCTGGCGTTCCGGCCCGGTGAACTTGCTGTCCCTGATCCGCTTGGCTTCCCGTTCGGCCACGTCGAATGCGAGCTCAAAACTGGTCACGGCCGCCCGGTACTCCGCAAGCCGTGCGGCGGTTCTGACGTCGCCGGGGGCGGCGGGCCGCAGCCCGTCGGCCTCACGCTTGGCCCGCAGGAACGCCACGGTGAGGGGCTCGCGGACATCCGTCATGACCGGAAAATCGATCAGCTTCCCCACGTCGACTTCGTAGTCCAGCCAGCGCCTGTTGACGGCGTCGTGCGCCTTCATGAGGCCCAGCACATCGGTCTGGCTGGCCTGCTCTGCCTGCGCCGCCTGGTTCTTGAGCGTGTAGAGCTCCACCCGGCGGCGGTGCCGGCGTTCAGCGGCTTTAGACCAGGACCGCGCCCACCCGCCAGCCAGCCCGCTCAGGGGAAAGACGAGCCACCAAAAGTGGGTGACAAAATTGAAGAAGGGGTCCACTGGATCATCCTCCCATCCGTTGGCGGCGGCGAAAAGCCCCCTCCTCGGACCCGGGCTTCCTGCCAGTCCCGGGCCGGTCCTGAACAGCGGATGCCCTGCGGGGCGTCACTCCCCGTGCTTGACCCGGTGCACCCGCGTGACGATGGTGGGGCACGGCAACTGCTGCAGGACGGCATGCGCCGTGGAGCCGAGCACCGTCCGGGAGAACCCGCCGCGTCCGCGGCTGCCGATCACCAGCAGCCTGGCTGCGGCGGCGATATCCACAAGGGCCTTTGCCGGTTCGGTGTTCGTTTCCAGGCGCTGCCGAACCGTCATGTCCGGATACTTGTCGCCGAGGCCCGCGACCGATTCGGCGAGCACTATCCGGTCCTCTTCGACCATGCTCTCGGCGAGGCCGCTGGAGGGCAGCTGTTTCTCGACCCACCGGGCCGGCTTCTTGAAGGCGAGGACCACGGTGAGCTCGTCTCCGCCCAGGTCCGCTTCCTTGGCCGCGAAGGCGACGGCCTGCAGCGACTCCTCCGAACCGTCCACGCCGACCACCACGCCCTTGGCCCCGGCTGCCGGCTTGGCGGGTATGACCGCTACCGGGCATTC
This sequence comes from Arthrobacter sp. P1_B3, assembly GCF_056406615.1. Lineage (NCBI taxonomy): Bacteria > Bacillati > Actinomycetota > Actinomycetes > Micrococcales > Micrococcaceae > Arthrobacter > Arthrobacter sp. P1_B3. Next base: position 81,056 of record NZ_JBFTZV010000009.1, on the reverse strand, counting down.
CGAGGCGGAGACAACCTGCAGGGCACGGTCAGTTATGGGACCGCCGTCCAGCCAACGCTTGTCGTGTCCTCCGACCACCACGATGGCTGCCTCCTTGGACACCTCCCGCAGCACCGAGCCTCCGCTGCCATGACGAAGCTGGATGTCCACCTCGACGTCCGGGGCCTGCACGCTGGCGCTTGCCCGGGCTTGTTGAAGCAGGTCCATCCCCGCATCCCGGATGATCTCGTGGTATTGGAAATCCGGCGACATCCAGCGGTCGTCCACCGCGTGGACGACGATGACGGGCAGCTTGTTCCGGGCGGCCCGTTCAAGAGCCCAGGTCAGTGCGGCTTCGCTGCCCGCAGAGCCGTTGAAGCCGACGACGATTGCATTGCTCATCCTGAATCCTGCTCTTCTGAAGTGAAGTGATGGTTAGGCACCGCATAAGCCGACAAGTCCCCTGACACTTCAGTGTGCTCCGCCTGCCAAAAGCCGACTTAGGGCCTTAAGCCCCTCACTTGCCATCCTTGGGCGCGCGTAGCGTCGCACCGGAGCCCCGAACATCCTGAGGAACCGCCATGGACAGCCCGTCACAGCCCGGGAATACGGCCGCCGACGCCGGAGGGCTCCGGCTGGCAGGGGCTCTCAGCGGCCTTCTGTCCGCCGCCCTGGGCGTGGCCGGAGGGATGCTCGAAGGCGCGCTTTCGGGCCCATGGCCGGGTGCCGCGGACCCGGGCTACCCTGATTTCCTCCTTGAGAACCGGACCCTGATCCTCGCGCAAAGCATGCTTTTCGTCTTCAGTTCAGCCGTGCTGCTCTGGTTTCTGGCGTATGTCCGGGCGCATCTGTTGCGCACCGAGAAGGCGCCGGGCACGCTGTCCGGGCTCGCCTTCGCCGCCGGAGTCCTGGCCGCGGGAATGAACATCCTCGGACAGGCCGCCCAGCTGACTCTGACGCTGCCCTCGCAGTCCCGGATTCCTCCCGAAGTGGCCTCGGCGGTGGCCGACCTCTGCCTCGTCACCCTGAACCTCGCTAACCTGCCGGCGGGTGTCATGTTCCTGGCGATCGCAGTGTTGTCCCTGCGGCTGCAGGCCTTCCCGCGCTGGCTTGGCTGGATAGCGGCCGTGGCGGGCCTGTCATCGTTCGTCTCGACGCTGTCCCTGATCCCGGTGGAGGGGCCGTTGTCCCCGCTGGGGCCCGCGACGACGGCGCTGCGTCTCGTGCCGCTGCTCTGGTACATCCCCGCCGCCGTCGTGATGATCCGGTACGAGACGGGACGGCGCCGTCACCGCATGCCTCCTGAAAGGGACAGCCTGGGCAGCGTCCGTCCAGACGCTATTGGGCCCGACGGACTGCCGCCGGAATCCACACCTGCCTAGAATCCGGTGGGCTCGGTCTCGAACTCCGGTTCCCGGGGCGGTCCCTCATGGTGCACCGGACGCAGTGCGGCGGTGTGTTCAAGCCAGATGAGGGCATCGTAGCGCTCCCCCATCCTGGTCGGGACATAGTTTCCGGCTTCCTTTTCCGGGTGGTAGACGACGCCGATAGCCCGGTGCCCGAGCCGTGTCGAAAGCCACGGCCCGCTCCGGTCGTCGCCGAACTCCAGCACTGACGGCACCCCGAGGGCCTGATGCAGGAAGTCTTCGTGGCTGCCCGGACGGGCTTCCGGCACTGTAAGGATGCGCTCGGGGCGGCCCCACCCGTCGGAGGCGATCACGGAGCCGCGGTGGGCTGCGAAGCCGACCAGCAGCACCCCTTCGCCCGCGTGGCGTTCGCGCAGCAGCTGCCCGACGTTGACCAGGCCGTCCTGCGCCATGTCGGTGGCGCGGGCATCCCCGATGTGTGTGTTGTGTTCCCAGATCAGGCCCTTCGACGCCGGCCCGAGGTGCCTGCTGACCCGGTCGATGGTGTCCGCCATGTGGTGGTCGCGGACGTTCCAGGACTGCCGGTCGCCGCGGACCATGATGCGGTAGTAGTGCTCCGCGTTTGCCGCGACTTCGGCGTTCTGGACGGCGTCGAAGGCGTCCTCCTCATGGGGGCCAGGGCTGAAGACCCGGTTCCTGACCTCGGTCAGGAGGGCCACGACGTCGGGCTCGCAGGACTGCGGCACCAGCCGCGTGCTCCAGGCGTACTGGTGCGGGTCCTCGTGGTGGGGCAGGAAGCACTGCCAGGCGCGCTCGGCCGCGGGCACGGCGTCGGGAACGTTCTCCTGCAGCCAGCCGATGATTTCGCGCAGCGAATCCCAGAGCGAGTAGACATCCAGGCCGTAGAAGCCGACCCGCTTATCCAGGGGCCGGCCTGCGTTCCAGCCGCGCAGCCAGTCCAGGAACGCCGCGACTTCCTCGTTGGCCCACATCCAGGTCGGCCAGCGTTCGAAGCCGGCCAGCAGTGCGTGGACGCCCTGGTCCTTCCCCTCCTGGCCGCGGACCCAGCGGTTGATGCGCCAGCAGTCGGGCCAGTCTCCTTCCACCCCTATCCAGTTGTAGCCTTCCTCCGTGATGAGCCGCCTGCTGAGGGTGTCGCGCCAGGTATAGAACTCGTGCGTGCCGTGCGACGCTTCGCCGATGGCCACGAAGCGGCAGCCGGCTGCGCGCCGTACGAGGCCGTTGAGATCGCGATCGGTTTTCAGCGGCCGGGCGAGATCGTGGATCTCCTTCAGCACGGTGGTCCGGGTGACACCGTTGGAGTTCATCGCGGTTCCTCGATGTCGATCGTCTCCAAGTGCTCGGGCACCCGGGCCCGCCAGCCGAGTTCGCGTTTGATCCGGCTGCGCAGGGCATCGGACGCGTCAGGGTCACCGTGCGTGATGTAGGTCATGCGGGGCTCCTTTGCTGCCGCTTTCATCCACGCGATGATGCCGTCGGCGTCGGCATGCGCGGACAGGCTTTCCATCTGGATGACTTCCGCCCGCACCTTGATGTCTTCCCCGTAGATGCGCAGCTCGCGTTCGCCGGCGGCCAAGGTGGCCCCCCGGGTCCCGCCGGCCTGGTAGCCGCTGAGGATGATGGCGTTTTTCGGATCGGGGCCGTAGGCCGCGACGTGGTGCAGGATCCGTCCGCCGGTCAGCATGCCGCTGGCCGAAATGATGATCATGGGTCCCCCGCGCAGGTTCAGCAGCTTGGACTCGTCCACCGTGCGGGTGAGCTTGGCCAGCTTGTACATTTGCCTGTATTCCTCCGGCTTGAGTCGGTGTTCTTCGGGATGACGCTGGTACATTTCCGAGGCATCGATCGCCATGGGGCTGTTCAGGTATACCGGGATGGGCGGAATCGCGTCATTTCGGAGGAGCCGGGACAGGTACAGCATGAGCGTTTCCGCCCGGCCGACGGCGAACGCGGCGAACATGATGACCCCGCCGCGTTTCGCGACACGGTTGATGATCTCCCCCAGTTGCTTCTCCGGATCCTCGGTGGAGTGTTTCCGGTTGCCGTACGTGGACTCGGTCACCAGGACGCCCGTTTCGCCGAGCGGCCGGGGCGGGTACATGAACGGGTCATCGGCGCGGCCCAGGTCCCCGGTGAAGTGCGCGGAATGCGAGCCGAGCCGGACGCGGACCTGGGCCGCCCCGAGGATATGCCCGGCGGGTACGAGCGTCACTTCCACGCCCCCGCCGAGGTCAATGGGATCGTCAAACCCGCACACCTTGAAACTGTTGAGAGACCTGACGGCGTCGGCGGCCGTGTAGAGCGGCAGCGCAGGTTCATGCGCGGACGATCCCCGCTGTGAGGCATAGCGGGCTTCCTCCTCCTGCAGGTGGCCGCTGTCGGGCAGGAGGAGTTTGCAGAGATCTGTGGTGCCGTCGGTGGCGTAGACGGGGCCGCCGAACCCGTCCCTGACCAGGGCCGGGACGTAGCCCGTGTGGTCCAGGTGCGCATGTGTCAGCACCACTGCATCAATGGACCGGGGCGGCACCGGGAACGGCGCCCGGTTGCGCTCGCGGCTGCGCTTGTAGCCCTGGAAGAGCCCGCAGTCCACCAGCACGCGCCTGCCGCCGGCGTCGATCAGGTAGCGGGAACCGGTGACTGTGTCGGTGGCACCCAGGAACTTCAGGCTCGGCTGCTGGTGTTTCATGGCGCTCCCGTGGACCTCTACCCCGTAGATCTTTGCATTGCCCGGCCCAGTGAAATGCGCGGACCTGCGGCTCGCGGTGTACGCCCCAGCCTCCGCCCGGGCCTGCCGGGTGCCAAGGGCCAAAAGTCACCTCCGGGCACGCACCGCCTACCGCCACTGCGGTGCTCCCGTGAGGCGGATCCGTGCGGGCCGCCCCGGTAGGATTTCTTGACGGGCCCTGCCGGGCCTGGAGCCGGCAACCCGGCGCAGCCCAGTGGCAAGGACAAACCATGAGCACCAGATCCGCGGGGCCCCTGCGTCCCGAACGCCCGTGGACCCGCCACTACAGCCCCGGAGTTCCCGCCGATCTCAAGCTCCCCGAAGGGTCCCTTGTCGACCTCATGGACTCGTCCGTCCGGCGCTACGGCAACAAGACCGCGCTGGAATTCTTCGGCGCGCGCACCAGTTACCGCGAACTTGGCGCTTCCATCAGCAGAGCGGCCGCGGGCCTGAAGGCGCTAGGCGTCCGGGCCGGTGACCGGGTGGCGCTCGTCCTGCCGAACTGCCCGCAGCACATCATCGCGTTCCACGCGGCGCTGCGCCTGGGCGCCGTCGTCGTCGAACACAATCCCTTATATACAGACCGCGAGCTTCGCCATCAGTTCGAGGACCACGGCGCCACCGTCGCCATCGTCTGGGACAAGGCCGTTGACAAGGTCCGTCAGCTGCCGGCCGACGTCGGGCTGCAAAGCATCGTCTCCGTTGAACTGATTCCGGCGATGCCGTTGCTGCAGCGGATGGCGCTGCGGCTTCCCGTGCCGGCAGCCCGCGCTGCCCGGGCCGCCTTGGCAGCCGGCAAGCACCCGCCCCGGCCAAAGGCGCAGCCGGCACCGCGGACCGTGCTGGCGTGGAAAGAGCTCCTTGCCGCCGGCGGGCTGAAGAAGAGGCACCGCGCCCGGCCGCCGGTGACCTGGCTGTCATCCAATACACCAGCGGCACTACGGGCCGGCCTAAAGGCGCCATGCTGACCCATGCCAATCTGCAGGCCAATGCCGCGCAGGGCCGCGCCTGGGTGCCCGGGCTCAAGGACGGCCGGGAAACCGTGTACGCGGTGCTGCCCATGTTCCACGCCTACGGGCTGACGCTGTGCATGACGTTTGCCCTGAGCATCGGTGCGAGGCTGGTGCTGTTCCCCAAGTTCGACGTCGACCTTGTGCTGAAGGCGCACAAGAAATCGCCCGCCACGTTCCTGCCCGCGGTGCCGCCGATCTACGACCGGATCGCCGCAGCAGCCGCCGAGCGCGGTATCGCGCTGGACAGCATCCGGTTTTCAATCTCGGGGGCGATGAACCTGCCGACGGCGACCGTGGAGACGTGGGAAAAGGCGACCGGGGGCTACCTGATCGAGGGCTACGGGCTGACGGAAACCTCGCCAATCGCCCTGGGCAACCCGTTCGGGCCCAGCCGGAAACCGGGAACTGTGGGGGTGCCGTTTCCGCTGACCGACATTCGCGTAGTGGACCCGCGGAACGTTCTCCTGGACCGTCCCCCAGGCGCGGAGGGCGAGCTCTTGATCCGGGGTCCGCAGGTTTTTGCCGGCTACTGGAACCGGCCAAAGGAGACAGAGGAAGCACTGCTGGAAGGCGGCTGGTTCCGCACGGGTGACATTGTCTCGGTGGACAAGGATGATTTCGTGACCGTTCGGGACCGGATCAAGGAACTCATCATCACGGGCGGCTTCAACGTCTCCCCCACGGAGGTCGAAGACGTCCTGTCCGAATACCCTGGCGTCAGGGACGTGTGCGTGGTGGGACTTCCCCGCCCGGGCGGCGGCGAAGACGTGGTGGCCGCCGTCGTGGCATCCGCGGGGGCCGGCATCGACCCGGAGGCGCTGCTGGCGTTCGCGCGGGAGACCCTTGCCGCGTACAAGGTCCCGCGCCGCGTTGCAGTGGTGGACGAGTTGCCGCGTTCGCTGATCGGTAAGGTCCTGCGCCGCGAGATCCGGGACACACTTGTGGCCGGCCGGTAGCGTTCCCCTTGCTCCGGCCGGCCACTGGTGCGGTCAGTGCCCGGTCTCCTCAGTGCCCGGCGTCGTTGTTGTTGTGTCGTGGCTGCCGGCGTCCTCGTGGGCGGCGTCGTGCGAGTGCGTCCCCGGAGACGGCTCAGGCTCGGGTGCCGGTTCCGGCTCGAGGGACATGTCCACTCCCTCGCCCGTGGCCGAACGGGGAGCCAGCGCCACGTCCGCGGGCTCGACGCCGGCGCCGCGGGCCATGCCGATCCGCACGGATTCCACCAGCAAGTCGCTGAGCAGAGGTCCCGTATAGGTGACCTTCAGGGCTCCGCTGTCCAAGGTGGTGCCGTAGTTCCCGAGCGCGTCCGTGAGAATGCCTTCCTCGGCGATGGAAGCCGCCAGGGCTGCCGGATCGGTGGCAGCGACGCTGAACTGGAGGTCGTGGACCAGGACTGAGGTGACGTGGACATGCTCCACTCCCGGGTAAGTGCCCTCCGGGCCGAAGGCGAGTTCGGCCAGCTTCTCCGCGTCCTCGCCCGTGCTTCCGGCCGGAAGCACCAGGATCAGTTCCGGCGCGAGGTGCTCCAGGATCGCTGGTTCGAGCACGTTCGGGGGGATGTCGGATAGGACGATGCCGCTCGCAGCCGCTGTCTGCTCGAGCCGTACGCGTGGCGGGCCCGGCTCGGCGCCTGCGGCGGGGTGGACGGCAATGACGGCGCGCCGCCGCACCATCAGCCCGTCGTGGCTCACGGCCGGGCGGCCGTTGCCTACGTCTGTCCCGGTCTCCAGCGAGACAGGCGCGGCGCTCTGCACGGCCAAGGCGGTCGGAGAGGAAGGTGCCGGTGACGGCGTTCCGCCGGTACAGGCGCTCAGCGCCAGCACGAGCAGGGTCGCGGCCCCCAGTTGGCCCAGGCGCCGCACGTCAGGTCCCCGCCGGGAATCCGGGCCGGTACACCGGCTGGAACGCGTCCAGAGGAGTAGTGTCCAGGACTGGCGGATCCGTGGTGACGGGGTCGTTGGTCCTCAGATCGCCCACGGAGAACTGCACCATCATGTCGTGGTCCTCGTGGACCAGGTTGTGGCAGTGGATCATGTAACGGCCACCTCCGTTCGCGCCTGGGTCGAATTGCATGAGCGCTGTGATGGACTCGTTCTCGCCGGCGTAGAAGACGTCCTTGGGGCCCTTTTCCCAGGCGAACGGCTGGCCGCCGTTGGTGTTCCTCCCGATGATTTTGGCGTCAATGAGGTGGATGTGCACCGGATGGAACCAGCCGCCGGACGCATTGATGATGGTCCATTGCTCGACGTCGAACGGCTGGGGATTGCCGAACAGCTTGGTGAACCCGGACTTCTCCACGTCGGCCCAGGTGACGCCGTTGACGGTCCATTGTCCGTGATCCCGGAAAAATTTCAGCTCGCGTTTGGCTTTGACCATCGCCGGCGTCAGGCTCATGGTGGGAATGGCGCCCAGAGACGCGTTGACGGCCCCGCCGTCGTCCAGGGTGGCCGGGATGCTGGAAATGGAGCCGGCCCCCGACCCGGAGTCCGCCACCACCTGGAATCGCATGATTTTGTTCGTGTTGGCGAAGTCGATGTTGTTTTTGTTGCTGAGGTTGCGCAGTTCGATCAGCTGCCCGGTCCGGTATTTACGGAAGTCGATCAGCACCTCGTAGCGTTCCGCCGTGCCCTGCCGCCAGGATTTGACGGCCTGCACTTTCGGCGTCATGCCGCCGTCGGTGCCAACCACGTAGACGGGGTCACCGGTGGAGAGCGTGGGCCGGTAGGAGCGCGAGATGGACGCATCGAGCACCCGGAAGCGGTAGATCCGCGGCTTGACCTTCATGGTGGGCCAGGGCACGCCGTTGACCAGGATGATGTCCCCCCACAGGCCCTTCTGGTCGTTGTCGTTGTAGGCGAGGGAACCGTCGGCATTGAACATGGCGTCCGAGATCATCAGGGGCACGTCGAACTCGCCCTGCGGCAGCTGGGCACGCTCGAACTTGTCAGAGAGCGGATAGAAGCCGGCGAGTCCTGAGTACACGTTCTGGGCCGTGATGTGGTGCTTGTGGTCGTGGTACCAGAGCGTCCGGGACGGCTGAAAGTTGGGGTAACGGTAGTTCTTCACGTTCCCGGGGATGGTGATGTCGTTGGCGTACCCGTCATATTGGGGCAGCGACGCCGAGCCGTGCAGGTGGGTGACTGTATCAAAGCGGGCGGGCTGCACGAGCCCGGCGGCCGGCAGGGCGTTGCGGATCCGCACCTCGATCCGGGTGCCCTGGATGGCCCGGATGGTGGGGCCTGGAAAGATGCCGTTGTAGCCGGCCACGGTGGTGTTCAGCCCGGGCACGAGCTGGGCCTGGCCGAGCTTCTGGGTGAGGGCGTACCGGGCGAACGGCCGGGCCGGGTCGCCGCCGTCGAAGCCCGTCGCGAAGGGGACGAGCTCGGGCGGGCGGCGAAAGACGCCCGCGTAGGGAACAGGCTTGTTCTGAGGCGCAAGTTGGCTGGCGGTGAGGAGCGGTGTGCTCGGACCAGTAGTGGGAATGTCGTCGTCGCCGCCTTTGAACCCGGCAAGGCCGAGGGCGCCGACAGCGCCCAGTTTGAAGATCTCTCGTCGTGTAGTCATGGCCCCTCCAAGTGGGCAATAGAGCTGAATACAGTGTCGAAAAGTGAATTTCGAAGAATTGAGGAAGCCGGCTGGCGGGCCGCTGTGGGTCCGCCAGCCGGCGATCTCGTCGTGCTGTTGCAGTGCTGCTTGCTGTTACAGCCCTGCGCCCGTGGTGAACGTCCAGATACGGGTTGTCATCGGGTTACCGGCCAGGTCGCGGACGCCAGTGGTGCCACCGGTGACGGTGACCCGGTACTGGGTGTTCGCGAGGAGGCTGGTTCCGGGGTTGATCGTCAGCACCCTGGTGGTGCTGTTGAACGTGATCGCCGAAGCGACCGCCGCCCCGGTGGAGACCCGTTCAATCCGGACCTTGCCGGCAACTGCGAAGCCGGTAATGACCTCACTGAACGTGGCGGTCACGTTGCTGTTGCGCAGCACCCCTGTGGCTCCCGCGACGGGAGTCGTGGCGGTGATGGTCGGGTTGGGGCCCGTGGTGAACGACCACGTGCTGGTCGCCATCGTGTTGCCCGCGAGGTCACGGATCCCCACGAGGTTCACCGTGTACACGCGGTCCGCCAACAGCGTGCCGACCGGGTTCAGAGTCGCAACCCGGGTGAGCGTGTTGTAAGACACGACGGTGGGGATCACCGTGGTGCCGAGCCGCAGCTGGAACGTGGTTCCGCTGACTCCCGTCACCGCCTCGCTGAACGTTGCCGTCAGGTTCGCCGTCTGGCTGACGGAGAGTGCACCGGATGCCGGTGTCCGCGCTGTCACGGTGGGAGCCACGAATTCCGTCCGTGGTGTCACCGCTGCCGTGCGGGCCGAGAATCCGCCCGTACCGGCCACGTTGACGGCGGCGACGTCGAACGTGTACGCCGTCCCATTGGTGAGGCCGGTGACGACGACGTTTCCGACGTTTCCGGTGACCGTCGTACTTATCAAGGCAGTTCCGGCGAAGGCCCTCACTCTGTAACCCGTGATGGGGGATCCGCCGGTGGACCCCGGGGTCCAGGTCACGGACGCCGAAGCGTTCCCGGCCGTGGCCGTCCCGATGGTCGGCGCTCCCGGTGCGGTGGTAGCCRTCGGGCTCACCGTGTTGGACAGCGCCGAGAACGGGCTGTCACCGAGGGCGCTGTTGGCCAGAACCTGGAACCTGTACTGCGATCCGTTGGTCAGGCCGGTCACCACCAGGCTGGTGGCGCCTGCCGGGGCGGTGCGCAGGGCACCGACCTGGACGCCGGCCGGATTCGTCGTCACGTCGAGCACCTTCACGGAGAAGGCGCTGGCCGTTCCGACGGTCGGAGCCGTCCAGTTAACCGTGGCCTGGCCGGCGGCGGCGGTTGCCGTGCCGATGACCGGAGCGTTGGGCGCAACGGTGTCAGAGAACTGCAGGAGCTCGATGTTGCGGACAGTGTCCGTGCCATCGGCGCCGACGTTGTCAACCACCGTAGTGGTCGAGCCTGCCGAGCCCAGGGTGGCGCCGGCAGGGGTGGTCGTGACGGTGTAGTCGGCCTGCGGGCCGGTGAAGACGGCCCTGTCGGATCCGCCGGAGCCGGTCAGGATCTCACGGACGGCCACGATGTTTCCGGGGTCGACGGTGCCGGCAAAGACGGCTTCCTGAAGTGTCGGTCCGGTAAGCGCACCGGCGCCGTCACGAAGATACCGGCTGGCCATGGCGCTTTGGCCGGATCCGGTCACCGCTGCACTGCCGATTTCCGTCGACGGGTCAGCTGCGTTCGTCCTGACGCTCAGGCGGACGTTGAAGTAGGCGTCACCGTCGATGATGTCGTCTCCGCCACGTCCCTCGATCAGGTCGCTGCCGCCGCCGCCAAGGAGGATGTTGCCATCGCCCCAGACGTTCGCGCCGCTCAGAAGCGGGCAGTCGCCCGATGCCGACTGGGCCACGACGGTAGCCAACGGGGTGTTCAACGCCGGCACCAGCGCATCAAGACCGGCAATACGGTCAAGGCCCGCCTGGTCCAGCACGTCGCACCCGATGAACCCGGCGCCACCCACGGCACTGGGAACCACGCTGTCACCACGGATGGTGTCGTTGAGTTCCGCGCCGGACAACGCCTCGACCTCGTTGAACTTGTCCCTGACGCCGACCTGGAGGATATCCAGCGGCGGGATCGGGAGAGCCAAGTCAAGGTCCTGCGGCTGTGGATCACCGACGCCGATTTCCCAGTCATAACCTGAAGCGCCAGCGACCTTCTCGATGCCCGGACCTGCGACACCGACGTCATCGCCGCCTTCCATGTCGTAGTCGTCGTCACCGCCCTGTCCGATCAGGATGTCGTGTCCGGGCTTTTGGGAGTCGTCCAGGAAGAACAGGTTGCCGCTGTCCCCTTGCATGAGGTCCGGCTGATCACCACCCTCTTCCCAGTCATTGCCGCTGTCGCCGAAGGCGGCGTCAAGGCTTTGACCGAGCATGATGAAGTCGTCACCCTCACCACCGAAGGTCTCGTTGGCGTTGGCACCACCGTTCGTGAAGTCCTTGCCATCACCGCCCATGATGATGTCCAGGCCCGGTCCGGTGTCGATTGCGTCGTTACCGGGACCGCCCTTCAAGACATCGTCGCCGGCAAGGTCGGTGATGATGTCGTTGCCTTCACCACCGAGCGCGACGTCGGCTCCGTCACCACCTTCGATGATGTCGTTGCCGAGTCCACCCCAGAAGGTGTCGCTGTCGTTACCACCGAAGATGCGGTCCACGCCGGCAGTGCCGTTGTAGACGCTCTGGCCGTTGATCCCGGAGGGATCGACGGTGTTCCGCGCACGGTACTTGATGGTGCCGTCGGACATGCGGATCAGCAAAGCCGGCTCGCTGCACTCCGACTGCAGGTCGTCCGCTACGGTGTTTCCGAAGGACGCAAAGCCGGCAGCGGTGCCGGCAAGGTTCTTCAGCTCGAACTTGCAGTCCGCCGTGGCGAATGCATCGGCCTTCAAACTGCGAACGTTCGTGTTGCGCATCATCAGTTCGGAGAACGAGTTGCCTTCGAGCTGCGTCCTCAGGTTCATGCCCGGGGTGCGGGCCAGGTAGTAGAGGCGGTCGCCGTTCTGCAGCTCGGTCAGCTGGTTCTCGAACACGTAGTTGAAGGTGCTGCCCAGCAGGCCACCGAACACAACCGTTTGCTCCGCGAGTCCGCCGACCCAGAGGTCGACGTTGTCGAGGCCGGTGATCGACTGGGTGCCGTTGTTGGCCCAGGCGTCCGTGCTGTTCATGAACGCCGCGGCGTCAGCAGGGGCGACATCGCCAGCAATGGGGTTGGGGTTGACGATCAACCGTGCAGCCTCGCGCTTGCCCGCCAGCGTCGTCGCGCCGGTGATGGACGGGTGCTGACCGTAGGCAGCCACGAAGTTAGTCAGCGACTCAGGGTGCTTGAGGCCCTCCCCGAAGTCGATCCAGTTGGTGTAGGGCTTCAACTGGGCGTCGTTCGTCGAGTTGAAGATCTCCCGGCGAAGCTGGTTCAGCCGCGGGATACCCTCGGACCGGGCCCGCGTCATGTTGATCGTCGGCAGGTCCAGTGGCAGGCCCAGCAGGTTGTTGCGAAGCGTGTCGGTCACGAACTCATCGAGCTCGTTGCCGACCTGATCCGACATACCCATGATGACGCTGCCCGCAGCCTCCTCGGAGGTGAGCGAACCGGCAGGGCCGCCATTGGTGTACTCCGGAGGGTTGAGGAACCCGTTGAGCAAGGAGATGTCGTTCTGACTCCCCAAGATGTCATCGGAGGTGCCGAACTGGTTGTCCGGACCGGGGCGGTCCTCGTTCCTGCGCGAGATCGTCTCGGTGAGCATAGAGTGACCGAAGCGGTACACGGCGTGGGCAAACTCGGCCTTGATGGCCGGGTTGAGCTCCGTCTGAGTGAACGCAAACGGCTCGAAGGGGTTGATCGCAGGCTGGATCTTGCGGGCGAATTCCTCGAAGACCAGGTGCTGGTATTCCATTTCGGTGATGAACCGTGCCGCCTGGAAGAGGCGCTCACCGTTCCAGCCGTCTGCACCGGCCGCCAACTGCCATTGGGCCAGAGCCGCCGTGCCGCTGGCGGAAGTATCGTTCGTCAGCACGGTCTTGATATTGCCGACGAGACGGTCGTGCTCAGAGTGGAAGATCTGGTGGATGGTGGTGAGACCGATGTTCTCGTTGACCCGCCCGTCACCGGCGATGAAGTGCGCATTGAGCATCTCGTCGTCGTAGGTCCCGGCCGGCTGGTTGGCAAAATCTGCCGAGGCCGTGTTGTCAGCGTCCGGGGTGGGCGCTACGGGAGGCGTGGCCGGGTTGTTGTCAGCGTCCCGCGGTGACGGGTCGGCGTTGTGCGCGATGTCCGTCAGGAACGGCGTGTCGAAGTACCGCACGTTTGTCGGCACCGGCACGGGCGTGACCGTGTTTCCCTCTACGAGGCCGGTCTGGGTGACGTACTGCGGCAGCCCGCGCAGGGGTCCGGGGATGAACTTGCCATACGCGTCCGCTGCGATCATCGGGATGTTGGTGACGTCCTTGTCCTCGAGCTTGAGACCGAGGAAGATCGCCGCCTGGGACTTGGTCGTGGCCCACGTGGCCATGCCGTTCGCCGTCGGGCCGGCTGCGCCACCGAGCAGCTTGCCAGTGGAGACCGGCCTGCCGGCGGCGTTGTTGATGTACTCCCGCAGGAACACTTGGTGGGATGAGTGGGACGTGTAGGTCTGGGACTGGTCAACCCAGGGCGAGTCCGTGTTGGTCGCATTCTGGATATCGTCAGCACTCTCGTCGGCAGCGGTGGCGGGGTTGTCGCCTGTGACACCGTCCGGACCGGGCTGGTTCTGGCCCCGGGTCAGCACCATGAACCGCAGCTGCGGGGCCAGGTCGTCGGCGTTGCCGAGGATGTGGTCCGGGCCGGCGATGAGCGGATCATCGGCCTTCAGCGGAACGAAGACAGTGCCGCCGGACTTGACCGTCTGGTCTACGCCGTGGTCGAAAAACTGCCCGAACAGCGTGAAAAGCGAGTTGTAGGGCGGGGAAAGCCCGACGTCCGTGGTGACGTTCGGGATGAACAGGGTCTGATGCGACGGCACGCAGCCCGCAGGAACTTCAATGACCGGAGGTGTGGCGTTAGGCTGGGGATCCGTCGTGCACGGCACGACGCCCGTATTCCCCTGCGTCCTGACCGGGTTGCCGGCCGCTGCGACGGCGGCGGGGTTGGTGGAGGTCTGGTCCACAATCAGATTGCTGATGGTGCGGGGCTCGGAGTCGAAAACGTTGCCCTTCTTCTGCGCGTAGCTCGTCGAGCCTGCCGGGCCGAAGCCAGGGGGTACAGCCTCGGCGGCCTTGAACACGGGCGTGGCCAGGCGCGGGAACGTCTGGTCAGCAGCGCCGAACGTTTCCTGGCCTGGCTGGRGGTTGTTGCACGAGCCGTCCACTGTCCGCAGGCCCTGGGAGACGAGAGGGCTGGGGATTTGGTTGGGGCCGGTGCCAATCAGGGCACCGCACGGGCCGGTTGCCGACGTCGTGTTGGCGACGTGGGCCTCGGCGATCTTGATTTGCTTGAGAATAAAGGCCAGATCGGACGGGGTGATGGTGAAGCCTGCGCCGACCGGCGCCTGCACGGCGCTGGCGCCAGGCGCCGTTGCGGTGAGTCCGACAAAACTGAGCAGGGTCATCGCTGTCCCTGCCGCTACTGCCCGGGTTGACCGGCTAAAGACACGTCTTTGGCCGCCAACCTTCCTGCATGCGAACAAATTCATTGCACACCTGCCTCTTAGAGTGAGTGATGGTGCAACAGTGCTTGGTGATTCCTTGGGGAAAACTGGGACGGGTGGGTAACTTAGGATCCGGACCACGGTCCGGCGTTTTTCGGGGCCTCCGGCCACCGGGATCGCGGGTTTGAAATACGCGCACCGACGCTTGGGCTACTCGCCCCGAGGTCGACGGCGGCAACGTAGCCTACGCGGGAACTACTGCGCGGGCGTGCTGTCGGCGAATAACAGCCGGGTAACGGCTACCCCTGCAGGACCCGAATATTTGGCCTCTGCTACCTGAGGCTGGCGCACAGCAGGTCCCCAGCACGCGCCAAGACGGCGGTGGTATAAGGGGTGCGCACGGTGCCGGGCGGCACTCGGGACAGGGCCCCGGCCAATTGCTTGCGGCGCTCCGATCAAGCTGATAGGCCTGAAGGTATGGTGCATAGTGGCAGATCAGCACGCCGCCCCCTCCGGACGGTGGTTGAGGAAGGGAAGTTCACGTGACTCGCAAGACTCCTCACATCGAGGAACCGTCGGAGCAGGATCTCGTAGTCGGGGACGGGCCGAAGAGCTGGGCCGCTGGTGTCCCGGGCGTGTACCACTCCATGAAGCCGGCCATCGAGCAGATGGGGCTGAACCGGACCCGTAAGACCGTCATGGCCATGAACCAGAAGGAAGGCTTCGACTGCCCGAGCTGCGCGTGGCCGGACCCGCACCACCGCAAGGCGTTCGAGTTCTGCGAGAACGGGGCCAAGGCGGTGACTTGGGAGGCGACCCCGGTGGTGGTTCCCGAAACTTTCTGGGCCCAGAATTCCGTCAGCGAACTGCGCGGCCGGTCCGAGTACTGGCTTGGCATGCAGGGCCGGCTCACGGAACCGGTATACAAGCCCGCCGGCGAGGACCACTACAAGGCGGTCAGCTGGGATGAGGCGCTCCGGCTTGTGACCGACAAGCTCAAGGGGCTGGACTCCCCCGACCAGGCGGCGTTCTACACGAGCGGCAGGACGTCCAACGAGGCCGCCTTCCTCTACCAGCTGATGGTCCGCGGCTATGGCACCAACAACCTGCCGGACTGCTCCAATATGTGCCATGAATCTTCGGGCTGGGCAATGGGCCAGACCATCGGGATCGGCAAGGCGACCGTCAGCTTCGACGACTACGCCCAAGCCGACCTGATCATCGTCATGGGCCAGAACCCGGGTACCAATCACCCCCGGATGATGACCGAACTCGAGGCGTGCAAGAACCGCGGCGGTGAGATCGTGGCCGTCAATCCCCTTCCCGAGGCCGGCCTGCGCCGCTATAAGAACCCGCAGGAGGTCAAGGGCGTGATCGGCCACGGCACGCAGATCGCGGACCAGTTCCTTCAGATCCGGATCGGCGGCGACATGGCACTGCTGCAGGCCGTGTCCAAGCGCGTGCTCGAGGCCGAGGCCAAGAACCCCGGCACGGTTCTGGACCACGCCTTCCTGGCCGAACACTGCGAGGGACTCGAGGAGCTTAAGGAGCACTTGGCCCGGCTGGATGAGCGCACGGTGCTCGAAGCCACGGGCCTGCGCAGCGAGGACATCGATGAGCTCGCCGCCCGCTACCTCAAGGCCGAGAAGGTCATCATCACCTGGGCCATGGGCATTACGCAGCAGAAGAAGGCTGTCGCCACCATCAAGGAGATCATCAACCTCCTGCTGCTGCGCGGCAACATCGGCAAGCCGGGCGCCGGCGCCTCCCCCATCCGCGGGCACAGCAATGTGCAGGGCGACCGCACCATGGGCATCTGGGAGCAGATGCCGCAGTCCTTTATGGAAGCCCTCGGCAAGGAGTTCGACTTCGAGCCGCCCCGCGAACACGGCACGGACTCCGTCGAGACCATCAACAAGATGCGCGCGGGCGAGATCAAGGTTTTCGTCGCCCTGGGCGGCAACCTTGTGGGTGCCATCTCGGACACGAATGCCGCCGTGGCTGCCATGGAAAACACGGAGATGACAGTCCAGATCTCGACCAAGCTGAACCGCTCGCACACTGTGACGGGCCGCGAGGCGCTGATCCTCCCCACGATGGGGCGGACCGAGATCGACATCCAGGAATCCGGTCCCCAGTTCGTTTCGGTGGAGGACACTGTCTGCGCGGTGCACCCGTCCTGGGGCAGCGTCGAGCCGGTGTCCCATCATCTGCTCTCGGAGCCGGCCATCGTGAGCCGGCTGGGCAAGCTCCTGGTGGGCGAGAAGATCAAGGCCGACTGGGACGGGTTTGAGAAGAACTACGACCTCATCCGCGATCACATTTCGCGGGTGGTGGGCGGCTGCAAGGACTACAACGAACGGATCCGGCAGGAAGGCGGATTTGTCCTCGCCCACGGTCCCCGTGACTCCCGCACCTTCCCCACGCCCACCGGCAAGGCCGTGCTGACTGCCAATGATCTCGAGCTGGTCCAGCGGCCGGGGGGAACCCTGATCCTGCAGAGTATGCGCTCCCACGACCAGTTCAACACCACCATCTACTCGCACAACGACCGCTACCGGGGTATCAAGAAGGGCCGCCATGTGGTGTTCGTGAACCCTGACGACATCGCCGAACTCGGCCTTGCGGACGGGCAGTACGTGGACATCCGCGGCGTGCACGACGACGGCGAGGAACGCATAGTGCGCAAGTTCCGCGTGGTGTCGTATCCCACGGCACGCGGCTGCGCGGCCGCCTACTACCCCGAGGCCAACGTGCTGGTGCCGCTGAACCACACGGCCGAGGGCAGCAACACGCCGGTCTCGAAGGCGGTCATTATCCGGCTCGAGCCGAGCCTGGACCAGACGCCCGACGGCGCGGCAACAGTCCCTGCCGGGGTGGCCTCACCCTAGGCACACGCCGCAAGGCACCCGCCAGTCGCCGGGGCCGGGGCCGGGGCCACGGGACCTGCCCCACCCCGGCCCCGGCGACTGGACATGACACCAGCATGCCCGTCCCTGAGCCCCACCGTGGAGCATGTCCCGTACTGCCGGCGCGGGCGCTACTCCGTCACTCAGTTACTCCGTTACTCAGCTACTGCGCGACTCAGCTACTGCGCTACTGCCTTACTGGGCCCTCTTGGCCCAGCCTTCCTCGTCCGGGCCGCCGGACTCGCCGTGCTCGCAGAGCTCAATGACTTTGTTCGACGCGGCGTGCACGGCCTCCTGCGTGCCCTTGCGGCCGTTGGTGGACGCGGTACCGGCCGCGTAGCCCACAATGAACGCGCTGATGGCGTCCGCATGCGGCCCGACGGCTTTAACGGATTCGTCCGCGACCTGGACGATCTTTTCGTGGTCGACTTCCAGGTCAAGGATCTGCAGCGCCTGAATCAGCCGGCTGCTCCAATGCCGCAGCGAGCTGTCTTCGTCTCGGGACAACGTCATTGCTACTCCTTCTCGCAGGGTGAATGGATCGTCTAACCCCTCAAGGGGTAGCACCCGCCCGGGCGTTGTGCAACGCGACACAGCGGCAGGCGCCTCAGCTCCAGAGCGCCACGTGGAACTTGGACCCCCGCCTCTCCAGCCCCCGCGAACCGCCGGGAGCGACCATGGCCGCGGTGGCGTCGGCGGTGCCGGCAAACCTTTGCAGGGTCCGCGCCATGGTGGTGGCCCGGCGGCGGTCCAGGGTACTGGCCCACCAAAGTCCGGAGACTGGCGTTCCGGCCACCGGCACGCGGACCAGGGCGCCGCTGCGAATTTCAGCCCGCACAATATGGCCCAGCGCCAGCATGGTTCCCTCGCCCGCCCTGACGGCGGCGAGCGCCTCTGTCTCGCTGCTCAACCGGACGATCTCCGGCGCCACTGCCTGGGACGCCAGCCAGCGGCCCTCCTCGCTGGCCGCCTGGACGCCGGCGGGACCGGCAAACCAGGGCCTGCGCAGCAGTTCAGCCAGCGCTACCGGCCCGTGGAGGGCGGCGAGCGGATGCCCGGCGGCCGCCACAACAATCCGCTGGTACCGCAGGAACGGGGCGGAGTCGATGCCGACGTCGCCAGTACCGTTGGGAAGGCCGCCGTTGCGGACGGCGGGCCGGGCTCCCAAGGCGATGTCATAGACGCGTTCGCGCATCAGCGAGGCAATGTCCTCGGCCTCCTCCACCACCACGTCGACGGAGGCGCCGGGAACCCGGCGGGTGAAAAGGTCCAGCAGGCGCCCGGCCGCGTGTTCGGCAAAGGGCGCCGTCGCCACGATATTCAGGCGTCCGGTCTCGGTCTGGGCATGCGCCACCTCCCACCGGGCCTGATCCGCCAGTCCCACGATATCCTGGGCGTGTTCGGCGAGGGCCCGGCCGCCGGGAGTCAGCGCAATCCCGCCGTGGGCGCGCACGAAGAGCGGGTCGCCCAGATCCTGCCTGAGTGCGGCAAGCGCCGTCGAAACGGCCGGTTCGCTGACTCCGAGGTGGACTGCTGCGGCGTGAAGAGAGCCCAGCTTGGCCACCAGGGCGAACGTCCGCAACTGTCCCAATGTCATCGCCACGGCTTCATAACCTTTCGCTTATGACGATATTGACAGCCCACTCAGGCCGGGGCAAGACTGACCTCAATCCGGCGCTAAGCAGCCGCTGCACCATGCCGCCGGCCATTCGGAGTGAGGTAGGGACTATGCAGATTCCGGCTCCATTTGACTACGTGCGCGCCACCACCGTGGACAACGCCCTGGAACTTCTCGCCCGGTACGGCCCCGATTCCCGGGTGGTGGCCGGCGGCCACAGCCTCCTGCCGATGATGAAGCTTCGCCTTTCCCGGCCCGAATGGCTGATCGACATCAATGACCTCTACGAGCTGGATTTCATCCTCCGTGACGGCAACAAGCTAAGGGTGGGCGCCATGACGCGCCACACCACCTTGCTGGAGTCGGACGAGGTCGCCGCGCTGTTCCCCATTGTGCGGGACGCCGAATTGGTGATCGCCGACCCCGTGGTGCGCAACCGCGGCACGATCGGCGGCTCCCTCTGCCAGGCCGACCCCGCCGAGGACCTCTCCACCGTTTGTGACGTCCTGGCCGCCGAGGCAGTGATCCGCGGGCCACGCGGCGAGCGCATCCTGTCCATGTCCGAGTTCCACCGCGGACCTTATGAAACCGCGGTCGGACAGGATGAGCTGCTCTGCGAACTCAGGTTCGGCATCCGCCCCCGCTCGGGCAGCGCCTATGAAAAGGTCGAACGCCGGGTCGGCGACTGGGCAGTCGGTGCCGCCGGCGCCGCAGTCACCCTCGCCGCGGACGGGACCGTCGACGACGCCGCCGTCGGACTCACTGCGCTGGGCCTTGACCACCCGCTGGCCGAGGCCGCCGCGGCGCTCCGCGGCAGGCATCCGGACGAGGAGCTGTTCGCCGAGGCCGGCAGGCTGGCAGCGGCGGCCTGCGATCCGGTAGCGGACCAGCGCGGCCCGGTCGACTACAAACGGCATCTCGCCGATGAGCTCACCCGGCGGGTACTGCGGCGGGCCTGTGCCCGCGCCGCCCAGATGCAGGAAGGCTGAAACCGATGCAGATCAGCATGACCGTTAACGGCACCGACGTCACGAGCGAGATTGAACCCCGGGTGCTCCTGGTCCACTACATCCGCGAGGTCCTGGGCCTCACCGGTACGCACTGGGGATGCGACACGAGCAACTGCGGGACGTGTGTGGTCCTGATGGACGGTCAGCCCGTGAAGTCCTGCACCGTCCTGGCCGCCATGGCCGCGGGGCACGACATCCGCACCGTGGAGGGACTGGCCACCGGCGGCACCCTCGACCCCGTCCAGCAGGGCTTCATGGAGGAGCACGGGCTGCAGTGCGGCTTCTGCACCCCGGGGATGATGCTCACGGCCCGCGCGCTCCTTGATAAGAATCCGCACCCGGACGACGCCGAGATCCGGCGGGCCATTTCCGGGCAGATCTGCCGGTGCACGGGCTACGCAACGATCGTCCGCTCGGTGCAGTGGGCCGCCGCCCATCCTGCCGGCACTGGAGTGGAGGACGCAGCGGCCGCCGACGAAGTCCTGGATGGCACGGACACTGCCGTCCCGGATGTCGCCGCAGAGACAGCGAACACAGCCACGG
The DNA here is from genome assembly GCF_056406615.1 of Arthrobacter sp. P1_B3. Taxonomy (NCBI): domain Bacteria; kingdom Bacillati; phylum Actinomycetota; class Actinomycetes; order Micrococcales; family Micrococcaceae; genus Arthrobacter; species Arthrobacter sp. P1_B3. Next base: position 60,649 of record NZ_JBFTZV010000009.1, on the reverse strand, counting down.
AGGTGAAGGCATGACCGTCATCCATGACCGGCCGTCGAACCCGGCCGCCGGCGACGAGGACCGCCCGATCGGCTACGGCCGGATCCAGCGGAAGGAAGACCCGCGCTTCGTGCGCGGCAAGGGCCACTACCTGGATGACATCGTGCTGCCGGGTATGCTGCACGGGGCCATCCTGCGGGCTCCGGTGGCGCACGCCCGGCTCGTGTCCATCGACACCACCAATGCCCTGGCACACCCGAAAGTCGTTGCAGTCATCACCGGCAAGGACCTCCTGGGCCTGAAGCTCGCATGGGCACCGACGCTCTCCGCGGATGTCCAGGCCGTGCTGGTGACCGACAAAGTCCGGTTCCAGGGCCAGGAAGTCGCGTTCGTCGTGGCAGAGGACCGCTACGCCGCCCGGGACGCCCTGGAGCTGATCGACGTCGAATACGATGTGCTGCCGCCGCTGGTGGACGCCCGCAAGGCGCTCGACCCGGACGCGCCGGTGATCCGCGACGAGATCGAGGGCCGGACGGACAATCGGATCTTCGACTGGGAGATGGGCGACAAAGCCGAAACCGATGCGGTGTTCGCCTCCGCCGATGTGGTGGTCAGCCAGGAGGTGGTGTACCCGCGCGTCCACCCCGCGCCGATGGAGACGTGCGGTGCCGTCGCCGACTTCGACGCCGTCAACGGCAAGCTGACGCTCTACGAGACCACGCAGGCCCCGCACGCGCACCGGACCTTGTTCGCGATCGTCGCCGGCATCCCCGAACACAAGATCAGGATTGTCTCCCCCGATATCGGCGGCGGCTTCGGCAACAAGGTCGGGATCTACCCCGGTTATATCCTCGCCGTCGTCGGCTCGATCGTCTCCGGCCGCCCGGTCAAATGGGTGGAGGACCGTTCGGAGAACCTGATGTCGACCTCGTTCGCCCGGGACTACATCATGCAGGGCGAAATCGCGGCGACCAAGGACGGCAAGATCCTGGCCCTGCGCACCCACGTGCTGGCCGACCACGGCGCGTTCAACGCCACCGCCCAGCCCACCAAGAACCCGGCCGGATTCTTCTCCATCTTCACCGGCAGCTACGACCTGATGGCTGCCCACTGCTCCGTCACTGGCGTCTACACCAACAAGGCGCCCGGCGGCGTCGCCTACGCTTGCTCGTTCCGCGTCACCGAGGCCGTCTATCTGGTGGAGCGGATGGTGGACGTCCTGGCCCGCAAGCTGAACATGGACCCCGCCGAGCTGCGGCTCAAGAACTTCATCAAGCCGGAGCAGTTCCCTTATGCCAACAAGACCGGCTGGGTCTACGACTCGGGCAACTACGAGGCTGCCATGCGGCTCTCGATGCAGCTCGCCGGGTACGAGGACCTCCGCCGCGAACAGGCCGAAAAGCGCGAGCGCGGCGAACTCATGGGCGTCGGGGTGTCCTTCTTCACGGAAGTCGTGGGAGCCGGCCCCCGGAAGCACTTCGACATTGTGGGCCTCGGCATGGCCGACGGCGCCGAGCTGCGCGTGCACCCCACCGGCAAGGCCGTGGTGCGCATCTCGGTGCAGAGCCAGGGCCAGGGCCACGAGACCACGTTCGCCCAGATCGTGGCCGAGGAACTCGGCATCCCGCCGGAGGACATCGAGGTGGTGCACGGGGACACGGACCAGACCCCGTTCGGATTGGGCACGTACGGCAGCCGTTCGACGCCGGTCAGCGGCGGCGCCGTGGCCCTCGTAGCCCGGAAGGTGCGCGAGAAGGCGAAACTGATCGCCGGGGCCATGCTCGAGACCCGCCCCGAGGACCTCGAGTGGGAAAAGGGACGCTGGTTCGTCAAGGGCGACCCGAGCGTCGGCAAGACCATCGCCGAGATCGCCATGGGCGCCCACGGCACCGTTGCCTTGCCCGAGGGAGTGGACGGGAACCTCGACGCCGAGGTGACCTACGACCCGCCGAACCTCACCTTTCCGTTCGGCGCCTACATCTGCGTCGTGGACATCGACCCCGGCACGGGGCAGGTCAAGGTGCGGCGGTTCATCGCGGTGGATGACTGCGGCACCAGGATCAACCCGATGATCATCGAAGGCCAGGTGCACGGCGGACTGACGGACGGTGTCGGCATGGCCCTGATGGAGATCATCGAGTTCGACGAGGCCGGCAACTGCCTCGCCGGGTCCTTCATGGACTACCTGATCCCCACGGCCATGGAGGTGCCGGACTGGGAAACCGGGTTCACCGTCACCCCGTCCCCGCACCACCCGATCGGGGCGAAGGGCATCGGCGAGTCCGCCACAGTCGGCTCCCCGCCGGCGATCGTCAACGCCGTCGTCGACGCCCTGGCGCCGTTCGGCGTCACCCATGTGGACATGCCCTGCACCCCGGCCCGCGTCTGGGCCGCCATGCAGGGCCGGGCCAGGCCGCCGATCTGATGGCCGGCTCCGCAGGATCCCTGGCCGCCAGGGCCGATGAACTCGCCAGCCGCCGCGAGCCGTTCGTCCACGCCACGGTGGTCCGCGCCCAGCGTCCCACGAGCGCCCACGCCGGGGACACGGCTCTGGTGCTGCCCACCGGAGAGATCCAGGGCTTTGTGGGCGGGAACTGTGTGGAGGCATCGGTGCGCGAGTACAGCCTGCAGGTTCTGGCCTCCCAGGAACCGCTCCTGTTGCGGGTGCTGCCCGGGGAACCGTCCCGCACCGCGGAGGAAGGCGCCGTCGAGGTCTCCAACCCCTGCCTCAGCGGCGGGGCGATCGAGATCTTCCTCCAGCCGCGGATTCCGGCGCCCCGGGTCCTGGTGGTGGGCACGACGCCGGTGGCGCAGGCCCTGGCGACGCTCGGCTCCGGCGTCGGCCTCGAAGTCGAACTCACGGATGGCGAATCCGCCGATCCCCGCCGCGATGATGCGGCATTGATCGTCGCCTCCCACGGAAGAGCCGAGGAGGGTGCGCTGGAGGCGGCCCTGCGCGCGGATGTCCCTTACGTGGCCCTCGTGGCCAGCGAAACCCGCGGCGCCGCCGTCCTGGAATCCCTCGACGTCGACGACGCCCTGCGGCGGCGGGTTTTCACGCCGGCCGGGCTGCAGCTCGGCGCCCGGACCCCCGGGGAGATCGCGCTTTCAATCCTGGCCCAGCTGGTCGGGGAACGGTCCAAGGCGCGGCGCGCTGCCCCGCCCCTCGCGGCGGCCGCTGCGGCCGCGCCCACAGGCATGGAGGCGCCCACGGAGTCAGGGCCGACGAGCGCGGTCGACCCGGTGTGCGGCATGTCCGTCCCAGCCCTCGAGTCGTCGCTGCACCTGGTACACAACGGGATGACCGTCTACTTCTGCTCGCCCGGCTGCCGGGCCGCCTTCCGCAAAGATCCGGAGCGCTATGCCCTCACGACCTGAACCGCTGCTGACAGCCGGGTGCCCCGGACGCCGGTCCGCGGGAATCATCCTGGCCGCGGGTGCCTCCCGGCGCCTGGGCCGGCCCAAACAGCTGCTGCCCTACGGCAGCGGAGTCCTGCTCGATGCCGTCCTGGAAACTGCCCGGGACTGTTCCTTCAGCCAGACGGTGCTGGCCCTGGGCGGCGCGGCGGCCGAGATAGAGCGAACCGTCGACACCAGCGGCTGCGATGTGGTGCTCAACCCGGACTTCGGCGAAGGGTGCGCGTCCTCCATCGCCTCCGCGCTCGCGGCCCTGCATCCGGACACTGACGCCGTGGTCCTGCTGCTCGGCGATCAGCCCGGTGTCCGGGCCGCGAGCGTCCGGGCCGTGCTCGGCGCCCTCGAGCAGACGGGTTCCGCCGCCCCTTCCGCCGCCGCCGCCAGTCCTGGCTCTGCCGGTGCTGGCCGTGCCGGTGCCGGTGCCGGTTCGCCCGGCATCGCGGTGTGCCGCTACGACGACGGCGTGGGCCACCCGCTGGCGTTTGCCCGGCGCCTGCTGCCGGACCTGGCTGCCCTGCACGGGGACAAGGCAGTCTGGAAGCTCCTCGAACAGCGCACGGACGACGTCATCGAGGTCCGCACGCCCGGTCCCGTCCCGCTGGACGTGGACACCGAGGAAGACTACAGGCGCGTCCTTGACAGCCTGCAGGGGGCCGTATGACGACGGCGGCGCGGGCCGGCGCGGAGGAGGACGTGCGGCGCCGGGTCCCGGATGTGGCGTCGCTGATGGCCGCGCTGGACCGCACCAACTACCTGGCCGACGTCGGACTCGCAACGGCCCTGTTCCTGGCCGTCCGCCTGCCGCAGCCCATCCTGCTCGAAGGCGAGGCGGGAGTCGGGAAAACGGAGGCCGCGAAGGCGTTGGCCGAACTCCTCGACACGCCGCTGTACCGGCTGCAATGCTACGAGGGGATCGACGCCGGCGAGGCCCTGTACGAATGGAACCATCAACGCCAGCTCCTCGGCATCCGGCTGGCCGAAGTCCGCGACACCGAGGTCACGGAAACGGACCTCTTCGCCCCCCAGTACCTTTTGCGGCGGCCGCTGCTGCAGGCGCTGGAACATCCCGGCCCGCGGCCCGCCGTGCTGCTTCTGGACGAGATCGACCGCGCCGACGCCGAATTCGAGGCCTTCACGTTTGAACTGCTGGCGGAATCCGCCGTCACCATCCCGGAGCTCGGCACAATCCGCGCCACCCATCCCCCCATCGTGATCCTCACTTCCAACCGGACGCGGGACCTTCATGACGCCTTGACCCGCCGCTGCCTCTACCACTGGATCGACTACCCCGGACCGGCCCGGATCGCCGAGATCGTGCGCCGCCGGGTTCCCGCCAGCAGCGGCCCGTTGGCGCTCCAGGCAGCGGCCGTCATAACCCGGCTGCGGATGCTGGACCTCGCCAAACCCCCGGGGATATCCGAGGCAATCGACTGGGTCTCGGCCCTGGCCGTGCTCGGCGTGGAACGGATCGACCCCGGAATCACCGAGCAAACGTGGGGCTCAATCGTCAAGAACCGCGATGACCTTGAACTCGTCGGCTCCCGCGGCGCGGCCTGGCTTGTGGACGGCACCGATGGCTGAGGACAACAACCCCACCCCCGCACCGCCGCCACGGGTCGAGGCAGCAGCCTTGTCCGCCGCGTTCGTTACGGCAATCCGGAGGGCCGGTCTTGCCACGTCGCCGGACCGGGCGGCACGGCTGGCCGAGGCGCTCCACCTGATCCCACCGACCCAGCTTGAGCAGCTCTACTGGACCTGCCGCGTGGTGCTCGTATCCGCGCGCGAACAGGTGCCCCTGTTTGATGCCGTCTTCGCAGCCGTGTTCCGCCCGAATGCCGGCACCGCACAACCGGGCCGGGCGGCCCGCCCGGCAGTGCCGGCACCGCCCGCAGCGGAGCCGCGGACCAGGCCCGCGACAGCAGGCACCCGGGAGGCGGGCACGGCCGCCGGCAAGGACCAGGATCCGCGCGTGGCCTCCCCCGGCCGGGACAGCTCCGCGGAGGACCGCCGCGCCGACAGGGAGGCCGTCCTTGCCATGGTTTCCGCGGACGAACACCTCCATGAGACCTCCTTTGCCGAGCTTTCTGCCGATGAAGTACACGAGGTGCGGCGGCTGGCCGCGGCGCTGCAGCTGGCGACACCGCCGCGCCTGAGCCGCCGCACGCGCACGTCGGCACACAGCACAGCGAGCCTGGACGTCCGGGCGACAGTGCGCGCTGCCCGTCGCTCCGGTACAGACGCTCCACTGTTGCTCTATGCCCGCCGCCGTGAGCAGCGCCGCAAACTGGTGCTGCTGTGCGATGTTTCCGGATCGATGGAACCGTACGCACGCGTCTTTGTATCCCTGCTGCAGGGTGCTGTGACCGGGGCCGGGGCCGAAGCTTTTGTCTTCTCCACGAGGCTGACCAGGCTTACGCGGCAACTGGCCCTGCGCGATCCGGACCAGGCCCTGGCCCGCGCCGCCGTCTCCGCGCCCGACTGKGCCAGCGGAACCCGGATCGCCGAGTGCCTCCGGCGTTTCGTCGACGAGCACGGCCGCCGCGGACTGGCGCGTGGCGCCGTGGTGGTGGTGTTTTCGGACGGCTGGGCCTACGAGGATCCGGAACAGGTCGCGGCGCAGATGGCCCGCCTGCGCCGGCTTGCCCACAGGATCATCTGGGTGAATCCGCGCAAGGCGGCGCCCCAGTACCAGCCCCTCGTCGGCGGGATGGCAGCAGCTCTGCCCTACTGCGACGCATTCGTCAGCGGCCACAGCTACCGGGCTTTGGCAGAGCTGGCGGCCGCAATTCGGGGTAACGGCCCGCAACCAGGCCACCGGCACGGACGAGCGAAAGGCAAGGAACCAGCTCATGCAAATTGACAGCACGTTCTCGGTGGTCGCACCGATAAGCCAGGTGTGGGACACACTGATGGACTTTGAAAGGGTGGCCGGTTGCCTTCCCGGGGCCAAGATCCTGAACAAGCTCTCGGATGAGGCCTACCAGGTGGGCATGACGGTAAAGCTCGGCCCGGTCACGATGCAATACAAGGGCCTGCTGAACGTCATTGAAAGAAACGCCTCGGAACGCCGCGCCGTCCTTGGCGGCAAAGCCCAGGAGACCCGCGGACAGGGCACCGCCGAGGCCACCGTCACCCTGACGCTGGCCGAAGACGGCGGGGCCACACGGGGGTCCGTCAGCGCAGATCTCGCGCTGTCCGGCAAGGCCGCGGCCATGGGCAAAGGCGTAATCGGGAGCGTCACGGAGCAGATGATGACCCTCTTCGCGAACAACCTGCAGGCCATGCTCGCAGAGGGCCCACGGCCGGTCCCCGAAGCACCCGCGGAGCCGGTCCCGGCCGCTGTCCCGGAACCGGTCCCGGCGTCGGCCGCACCCGAGCCTGCCCCGGCCGCTGTCCCGGTACCAGTCCCGGCGTCGGCCGCGCCGGGCGGCAGCCTGGATGCGCTGAGCCTGGCCAGGGGAATGGCGGCGGAGCAGCTGTCCAGCCCGGTGAAAGTCCTCGGCGTTGTCGCGGTCGTGGCGTGCGTCGCCTACTGGGCCGGCCGGCGTTCAGCGTTCCGGCTGCTCCGGCTCTGCGGCAGGCTCTGAGGAGCGGCGATGCGCGATGTCCTGGCGGCCATGTTGCCCGACTGGCGAAGGGGTGCCACAGCAGGCTTGGCCACCGTCGTGAGCACTTTCAAATCGGCGCCACGGGTCCCCGGGGCCGCCATGCTGGTGACGGCCGACGGCCAGGCCGTGGGCTCCGTCTCCGGCGGCTGCGTGGAGGGTGCCGTGTACGAACTGGCCACCCAGGTCAAGGACGACGGCGAGCCGGCCCTGGTGCGCTACGGGATCAGCGACGACGACGCCTACGCCGTGGGCCTGACCTGCGGTGGCATCATCGACATTTTTGTTGAACCTGTCTCCCAGCGCCGCTTTGCCGAGCTCGACGCCGTCGCGCAGGACATTACCGCCGGGCGCCGCGTGGGGGTCGCCACGGTCATCGAACACCCGGATGCCGACCGCGTGGGGCGGCACCTCATCGTCAGGCCGGGGGGATGGGAAGGCGACTTGGGCTCTGACCGGACCAACCGCGCCGTCGGCGACGACACCCAGGGCCTTCTCGCCGCCGGCCGGACGGGTATCTTGAACTACGGCGTTGACGGCGAGCGGCTCGACACCGGCATGCGCGTCTTCTTCGCCAGCTACGCGCCGCCGCCACGCATGGTCGTCTTCGGCGCCATTGACTTCGCCGCGGCGCTGGCCCGGCTGGGCGCTTTCCTGGGGTACCGGGTAACCGTCTGTGATGCGCGGTCCGTTTTCGCCACGCCAGCGAGGTTCCCCGACGCCGCCGAGGTGGTCAACGCGTGGCCCCACCGGTATCTGAGCGACCAGTTCGCCCAAGGACTGCTGGATTCCCGGGCCGTGCTGTGCGTCCTGACCCACGATCCGAAGTTCGATATCCCTGTCCTGGTGGTGGCCCTGCGCGGCAGCCCCGTCGCGTTTATCGGCGCTATGGGATCCAGGCGCACGCACGAGGACAGGATGGCACGGCTGCGCGAGGCAGGACTGAGCGAGGCAGAATTGTCCAGGCTCCACAGTCCCGTGGGCCTTGATCTCGGTGCCCGCACGCCGGAGGAAACGGCCGTGTCCATCGCTGCAGAGTTCATCGCCCGGCAGTGGAGCGGCAGCGGGGAGCCTTTGCGGGAACTCGGCGAACGGATCCATCACGACGAGCAGTTGTGAGCGTGCCGCCATGAACAGCCAGCCATGATTGCGGACGACGCCCTGCGCTGAACGATGGCTGCGCTGCTGCTGGCGGCAACGCTGTACACGGCGTTCCGTGCCATTCGACAGTCGCCACCGGCCACCCGGGTGGGTTTGGCCTCCACGTCGCGATGATGACGGCTATGACGCTATGCTCGCCCCCCGGATTCCAGTGGCCGCGGCCCTCGCTGCGTAATTAGAAGAACCCGCAGATTCACTCATGCACGTCGACCCCCGGGACTCGTCAGCAGCCCGGATGGACTGTCGATTTGTCGGGGAAAGCCGCCGGATGCTCGATTCGATGGACGCATGAGCCCTAGACTATAAGACACGCTGGGACGCAATCCTTCCGGGGGAAGCAGGACGGTATGGCAGCCACACAGCATGGATATTGCCTGAAGGGCCCGGACGTCAAAGGCCTTCTGCGCCCCCGCCTGATCCCGTGCATTGAGGGCGCCACAAGCGCACGGCTTGGACTCGTGATCGCTCCTCCCGGAACGGGCAAAACGACTCTCCTGGCGCAATGGGCGGCGCATCGCTCCTCCACGGTGGCATGGTTCCGGCCGAGTCCGCGTGACGCGAAGCCGGGCCGGATGCTCACCCGATTCGCCGCCGCGCTCGCCATGGCTGCAGACGAGGAATCCCCCCGGTCCTTCGCCGAGTTGGAGCTCTTGGCCGGCCGGCTTGAAAAGCCGCTCGTCTTCGTCGTCGATGACCTGCATGCGCTGGCGCATACTTCCGCGGAGTCGGAACTTGAGCGGCTACTCGCACTGAACTCACCACAGGTTCATTTCCTCGTGGGCAGCCGCCGCCCGCCACCGTTCAATCTGGCCAGGTCCGAGCTCCCCGCTGCCGTGACGGTTTCCGGTGATGACTTGCGCTTTCGCGCCAATGAAGTGGACCAACTTTTCCGGAATATGTACAAACAGCCCCTGAGTTCGGCGGGGACGCTGAACCTGGTGCAGAGGACCGATGGCTGGGCCGCTGCGTTGCACCTCTTTCACCTGGCAACCAAGAACCGTTCCGAAGTCGAACGAAGGCGAGCGGCCGAGTCCCTCGGCCCGGCGCCGCAGTACGTCACGAGCTACCTGACACACCATTTCCTTGCCGGGGTGTCGGAGGACATGGAACTGCTGCTTCGCCAGACTTGCCTGTTCGACGTACTCACTCCGTCCCGCTGCGACGCGCTCCTTGAACGCCGTGACAGCCGGCAACTGCTGCGGCGCCTGGAGCAGCTCGGTGTCATCTCGAGCGAGGACGGCGGTGCAAAGGTGCGGGCCCCCGAGGTGCTTCGTCAATACTTCGTTGCAGCGTTGATCGAGTCAGAGCACAGCTTGCCGCAAAGTACGCGTGAGCGCACAGCGAAAATCCTGGAACAGGAGGGCGACGTCGGCGCGGCACTGCGGGTGCTGGCAGAAGGCCAGGACTGGGCCAAGGTGGGGAGCCTTCTGCACAGGGCGCGAAGCACCGCTGTACAGCCTGGCACTTGCGAATGGGCAGCCCTGGTTCCACGGCCTGCCGTGCGAGATGATGCCGCGTTTGCGGTGGCCACGTCACGGCGGCTCGTCGACGACGGCTGCATGGCGGCCGCCTACAGAACCGCCGCGCAGGTCCCTGCGTTGACCAGCGTTCCCGAGTGGCTTGCGCTGGCCCGGAAGCTTCAGCTGATGGCCGCATCGTGGGCCGGAGGCGCGCCCACCACGGGCCCCGGCCCGGCGCGCGGCTTGCGGGACGCGACTCGAGGGAATCCTGGCGGCGTGGCCCGATCGATGGGCGACGCCCGCCGGCCCCAGGAATTTCTTGCCAAGGGGCTGGCCTGCCTTCTGGCCGGTGATCAATGCTCTGCCCTTCCACCGCTGCGGCGGTGTGCCGGACTGCTCGACGACGAACCGGTGGCCGCACTTGCTGCCCAGCTTGCGCTGGCAGTTTTTGGGCCGGAATCCACTGATGCGGACCTTAGCGGCCCTGCCGCCGAGCTGGACGCCGTCCAGCGGCAGGCCCAACGCCGCGGTTTCACCTGGCTTGCCCGCGTCGCGCAGGGTGTCCAAGCCGGTCTGCCGGGATCCTCAAGTTCTCAGGACGCCGTCCGGTCGATCATTGACAGCTGTGAGCAGAGGGGTGACGAGTGGGGTGCGGCATTGGTGGCCGCTTCTGCAGCCCTGATGCAGTGGCGGGCGGGACGCCCGGATACCCGGGCGTTCGACGCGCTGGCCGGGCGTTTCCGAGGTCTCGATGCTGGGGCCCTGGAAGCCTGGGCGCAGTCGGCGCAGGCCCTCGTTAGTGCCACGATGGATCTGCCGGGAGCCGCCGAGGAGTCGCGTTCCGCGGAGGCATTTGCCCGGGCGGCGGGTGTTCCCGGCGCGCTGGCGGTCGCTTACGCGGCCGTGGCGGCGCAGTGGCCGGAGCACTACGACGAACTGATGAATGTGGCACGCGAGACCGGCAGGTCGGCCGGATTGGTGTGCCGCCCGTGGACGTGGATGTTGCCTGCGCCGCCGGCGCTCGCGGCGCGGTTCGCCCTGCCCAATCCGGGGCCGGCGGCCGGCCGTGCGGAACTCGCGGACCGGGACGTCGGCGTTCCTGCAGTTGAGGTAGCGGACTGCTCAGCCCTGCCGGCCCTGCAGATAGGTTGTTTCGGCGGATTTGCGCTCCTCAGTGACGGAGTTGGCGTGAACTTGTCCAGGGTGCGGCCCCAGGCACGGACGGTGCTCCGGATTCTTTCTCTGAACGCCGGCCGCCCGGTTCACCGCGAACGGCTTGCGGGCATCCTGTGGGCAGACTTGGACACTGCCGCGGCACAGCATGCGTTACAGGTGAGTGTGTCCAGTTTGCGGGGTGCACTCCAGCCTGAGGGACAAGCCGAGGCCCAGCACCTCCTCATTCGGCAGGGCGAGGCCTACGCCTTGGTGCTCGGTAAAGGATCGGTGTTCGACCTCGCGGACTTCGACCGGACAATCCATGATGCATCGCTGGCACGGTCAGCGGGAGACAACGCTGCCGCCGCTGAAGGGCTCCGCCGTGCCGTCCAGCTGTACACCGGTGAGGTGCTCCCGGAAGATGGCCCCGCGGAGTGGGTGAGCGCCACCCGCGAACGGTACCGCCTGCGGGCCGCCGAGGCTGCGGCGTCGCTGGCGGGCTTGGAGCTCCATCTGGGCAACCCGGCCGATGCCGCCGCGGCCGCCACCCGGAGTGTTGAAATCGATCCGTGGCGGGACGAATCATGGCGGACCCTGGTCGAGACCTTCCGGCGCCTCGGGGATCCGGCTGCGGCGGAACGCGCGCAACGGCGATACGACCTCATTTTGAATTCTCTGGGCGTGCCGGCGGAATCTGCACGTACCAGCACAGAAGTCACCGCCGGCCGAAGAACTGGACTTCCTCGACGGACACGGGTCCGTCCGTCGGACCTGCCGAATCCAGGATCCTAAGCATCACGGTCGAGGTCTGGTCCGCCCCAAAGTAAAAGTTCTTGGGACCTGACTCGCAGCCGCTGAGGTCAACAGTGAGGGACGCTCGAGCTCCATCGCCGCGAACGGCGACGATCTCGGCCTTGACCGGCTTCTGTTCCTTGCCGGGGTCCTGATCCACACCGGACGCAGCACAGAAAATGACTACGTACGTCAAGCGAAACGGGGGGCCGAAACCGGCCTTGAGGTAGTCGACGCCGGCCTGCGCGGGGCCCCTCGACGCCCACGAGCGTTCAGAGCCGTCGAAGGCCAGGTCCGCACCGCGTCCCGGTTTGGAGCTCGACGCATCTTTATCCTGGACAGTAATTTTTTCCTCCGAGATTTCGTCCACCACGCGCGTCATGGCTGCGGCAATCACGCCCCGGCCAAGGTAGGCGACGCCGCAAAATAGTCCCAACACCGTGAGGAGGGACACGGCACCCACGGGGAAGCGGCGCTGTATCCGCCATCTGGGCCGGGTTCCTGCTGGCAGCGCGGGAGGCTTCGTGCGGCCCAGGATCTGCTGCCACCACGGCGGAAGGGGCGGTGCAGGCGCTGTTTCCTCGAGACCGGCCCCGCATTGTCGGCAGAAGTGCACGTCCGGCTTGTTGCCCGCCCCGCACCGGCGGCAGATGAGGCCGCCCGGAAACTGCGGAGGTTCGTCGTGCGGTGCCTGTGGTGTGGCCTTGTATGGAGCGTGGTCTCCCTCCTTTCCGGGTTGGCGCTCTTGCAGTCCGGCGCCATGTGTCGCGGCATCCCCTGTCGCCGTGCCGCCGATGCTCTCGGGAGCACCCACACGGGCGTTGCCCGCCACGTGCGCCCCCGACTTCGCTCCGCCGGACGGGACGGAGTTCCGCAGGTCCCTGGACGCAGTAACCGGTGATGCAGCGTGCCGGGTGTCCGACGGTCCGGGAACTATCGGAAGCTGTGCCGTCGTCACGTCTGGATCCAGGTTTGTGCTCGAGCCTGTCGGCATCGGGCGTGGTTCCTCCGCCTCGGCGGGCGTCCGCTGCCAGACAAGGTAGGCTCCGCAATTGCTGCAGAATCGCTCGCCGTCATTGTTGCGGGCGCTGCAGTCTCCACAGATCAGCACCGCGGGCTCCTCAGGAATCGTCAGCGTAGGGGGCAACTGCGGGCACTATCTCCAGGGTATGGGGAACATGCGCCGGTTTCACGGCATTGACAATGCCCTCCAGTCGCCGGATATTCACGTCCTCCCGGGCAGCAGCGTAGACCCGTATGTGCAGCATCGCGGCGGGCCTGCCCGGCAATTCCGTGCCCGGCGTCGAGGACCAGGTGGTGCCACCGCTGTCTTCAACTTCGACGTCCACCACACCTCCGACGGCGAGCCTGACAGCGTCGGCGACCCCCGGGACGGTGCCTCGGCGGCGGTGGATCGCTGCGGCGTGCGCCACAACGTCGCGGCGCCGTGCCGTGGACCATGACTCGTCCAGGCGTACGCCCACCCAGTCGGCCAGCCAATTCAGGAAGTCTTCAGGGGCCAAGCTGGGATTGAGGTAGGAGTCGAGGCCGTCCAGCGTCGTGAATACCGGGGCCAGGGCGTCGTCGAAGGCGAGCAGGAACCGTTGGAGGAAGGCGTCTTCCTGCAGCACGGCCGGCAGCCCGGCGGCCAGCGGCACCGCGCTGGGCAGACCCTCTACCATGCCCCGCATCTCAGACCCCTTCCGTCACCCGAACACGATGGTCAAAGGAGAACACCAACGCATTCCGTTCCAGTTCAACGCGTTGCTGTGGCTCACCACGCTGGCCCGTGATGGGGTCGGCCGCGAACACCAGCACTTCGTCGACGATTTCGGTTCCGGCCAGCCGTTGAAGCACCGCATGGACTTCGCCTGCCTGCACGGGACGGCCGAACGGCCATCCTTCTCCGTCCGGACCGCCCCGGATTGGATCAAAATACTCGTAGAGCGCCCGGAGCGCGTTGCGCTTCAGCGCCTCGCGCGACACTCTGGGCCGCGTTGTGAGTTGGGCGACGACGGTCACCCCACGGTAGTAGGGCGGTTCTACCACGACCCTTGTGCCCACCGGACGGCGTGCGTCCAGATACGATGCGACCACAGAGAGCGTCTCTTCGTCCGGCACCAAATCCTCGAATGTCAGCCTCTGATCTTTGTCCGGGACAGCCGCCGGAACCACCAGCACCCTGACTCCGCCAGCCTCGTCAGGACCGTTGGCCGGGATGCACCGGACCCTGGCAATGTCCGGGGCGGCGCGCTTCGCCAGTTGCTCGTAGTCTTCGGCTGTGATGGCCCGGTCGCGGGTCCGCAATGCAAGGGCCCCACGGAGCTTGGCCTGTTCGATGGTTTCCGGAGCCACTCCGCCGTGGGCGGCACGGCGGTTCTCGACGCTGTTGACAAAGGGAATGCTGGACCGAAGCACTGACAGTGCCCGGGCAGCAACGTTACCCGTGGGTCCCCCGCCCGTGCGGTACAGCGGAACCCTTACGGGGCTACCGGCAGGCGGGACGGCACCGTAATGGCGCAGCGAGCCGTCGGGCTCGCGCACAGCAGGGGGGAAATGGACGAGGCCGGCCGTGCGGTCGAAGGCAACGACCCGGTCCTCAGGACCGCATCCTGCGAACGAGTCCACCTCGGTCCAGGTATCCCAGCCGGAACCGGAGGCGATCTCCACCACGAACGGCTCGCCGCCGGGAACTACGGGGTGACGCCCCACTTCAAACGACTGTCCCGGAACACCTTCGGACATCCCGATAACCTCACCGGCAATCGTCTCTGCATGGACGCCCGGAACAGACCCGCCGATAGTGAAAGCGTTCACGAAACGCACAGTGGGGGAAGCGCTGTAGGGCGGGTAGCCGTCCTTGGGGTCCACCACGCGGCATCGCAGCCAGCCCGCTCGGACTCCCCCCATCAGTGAGGCCGTGTGCGTGTGTGGCACATGGATGATCACGTCGCCGGGCCGGTTGAGCCCGCCGGTCCCGTCGCTGTCCAGCTCGCATGATGCCCAGTCGGCGCCATCCCAGGCCTCCCAGACAAGCGGCGGGTTGCGGGGGTTTACGCCCACACCCCGGACCTCGCACGCGAACCGCAGGGCCACCGCACAGGAAGGCGCCTGATCGTTCAAGCCGAGTAGCAGCACGTCCCCCGGCAGCGGTGGCGTACCGAAGCAGGCGAAGTCCCCGTCCCCGTGCAAAGCCTCGGAATGGGGCACAGGAACTCCCCCGCGGCCCTGCGTCATGACGTGGCCCAGCCGTCTGGGCGGCACGGTCAGGTCCCTTGTCGTCGTGAAGACCACCGCCTCGTCCTCTTCGGTGCGCCGGGTCGACACCTCTGTTCCCTGCGGAATGACGACAGTGTCCGGCTGCGGTGCTGACAACCACATCAGGAGCTCAACGGAGGCGGCGGTCGGCGGATGCAGCGTGACACCGAGCAGTTCCAGAAATGCGATGTAGAGGCGGTCAGGTACGCGGTTGAGCCGGTAGAAGAGTTGATCCACCATAAACGCGAATGTTTCGATCAGGGTGACGCCGGGATCGGAGACATTGTGGTCGGTCCACTCCGGACAATACTGCGCGACCATGCGTTTGGCGTCATCCACAAGGTCCTGGAACCGGCGGTCATCAAGGTTGGGTGACGGGAGCATTAGGAAGCAGCCTCCTGACCGGTGCGCGGAATGACGTAGAAGGGAAAGACAAGGTTCCGGGGGTCGTTGGTTCCCCGGACGGTGTACTGCACATCGATCAGCAGCACTCCGTCGTCGGCCCCGTCAAAATGGACCAGCACCTTCTCGACGTCGATCCTGGGTTCCCAGCGGTCCAGCGCCACCCGGATCGCGTAGGCGATGTCGCCGGCTGTTGCCGCGTCTGCCGGTGCAAAAACATAATCATGGATCGCGCAGCCGAATTCCGGGCGCATCGGCCGCTCGCCCGGAGAGGTCGCCAGGATGAGGTGGATGCTCTCCTCGATCTCGCGCTGGTCATGAACGAGCGCGATGCTGCCGGTCCGGTCGGTGCGCAGCGGGAAGGCCCAGCCGGCACCAATGAATTCCTGTCCCACCTTGCTGCCTCCTATTCCCCCAGCGGACTTGTCTGTTGCGTTGGGGTTCAGTTGATGCGGACCAGGCCGCCCTTGACCGTGGTCGTGGCACCGCCGGACAGCTCGGCCGTCGCGTCGCCAGCCACCTTGACGCTCGGGGCCTTCACTTCGGCCGACCCGCTGCCCGTGATCTTCACCGACGCTCCCTTCAGGTCCAGGCCCGAAGTCGCTTCCACGGTCACGTTCTTGCCCTTGATGACCACATCTCCCGTGGACGTAGTGACCGAGACATCCTTCCTGGCCGTGATGGTCACGGGGCCCTCGGACAGGATTTGGATCCCAGCGTCAGGTTTCTGCACGAGCGAGACCTTTTGCTTGCCGCCGTTGGTGCTCACGGTGAGCTGTTCGCCGTCGGGCGATTCCAGGAACTCCACCAGCATCCCCGTGCGGGAGACAAATGCGCGCCGTTGGACGGCGCCGTCAGTGGAACCCACATGGTCCGCCCAAGGTTTGTCCGGCTTGTCCTTGCCATTGAACAGGCCACCCAGGACAAACGGCTGCTGGAAGCTCCCGTGGCCGAAGGCAACAAGGACCTCGTCGCCGACCTCAGGGAGGACGACGGCGCCGCGCGAGGCGCCGGCCCCCGCCTGGACGGTGCGCGCCCACCAACTCTCGTAGGTGTCGGAGAGGACCGGAAACTTCACCTTGACCCGGCCTTGGTTCTCCGGGTCCTTCGCGGCGGTCACCACGGCGTTGACGACGCCGGGAACTGCAGCCCTGCCGTTCCCACCGGCCGCGACTCCGTAGAGGGAACGCTCGGACTCATGGCTCACGGCGAACGTCGTGAGGTATCCGGTGTCGGGGCTGAAATCGTGCCGGGAGGAGCTCAGCGTGTAGCTCCCGTCGAAGGGCTTCCCGGCCCCATTCAGGGTGACTGCAGCACCGGCCCGCAGCTGGGGGTTTCCGCGGGCCACACCTTCCAGTTCAGCGAACGCGCCGCTCAGTCGGGAGGCGAGGGCCGCTGCGGTGGCGTCGCACTGTGCCGCCTGCTCGAACGCTGTAGCCGGAGCCACGTACCGCGGGCTATCGAACTTCTTGGCGAGGGCAACCGGGGTCACCTCGGGGAGCTTGGCGCTGCGGGTCGTTGCCGGGGCGACGGAAACGATGGCCCGTTTCGCAGCAACGTCCCAGCCCCTGACCTCCACATCGGGGACCTGGTCGGCGGAGGTGACCGTGCCCCGCAGGGACACAAGGTTCACTCCCCGTTGGAGCACCAGGGGCTCGTTCCTCGCCCCGCCGGCATCCGGCGGGGCTGTTGCCGCATCCGTCGACGCGGTGAAGTGCATCGCGCCGCCGGACACGGAAAGGACCACACCAGACTCGACGGCCAGCCTGTGCAGGAAGTCCCAGTCGCTGATGCCGTCCTGTGCCACATGCTGCAGCACGGGGCCTTTGGCGTCGATCGTGCCCGCCTTGATTCCGGCGCGCTGGGCCACCTTGCGGACGATGTCCGCGGCGGTGCTCTGCAGGTAGGCCTCAACGCGGCGTCCCCGGAACAGCCGGTGGGAATGGTCCAGGCCTCGGACGATTGTGTACAGGCCGTCGTGGTCCATTTCCGTTTCGAGGGCAGTGACCTCACCGGAGAGCAGGGGCACCGGGCCTCCGGGGCCGCTTTGTTGGACGAGCAGCTTGACGGGCGCCCCGATGCTGATCCCTGCCTTGTCCAGCACTGTGGAGTACTCATCACTGAAGCGGAGCAGGAACAGGTCCGGAACGTTACTGCTGTCGTCGACGTAGCCCGAAACCAGACGTGCGGCAATATCCGGGGGAAGCGGCTGCCCGGCGACTTCCACCAGCAGCATGTTGCTGAATTCTTCACCGTGCGCCACGGATCACCTCCCGTCCCTCGGCCGGGCCATCCCGCAGTGCCACGGACGGCAGCTCATTCACGGCGGGCAGCAGCACAGAGGTGCCGGACCGCAGCCGCATCGGATCATCAATGCGGTTGGCTGCCGCAACCGCCCGCCATAGAGATGCGTTTCCGTATTCGTTGTAGGCGATGCCGGCGAGAGTCTCACCCTCAATCAGGACATGCACTCGTCGCGGCACCAGGGCGCCGGACGTCGGGTTCTGCTTTGGCGGATCACCCGCTATCTCTTCAAGCGCCACGGTGCAAGTGGCGCGCACGGGAACCCCTGCAGCCGTGAAGAGGGTGTATTTGACTTGCACGCTGGCGATATAGGACAGCGACCCCGTCAGCTGCCCCCAGCGGAACAGCACCCACGGCGGTGACCCCTTGTTCTGCTTCAGGGACGCCGGGGTGGGAGTGCAGCAGGAAAACAACTTTTCCACCCGCTTGACCACGGCGTCGTCCTGCTTCGCGGACGCGTCAAAAAACATCTCCAAGGAGAGCTTGGAGGGCATCGGCCCGTTGTACTGCGGCGGCCCCGCTTTCTTGTTGCCCTTGGCGGTCTGCCGGGTCCAGGAGGCCGCCTTGCCCAGCGTCAGCTCCTTCGGGTTGAACTGAAATTCAATCCTCCCCAGCTGGGGTCCGGCCTTGTCCAGCGAGCCGTCCTTTGACGGTTCGAACAGTTCCAGGTACGCGTGGGAGAGCTTTAGTGCCGCCTCTCCGCCGGCGCCTGCAGGGCCGCCTGCGCTGGCAACGGCTGCAGGAGCGGCAGCGGTACTTGGCGCCCTGCCCGCTACCGCACTCGTGGTCATGTCTGGCTCCTTCGGCTAGCGCGTCTTTGAAACAAAGCCATGGTGGGCGATCTCCAGCGTCTCCATGACGACCTTCGGCTGGTCCGGGTTCAGCGACGGGCCCTTCCACCGCACGGGGACGACGTCGTAAAGCTCCCAGCCGGCGATCTTCCGGCCATTGCCGGTCATCGCCTCGATGATTCCCGTGCACCGGGTGTAGCCGGAGGCCATGTCCGCGAACCATTTGGCAATCTTTTCGGTGTCCCGTCCGAGCGGCCGGCTCAATGTGATGTTGGGATATTTGAGCCGCGTGGGCAATTGCCAGATGAAGGAGTTGTTTCCGCCTTCCTCCCGGGACTCGATCACTACCTCACAGCCCAGTCCTTCGCACGTGGTGAACGTTCCGAGATCCAGATTGTCCAGTGCCACGGTGTAGCGGACGCTGACCGCCGTATCCACATCCTCCAACATGATCTTCCTCAGTTCGTGTCTGTCCGCAGACCGCGGCGCTCGCGGTCCAGCAGCATTTCGGCCTTGATGCGCCGGATCAGCGGTCCGGCAAGCCGCTTGGCGAGATCCTCAAGCTGTTCAGGCGTCGCCCCGGCCGGGATGCCCGACGCCGTTGCTCCCCTCACTGCCGGTCCTTGCTCCGCCGATCCGGCCGGACCGGCGTCCGTGCCGCCCTGGACCGCTACGCCGCCATCGGCCTCCCCCGGCCCGCTGGCGGCCCGTGCCGGAACGACCGGCGCAGCCGCCGCAGAATCACTCCCCGGGAGCCCGGTCTCCCGCTGAACGGCTTCACCGCCCTCGTCCCGCTGCGGCGACGGAGAGGCGAGACTCAGGATTGCATCTTGTGGCCTGTCCGATCCGGATTCGAAGGCCGCGTGGGCTCCCGGGCCCGTCGGGATCGCCGTGAACGATGTGTTCGAAAAATATCCCAATGTCGCCGTACGTTCCGGCGTCGAACCGACGGCTCCGGGAACCGGGCCCGCGGAGGCGCTCAAGCGTTGCAGGCGGGCCGGCTGTTCTCCGCCATGTGGTGGCGTAGGCGGGACGGTGAGCACTTGCGTCGGAGGCGCCGACCCGGCCGGGAAGCCGGTTGCTGCCGCGTCCAATGGGCGCGTTCCCTCTGCTGAATATCGCTCCACTGAAATCGTCCGCTGAATGACTCTTCCGACGGCGGCGCTCAGTCCGGGTGGGGCGTCCGGTTCTGCGCCGGGGGCAGCATCGGCCAGAAAGCCAGATTCCGTCCGGGGGCCGGAGTCCCCCTCGATGCCGAGGCCATTGTCGGATTCAGATGGCATGTCGGCCGTTGGAGCGAATGCCGTTGCCGCGGCGGCGACACCCTGTTGGCCCTCATCGGGCCAGGCAGTGTTCGCCGGTGAGTGTGCTGGCCTAGTTGCCGCTGGCAGCGTCAAGGCCCGAGCCTGGGCGCGCGGCGCGGGCGCCGCTACGGGCAGGGCAGTCAGCCGTTGCCAGGTATCCGTGGCCGGTCCCGGGCCGGCAGCGGGGACAATCCGTAGGACAACCGGTCCGACTGAGGTGGGGATTGCCCGGGTCTGCAGCTCGGCTGCCGGCTTGGCGGTGCGCTGGATCCCGAGGGAGCCATGCGGAGAGGATGACGGGTCAGTTGTCGGTTTCACGGCTCCGGTTTGGCCGCTGGCTCGTGGCTCGTCGGAGGACGATTCCGCGCTCTGACCCTGGACCGGAGCAAGGGCGGCGGCGGGGGCGGCCAGTTCCTCCGCGGTCAGTTCCTCCGCGTGCGGGGCCGTTTCGGCTGGGGAATCGTCCGAGAGACTGCGTTGAACTGAGGGGCTGCCGGCTGGCATGGCCTGTTGGCCCGTGGCAGGACCAAGTACAAGTGGAAGCGGGGCGGCTGCGGGCCGCTCATCGACCCGCGGTATGTCGGGATGAATTGTCAGGGCGGGCTCGGGAGGCCCGTTCACAGGCCGGGCTGCTTCACGCACCGCGGAGGAGGACACCGCTGGGGAAGACAGAGCCGGGAAAGACACCGCGCCGAAAGTCTCCAGGGAATCCGAACCGTGACCGGCGTCAGTGACATTGGACAGGAGGTCGACGGCGTGCCCGGAACGGGAGACGACCGGCATGCTTGCCGGGTTTCCTTCAGTGGTGCGGGGTGCCGGATCATTCGCACCGGGATGACTGTCCCCTGCCCGGTCAATTGCTCCGGCAGACCCAGTGGCCGAGAGCGGCGGCGCGGACCCGTCGTCCGGAGCCGGGGCATCGTCCGCCGGCGGGGAGACAGTCGCTGTTGTTGTCCCGGCGTCAGCCCACGGGGCTGGCTCGCCAATCCCGGGGTCCGGCGCCCCGGTGGAATCGAGGCTCGGCGGATCTGAAGGTACTGCGGACGTGGTCGCGGGTCCGGGGGCCGTTCCTCCTCCATTACCCGGAAGGGTCGCGTCAACGGCGTCAGGAGCACTGGCGCCCCGAATGCTGGCGTCAGCCGCCGGTGGAACCACGGGCGCACCAGCGGTTTCGGGGGTTGACGTCCGCTGGACCGGCAAGGGGAAGGAACCGGGACGAGAATCGGGGAAGACATCGGGAGCGGTCCCGGGGCAAAACTCCGGTGTCGCGGCCAGCTCCGAAAACGACAGTGGCATGCCGAGCCCCAGCCTTGGCGGGTGAGGCGCTTGCCGGAATGACGGCGAAGAGTCCGCCGGGGTCGAAGCCCGCTGCACAGCCGGTGCCGACGGCAGTGGCACGTACGTCGCACTTCCGTCAGAGGTGCTGCCGTCGGTGGACCTGGTGCGGGACGGGCCGGAGGGCTCCCCGCGCGAAACCGGTGCGGACACCGATGGGCCCGGGGATGAACCCGGAGACTGCAGTGGCGCCGCATCGACATGCAGCACAGGAAAGGCGTCCGGTGCCGCCGCGGTAAGGGAAAGGCCATCCAGGGTTCCACTGGCCTGGGGGTCGCCGTCCGGCCAACCGCCATCCTGCCAATCGCCGCCCAGCTGGTTGCCGCCCTGTGTGCCGCCGTCGGTCCCGGCGCGCTGGATCGTCGGCATGCCGCCAAGCCTGCCCGGCACCGGCCGGACGTGTGGCGCCGGAGGCGGCAACAGTGTCATCTCCACTGAGGGCGCAGTGTAGCCGCCGGAGCCCGGATCGGGACCGCCGCCGTCGACGTCGATAACGCCTGCCGGCGCCTGTGTGCTGACCAGGTGGGTCATGGGTCCGGTGAAGGACGGATCGCCCCATGAGGCGAGGGAGCCGGTGAAATGGTCCGGGTCCGACGTCAGCTGAATGCTGCCGGCACTGCGCTGCAGCGGCGGCAGGAAAGCCCAGCCGGCGGGCGCAATCCGGGGCTCAGCAGCCGCGGGTGCTGCCGCTTCGCGCGGTTCCTGGCCGGGCGGGGGCTCGGGCCGCTCCCGTTGCCAAGGCCACCGCATGGTTCACCGTTCCTGGGTCAGGCGCGTGTTGATTGCCGCTATCTCCCGGACATAGCGAAGCCGTTGGCCGTGTTCCAGATCCAGAATGTCATCCAGGGGCCAGTGGAAGTGATAGGCCACGTACGACACCTCCTCGTAGATCCGGTCCGGCGTGTACGTCATGATTCCCCCAGGCGGCCACCGGCGAGGTCGGCGGTAAAACGGTGGGAGCATTCCGGGCACGTAACAGCGATCCGGGTATGGCCCTCGGCATTGATCCGCCGGTAGAAGTCCTGAAGGAATGCGACGTCGGAGGCGAACATGTTTTCCACGACGGCAGAGGTGACAGCCCCCAGCGTGCCGAGCGAGGTGATCACCCTGCCCAGAAGGACCACAGTCGTGTAGGCGGCATTCTCCTGGACGCGGGCGTCATAGAGCGGCAGCAGTTCGTCCCGGGCGGTCGCCAGCCGCATGACGCCGGATTTGTGGACGGTCCCGTCCTGGTCCACGTAGCCGCGGGGAAGCTCGAAGCTGAACTCGGTACGCAGCGGTTGACGCCCCTTGTCCGGCCTCCGGTCAGCCGGGACGCCGGGGGCATCGGCCTCCGGGTCCGGCATCACCACCGCTCCATGTGTCCGCTGCATCACGAGATAGTGGATTCGTCGTAGCAGATGACGAACTTCTCTGTGGCCTGCTCAGTGGCGCCGGCCTTCAGCGAATTCAGTTCGACGCTCTTCACCCAGCAGTTGACGAAGTTGTAGGTTTTCAGCGTCTCGCCTTTGTAGTCCAGGAGTGAGACGGCGGCAGTCTTGCGGGCCCCGGCGACGTCGCCCTCCATGACTTTCTTGAGCCAATCGGTCACGGTTTTGCTTTCGGTCAGTCCCCTGGTGACTGTCAGCTCGCCCGCTTTCGGCCGGCCGATGAGCTGGCGGACGACGTATTTGCCGTCCTTCGTCTGCTGCTTCAGTTCGATCTTGTCGACCTCGGTCTTGAGGCCGCTCACCTCGATCACTCGCGGCACTTCGATGCCGTCAATTGTGACCGTGAATCCGTTCGCTGATGAGTTGTCAAAATCGCCGAGGGCCATGGTCTTGCTCCTTTTGAACTGGGATTACTCGCTCACGAGGCTGGTGCCGCCGGAGAACTGGGACAGCTGGAAAATGACGAACTCGGCCGGCTTGACCGGGGCCACGCCTATCTGGCAGACCACTTGTCCGGCGTCGATGCCCTCGGCCGGGTTGGTCTCTTCGTCGCACTTGACGAAGAACGCCTGTTCAGGCGTGAGCCCGAAGAGGGCGCCCTTGCGCCATTCGTTGGTCAGGAAGGCGCTGATGGTGCGGCGGATGCGCGCCCACAGGGCAGGGTCGTTCGGCTCGAAGACTGCCCACTGGGTGCCCTGCAGGATGGACTCCTCCAGGTAGTTGAAGAGACGGCGGACGTTCAGGTACCGCCATTCGGCGTCGCTGGACATGGTGCGTGCTCCCCAGACGCGGATGCCGCGGCCCGGAAAAGTGCGGATGCAGTTGACGCCGATGGGGTTCAGCAGTTCCTGTTCCGTCTTGGTGATCTGGGTCTGCAGGCTTGTGACGCCGCGGATCACCTCATTCGCGGGCGCCTTGTGGACGCCGCGGGTGTCATCGTTGCGGGCCCAGACGCCGGCCATGTGGCCCGACGGCGGAATGAACCGGTTCGTTCCGGTGCTGGGGTCGAAGGCTTTCACCCAGGGCCAGTAGAGTGCCGCGAACTTGGAGTCATAGCCGCCGCCGTCCATGCGCCAGTTCTTGATCTGCTGGGCATTGAGGTTGGGCGGCGGGTCGATGATGGCTATGCGGTCCCCCATCAGCTCGCAGTGGGCAATGGCGGCGAGCTGGACGGCTTTGACTGTTTCCAGATCGATGGCGCCTTGCTCGTAGGCGGCCAGAAGGTCCGGCACGGCCACCATGGTCACTTCGTCGACGGCCTCGAGGCCGCTGAATCCAGTGCGGTCGGCGGCATCGCCGACGTAGTCGTCCACGTTCAGTTTGTCAGTTGTTGGCGGTTCAGGCTCCGGCTCCGGTGCGACCAGCTGGATGGTCCCTTTGTCCGGTTTGACCAGGGCACCGCCCGTGGCAATCTCCTCAATGGTGACGATCTTCGATTCGGCGCTGATCTTGGTGGCGACGTTATTGTTGCCACGTTTGGTGGTGACGTTGTCCCAGACCTCGGGCGGCTTGCCCTCCACCGTTATGACGATCTTGAACTGGTCCTCGGACGGATTTTCACCCCCTGGGTCGGCAATTTCGACCGTTACAGGCTTGGGGTTGGCTGCCGTGGACTTGGCGGTCACGCGGTATCCGGCGAATTCGGCCGTCGGGGACGCCGTCACTGCCTTTGGCTGTTGCTTCGGTTTGTCCTCCCGCGCTCCGTCGGCGCCGATGCGCACCACGTAGCAATTCCCTCCGCCGTTGAGGAAGTAGCCGTAGACGGCATGGGCAAGGTACGAGCCTGGGACGAAGTCCCCAAAGGTGTCGGAGAACTGGGTCCAGTTGGACACAAGGGTTGGTTCATTGTCCGGACCCTTGGCAGCAAGCCCGACGAATGCGGCGACTGCCGTGCCTACTCCCTCGATTGGACGAGTGCCCGCTCCGACCTCGTTTACATACACACCTGGCGAAAGATAGTTCGGCATTTTGTCTCCTCAGTGAACCCAAAACGTGGTTCAAGGGTCCCGCGGAGGCGTGTGCGGCGGTACGGCTATCTGGATGCGCTCATGGGAAGGGTGGAGTGCACGAAGGGGCAAGCCAAGGAGCGGGACGGCGAAACGCTCAATCCGAGCGGCTGTCGATCATGGCGGCGATCTCGCCCTGCTGTCTAGTTGCGCCAGCCCGTATCTCCTGTTCGCTTGGACACTGTGGTTCCTTCTGCCCCTGCGTTAAACGTGCTTCTTTATGGTGATCAAAATCATTCTTCACAGCTGCAACAGTTCGTCCGATGGCGCCTTTTGACAGCATGAAAAACGCCCTCTTAGCATTTTCAGGTGTGTCGCCGGCCCCAACTCTTCCGGGGACCTTTCCGGTGACGACACGCAGTTTGAATTTCCTCAAGAGACTAAAGTCAGCATTCTCCCCAAAGTCCTTTCTCTCGCGTGCACCACGATAGATCAGGATGGTAGCCATAGAGCGATACTCTGCAGACGTCACTTTCGGCATCCCCAACGCCTTGAACATGCTGTCGATGAAGCTTCGGGGAATCACGTGTTCGGACCACGTTGCACGCAGCGGGTCCTTGCCTCCCGGCCGGGGACTCGGTTGAGATTCGTGCGCAGTCACTTTGCCGAGTCCTGCAGGCACTGGACTGACAGCAGTCAATGCCTTTACGCCCGTGACCGCTTTCTTTTCGGGATTGACTCTGCCGTACACGGACCATTTCCCATTTTCCTGAACCGGTTCCAGTAATTCCAATCTATACCGGATCCGGATCGCACTTAACAGCGGTCTCAGGACACGCTCGCCAATAGCATTGCCCTCAAGTCGGTTAACCGCCTTCACGCCGGCGGCCACCCCCTTGTCGAGGCGAGCCTGCTTCTCGTTGGCGATCTGCTCGGGCGTCTTCTCTTTGATCCCAAGCTTTTTCTTCGCCTTACCCAGCAATTCCTTGCCTTTGGTCTTGAGTTTGCCGCCCACTTTCTTCGCGAAACCCATGAACTTCTTGCCAAACTTGATCGCCTTGGTGACCACCCAGTCCACCACCGCATTTATCGGTTTTTGTAGAGTCTCCAGGATTTTCTTGATCTTGCCAGAGATGCCGCCTAGCCCCAGGAGCGAAGCCAAGAAGCCGATGAGCACCGGCAACATCTTGGCCAGCGTCTTTTCGATGTATCCCGCTACGGCACCTACCCMACCGGCAGCGATAGATTCCACTGAGTCGAGGATGGAGTCGACAAACGCTTTGATTTGCTCGGCTTTCTCCACGAAGAACATCACGACGTCGTAGATCATCTTGCAGGCTTTGACGAATGCCGAGGCCGGGTTGAGTAAGGAGATCAGCCAGACGATGCCGGCTTTGATGATCTCGACGGAGACCATCTCTTTGATCTGGCTCATCACCATCTCTTTGATATCCCCAACCTTTTCCAGTACCCACTTCCACAATCCGCCGATGCCTTCAGTGACCAGGATCCTGACGATCTCGAAGCCTTTCTCGAGCTTTCCCATCACGGGCTCGCCGATCTTTTCAACGATTCGCGCCCTGATGTGTGCCCAGGTCATCCCGAAGATGGACATCAGAAGCTGGACGATACCCCTGAGATCAAACTTCGCTGGCAGTTCAATACCTCCTTCGGCCAGGGCACCAAGTAGCCATCCCTGCAGGCCTTTCTTGAGGTGTGCGGCGATGTTCTGTCCAAACTGGACGATGCCACCTTTGACGGCGTTGACGAAGTTGCCCAGAAATCCGATTGGGTCCTTGATTATCTTTCCGACGGCGTTCGCCGCCCGCGCAAGGACTGTCAGGAGCATGTCCTTGAGCTGCATGATCGTCTTGATCGCCCCGCCGACCGCGTCCTTGGCCTTGTCCCACCACCCCTTATTCTCGTCCTGCATGGCCGTGACCTCCGCATCCACGGCCGTCCGGGATTCGACGTACTTCGCTGCAAGGTCCTCGACCAAGGCGTCCTTCTTAGAGTCCACGTCGTTTTCCAGCTGGTCGAACTGCTCAGCGAACTGCGCTGCCGCCGCCTGCGCGACCTTCTGCAAATTCTTCGGCTTGGAATCCACGTAGGCCTTGATCTCGGCGCGGCCCCTCGCGATCCGGTCCTTGGCTTCAGAGAGCTTGCCGCCAATTGTGTCGGCGACTTCCCCGATCAGCCTGCCCATACCCGCTTCGTAACCGCTGCGCGCAGATTCATAGATCTTGTTCGCCTCGGGCGGCAGACTTCCCAATTTGTCACTGAGCCAGCGCGCCTTTCCGTCCCACCCCGCATAGCGTTCATCTTTGTAGCGTTGCATTCGGCCGTTCAGGTCAGCGGTGAAGGCCTCGCGCACGCCCTTTTCGCCCGCCGAAAACTGCGTGGAAACCGCCCCGTCCAGAGAACCCAGAATGGTGGCCACGTCACTTTTCGTTGCGTCGAAGATGGCCTTGACCTCGCCTGCCACCTTTGCGCGTTCTGCCTCGTCCTTGGACTTCGCTGAGTCCTTCGCGGCGGCTGCTTTGCCGAGAGCACCCTTCTTGGCTGAGAGCATGCCTGCCAGCCCGGAAGCACCCGTGCCCTGAGCGGCCTGCTTGGCCGAACCAAGTTGGGCGGCTTCCCTTTCCCTGAAGGCCGCGGGTGCTGACGCCGAGTGCTCTTCGCCAACTTTCTTTGCGGACAGGGCCCCGACGAATTGCGGCTCATTAGAGTTGGCCAACTGCTGTTCCGAGACGTCCGCCTCGGCCATCGCAGCCTCGGTATCGCGCTTGCCGCCGCTAAGGTCGGTCTGGGCGGGCGGGGCCGAAACCGGCATTCCCGCCGCAGCGTCGACCCGGGCAGAGGCAGGTTGCGGCTCGGGCACCAGCGGCGTCACGGGCTTGTCCACGGCCTTCGATTGGTCCGGCGCGGCAGCCGTTTTGTCTGCGATGTCCTTCGCGGAGGCAGCCTTTCCATCGGTGACCTTCCCGGCCACTTGATTCTTGACGCTCTCGGCTTTGCCCGACTTACCGAAATCCTCAGCCTCTTCCAGCGTCTTGGGCGCCTGCGCCGCGATCGCGGCCTTCACCGCAGCAATGAATCCCGCCTTGTCGAAGCCGGCGGGCTTAGCCCCGGCCATTGCTGCGGCCTGGGCTTCCTTTGCCTGGGCCTCTTTGTCTCCTGCTGGAGGGACTGCCGCATTCCTGGCCTTGTCGACCTCTGCCCGGGGTGACGGGTGTTGTCGGAGGGTCCGGCCCTGAGATGCGACCTTCGATGTGACGGCGAGAAAGCGCGGATCGCTGCTGGGAGCCAGGCCCGTTGGCCGGACCGGGCCGGGGCTCTCGGCCAGCCGTTGGACATAGGAGGCCACTGCGGCGTTACCGGCGCTGCGCTGCATCATTTGGAGCATGGCGGGTGACCCAGGCTGTTGGCGCGCGACTGCTGGCCCAACGCGTTGCGCCGGAACCTTGCCGGGTCCGCTCTGGAAAGTCGTGGCCATGGACTGCTCCCGCCAGGATCAGCCCGGCTCTTCTTCTTCCGCCTCGTCACGCTGCACGGCCTGCGCGTCAACGAAGGACCCTTGGGCGGTGTCCTTCTCCTCTTCGTCGTCCTCGCGCTGGACCACGGCGGCGGCGCCGGCTGCGAAACGCTGCGCAGTTGCAGGAACGGCCGGTGCGGACATAGCCCGCTCGGCGGTGGCGGTCGCCTCACGTTCAAACCTGTCGGACGGATCACTCACGCGCACCCCGGTTCCCGTGGCGGTCCCGTCCACCGGGCCGCTCCGCTGCTGGACCACATGTGTCAGTTCGTGGGCGATCATCGTACGGCCGGCGTCGGAGCCGGGATCGTAATTGTCCCGCTGGAACACGATATTGGAACCCACCGTGTAGGCGTGGGCGTTCACCGATGCCGCGGAATTGTGGGCGGCCTCCCCTGTATGGACGCGGACGTCGGAGAAGTTGTGGCCCAGGCGGCCCTCCATGTCAGCGCGCACGGGCTCCTCCAACGGCTGACCGGCTCCGGACGAGACGACGTCGAGCACAGGTGACCCTTCCTCCTCCGCGAGGCCGCGCACACCGCTGTTGCCGACGGCGCGCTGAAGCGCCAGTAAGCCGCGGGACCCGACGACGTCGGTCCGGGCGGCGGCCGCCGCCCGATACAGCACCGCAGGCTCCGCTGCTTCCGCCCGCGCCGGCTTGGCCCCCGGGACGTCGACGTCGGACTGGTCATGGTCGTGGCTGTGCATGGCGCACCCCTTTCATCAGACCTACACCGACGATGCGCCCGGCAAGGACGGCCCGCAAGCGCCGCCACGGCGCCGGAAAGGGCAGGCGCTCCTGCCCGAAAGGGCAGCGGTGCGACCTTAGGCGCCGGATCTCTTCGCAGTGGAAAGCAGCCCCCAATACGGGCCGAACTCGCTCTCCAGCGTTAGCCGCCCCAGCTTGCGGTATTCGCGTTGCACGGCGGTGACCAGATGCGCCATGGTCACCGTCCCGCCGTCGTCGGCTGCCAGGTACGCGCCGGTGACGGCCGCGGACCGGATCGCCCCGCCGGCCAGTTCGAAGGCCTGCCCCAGGAAGACGAGGTCAATGTCCGCTGCCCGGCCGATCGTCCGTCCGAGGCACCGGTCCCAGAGCACGCTGCGGTGCGCCGCATCAGGCAGCGGGAAGTCCACGACGACGTCGAGCCGGCGGGTGAACGCCTCGTCGATGTTCGCCCGCAGGTTCGTTGCCAGGATGGCCAGGCCGTCGAACGTCTCCATCCGCTGCAGCAGGTAGGCGCTTTCGATATTTGCGTAGCGGTCATGGGCGTCCTTGACCTCGGATCGACGCCCGAAGACGGCATCAGCCTCGTCGAAGAGCAGCACCCCATTGACGCCCGCCGCAGCCGTGAAGATCCGCTCGAGGTTCTTCTCCGTCTCCCCCACGTATTTGTCGACGACGGTGGCCAGGTCCACGACATACAAGTCCAGTCCCAGCGCCCGGGCGACCACTTCGGCGGACATCGTCTTCCCGGTCCCGGAATCTCCGGCAAACAGGKCAGCCACTCCGTGCCCGCGTCCGGCTCCCGGCCGCATGGCCCAGTCACCGAGGACCTTTTCCCGGTGCTTGGCCCGCAGCGCCACCTCCTTGAGGGCCAGCAGCACGGCATCGGGAAGGACCAGGTCATCCCAGCCCACCACCGGCTCCACCCGGCGGGCCAGCCGGTCAAGGGCCGATCCGTTTTCGGCGCGTGCCCCGGCACTGAGATGTGAAGCGGTGATGCGGCCGTTGGCGGTCAGGGTGGCCTGCACCTGAGCGGATCCGGCGGCCCGGGCAACCTGCTCCGGGCGCAAGCGGAACGCCGAGGTGGCTGCCGCCACGTCCACCCCATCGAGCGGGCCTAGCGCGGCCCGCCACAGATCCGATCTCTCGGCCGACGTGCTGACCGGGACCTCCACCAGCAGCGGCGGATGCCTGGTCCACGCCGGGTCCCACGCGCCGTCCCCGGTGAGCAGCACAGGCTGCGGTTCGGCATGCAGGGCCTCCAACACGGCGGGTCGGTCCGCCACGGCAGCAAGGGGCCCTGCCACCAGTCCGGTGCCCCGGAGCCTCGCTTCCCGTACGGCGAGTTCCACCAGCTGGAGCGGATCCCGTTCGGCAGCCAGCCGCACCAAGTCC
This sequence comes from Arthrobacter sp. P1_B3, assembly GCF_056406615.1. Taxonomy (NCBI): domain Bacteria; kingdom Bacillati; phylum Actinomycetota; class Actinomycetes; order Micrococcales; family Micrococcaceae; genus Arthrobacter; species Arthrobacter sp. P1_B3. The sequence goes on along the minus strand of NZ_JBFTZV010000009.1, from coordinate 30,653 downwards.
ACATACACGCCGTCGCATCCCCTGGACCGCAGCGCCTCGGCTGCCAGCACGCGGCCGGAACCAGTGGCAGGCTCCCGAAGATAGGCGAGGAGGACCCCGGCTCCCAGTGCCCGGGAAAGCGGCGAAGCATCACCCCAGCTCACGGCCGGACGTTCGGTCAGCACAGCCTCGAGAGCCGGTTCGGCGGTGTCATCACCCAGCAGATGCCCGACGACGCGGTCCGGCACCCGCAGTGCCCGTCCGGGCAGCGGGCGCTCGGCGTCCTCGACGACAAGCAGCCCGCCCCTGATGAGCGGGCCGGAAAGCAGCCGGGCCCTGCCGTCGGCTGCGGACAGGGGTGTGCCGCAGAGCGCCAGAGCGACGGCCACGGAGGGGCGGCGGCGGGTGACGTCGTCGTTCAGGTAGCCGAATAGCTGCTCGAAGCGCGGATCCAGATCGGCGGCGAGCGCGACAAGAAGCAAATCGATGTCCAGGGGCAAGAGGCCGAAGGTGGCGCCGAGCTCCCGGAGCCGCAGCCGGTGCCCTGTTTGCTGGGCCTCGTCCGCTAGTTGTTCGCAGTGCAGCTGCCGGGATGAGACACGGCCTGGTCCCTCTTCGGGTCCGTCCCCGTCCACGGACCGGGGAACTTCCCCGAGCAGGCGGTCCACGGCCTCATCGCTGAGATAGAGCCCGCGGAAAGGGTCATCCGGCTGCGGGTCTTCGGCGCGGCGGGCCGMCACGAGCAGGCGGATGCGTTCCTCCACCACTCCGACGCGGCCGAGCACGTGGGCGAGACTGGGATTCGCTGTCATCTTTGCCGTCACCGATCAATCACCCGGCCGTCCGGCGGGGGCCGCGGATCGCGGCAGGCGGAGGGGTGTGCTGGCGGCGGCCCACGTCGGCGGCGCCACCTGTCAGGTCGGCCATATCCAGCTGAGTCCCCTGGGATGCCGGCGGCCCTGCCTGGTAGACAATGCCGGTGTCCACCGGGGCGATGACCACGATGTCGAGGGACGGCTTGAGCTCTCCCCCCAGGGCGGACCACACATCGGCGAACGCACGGTCCTCGGGCGGGGGAAGCCCTACCGTTACGGGCACCACCAACCCGGTCTCCGCGAGCGGGCCGACCACGAGATCGTCGGGGAGCGCGTCGTACTTGAGGAAGCAGCGCAGCAACTGGTCAAGCAGGCGGTGCTCGTCTTCCGGGCGCTGTGTCCACGCCGTGACCAAGTAGGACAGCTTGAAATAGCGGGGAGCGGGCCGGCGCGTCCGGACGTATCCGTCATCTCCTCTCTGCTCGGACAGGCCGCGTTCCCTGCGCCGGACGTCCTCACGGATGTCATAGAGGTACAGGTTGACGGTGGGAGCGTTGCGCCGGGCGGCCCAGTCCTTGGTAGGCGCGTCGAACACCACGTCCACCTCAGAGCCGCCCAAGGCCCCGTTCCTTACCAACGTGCGCAAGGCATCGTCAATCTGCGCAATCACGGTGTATCCCTCCCAATGAGCTCCGGCCCAGCCCGTACGTTGCAGCGGTCTCCCTGCCTATGGAGCCCGTGGCAGGCATCACGGCACCGTACAGTCCACCGTGGCCGCCTACACCACCGTCCGGGACCCGGGTCCGGGCACACCTACGGGCAACAGATCCGGGTGCTAGGGGCAGGGCCTAAATCAAGCCCTCCCGCAGTGCATATGCGACGGCATGGGACCGGTTGCGAAGCTGGAGACGCGTCGTAACGTCATGAACGACGTTCTTCACCGTCCGCTCCGAGTAGGACAGCTGGTTTGCGATCTCGGACGTGTCCAGCCCATCCGCCAGCAGCCGCAATACTTCTACTTCTCTGGGTGCCAAGCCGGTAAACATGATTCCGCGCGGCCCCAGGACGTGCCGCTGCAGTTTGCCGACCTGGTCCAGGAGACGGCCGAGCAGATCCGGAGGTACGCTGCCTTCACCGGCAGCGGCGGCCGTGATCACTGCCACCAGGCGGTCCGGTGTCGCTTCGCTGCGACGGACCAGGCCAACCACCCCGGTTTCAACTGCCTTGACGAGGTCGCCGTCGTCGAGGTGGCCCGCCACGAGGACGGCGCGGGACAAACCGCGCCGCTGCACAATGCGGAGCAGCGTCAGTGCGTCGTCGTCCACCGAGTCCGTTACGACGACGACCACCTGCGCCGGCTCAGCGTCGTTCGCCCTGACCACCCGCACTTCGGGGCGCGCCCGCAGCTCGCTGGCCACGCCCGCCTCGGAGATCGGGTCACGCGCGTGGACCCGGACAGTTATTGGTTCCATGAATCCTCCCATCGAGAATGCGGGGCTKACTGGGTGGGGCACGGTCTGCCGTACTTGCCTGTTCCATCCCGCTAGATCGACCATAGCGGGCGGTGCTCTTCGTGCAGTCAACACAGGCTCAACGGGCAGCAGCAATGCCCGCAAGTCCGGCCGACGGTGGTGCTGTGCCCCCGCGCGTCCCCCATAACCTCAGAGTACGGATGAGGACCTTTCGCCGTTGGACGCAGAGTAGGTCCGCAAGGAGGAGCCATGAGCACCACTGCAACACTGGATTCGCCGCTGGTCAGCCTTGAGCCCGGTGCCAGGGCGACTGTTCCGCTTCACATCCGCAACGACGGCGAAATCGTCGAGGAGTACAGGCTCCAAGTTGTGGGGCCGAGCGGCTCCTGGACGGAAGTGGTGCCCGGAATCGTGTCCCTCTACCCGGGCCAAGACGCCACCGCCTCCGTGGAGTTCCGGCCGCCGCGGTCCTCCGAAGTCCCGGCCGGGGAATTCCCCTACGCGGTGCAGGTGCTGCCGACCGAGCATCCGGAGGACGCGGTTTCTCCTGAGGGCATTTTCCAGCTTCTTCCGTTCCACGAGACGGCGGCTGAACTGCTGCCCCGGCAGTCCCGGGGGTGTTTCGGCGCCCGGCACCGGGTCGCCGTAGACAACTATGGAAATGTGCCCATCACCGTCACCCTCACCGGTTCCGATCCAGGCGATTTGCTACATATTTCCATGCGTGAGCCGACTCTGACCATTGCTGCCGGAACTGTCGAATTCCCCCGTGTTCGAGTGCGCGCGCGAAGAACGATCTGGCGCGGGATGCCTGCCGTGCACTCTTTCACGGTGGCTGCCAAACCGGCGGACGGCCCCCCTGTTGTGCTGGATGGAACCCACTTGCAGGAGCCTGTCCTGCCGCGGTGGATCGTCAAAGCCGTGCTCATCCTTATGCTTTTCGTCTTGATCCTGGTGGCCCTGTCGTTTGTGCTCCGCGATCCTCCCGGGGTAACCCGGGCTGCCGGGGTGAACGACCCCGTAGCATCGGCCAGCCAGACATCCGCTGCGCCGGTTCGGCTGTAGGCGCCCTATGCCTACTGGGCCAGCTCTCCGCGCAGGAGACACCGCGCTCTGCCCTTTGTTCGACGGCCCCAAACCGCATGCCGGCGGACCCGTCACCCCGGCCGCGGCCGTGGTGACCGTTCTCATCGGGGGAATGCCGGCCGCAGTCGCCAATTCCATTCCCGGTGGCATCGTCTGCGTTTCCCCTGCACCGAACGGCATCGCCAGCGGCAGCCTGACCGTGATGATCGGCGGCTTTCCCGCCGCTCGTGTGGGCGACCTGAGCCTGCACGGGACACCCATTGCTCCGGGTCCGGGGTGCCCCACCGTCATCATCGGCGGATGAGCACGGCCGCTGACGGACCCAGCCCGGCGGAGATCCGGACTAGGAAGAACATGGCGAAGCAGTCGGAGACGGGGTTACCCCTTGAGTCTCTGCCGGCCCCGCTCCGAGTGTCGGCGTCGTCTGAGGCACGGCGCATTCCTTCGGCTCGAGTCCTGCGGCCGTTACACAGGAAGCCGGACTCCCGCCAGATTCCACTGGTGCACACGTCACACACCCCGAGGGACTCCCGTCAGGTTCCAAGGTTGGGCACGTCACACATGGTGCCTGCGTTCCGTTGGGCTCGGCCGCCGGACACGTCACACAAGATCCAGGGGGTCCGTCGGGTAAGGCMGCCGGACAGGTCACGCACGGCGCAGGAGACCCGTCGGGCCCCGGCGGCGGACACGTCACACAGGTTGCCGGTGTTCCATTCGGCGCTGCCGACGAACACGTCACGCATGGCGGCGGCGGCGTGCCTGGTACCGCCGTTGGGGACGTGCAGGCTGGTGTCGGGGACTGCGTAGTCTCAGTGGGGGCCGGAGTGGGCGTCTGAGTGGACTCTGTCGGTGTCGGAGTGGACGACTCACTGGACCCAGTCGGCGGCGGACTAGGCGACTCACTGGACCCAGTCGGCGGCGGACTAGGCGACTCACTGGACCCAGTCGGCGGCGGACTGGGCGCAGTGGCGGAACCGGAGGACTGAGCGGTCTGCTGAGCAAAGGGATCAAGCGGCCCTGTGGGCGGGCCACAGCCCGCAACGCCAAATTGCAGCAGGATGAGCAACCCGATGCAAGCAGCGCATCCACGACGAGTACCCATATTGTGTCCCGCTCCGCTCGTAGACGGTTCGCCTGCTGAAATCCCTGCGCGAAAGGGGTCTGGCCCACTACGCATCCAGCTTGCGGTTCGCACCCGACTGAAGCACGCCTCGGCGGGGCACACTTTCGGGCAGACTTGACGGCCGTAATGTTTGAGACCGCGGACGGCTTGAGCCGCTGCCTGGTCGGGCCGCACAGTAGGTGACTGGTCCGCCGTCGGGCGTAAGCTCGTGCCATGGCGAGATACTTCGATGTGCACCCCGAGAACCCCCAAGCGCGTTCCATCCTCCAGGCGGTAGAGATCGTGCGCTCAGGCGGCCTGATCGTTTACCCCACAGATTCCTGCTATGCCCTCGGCGCGCAGCTGGGAAGCAAGGAGGCGCTGGACCGAATCAGGAGCATCCGCCAACTCGATAACAAACACCACTTCACGCTCGTCTGCAAGGACTTCGCGCAGTTGGGCCAGTTCGTCCAGATCGACAACGATGTCTTCCGCAGCATCAAGGCCGTCACCCCCGGCAGCTACACCTTCATCCTGCCCGCCACCCGGGAGGTCCCCAAGCGGCTGCTGCACCCGAAGAAGAAGACAGTCGGCGTGCGCATCCCGGACAACCACGTGGTCCAGGCACTTCTCGCCGAGCTCGGCGAACCCCTGCTGTCCAGCACGCTGCTGCTACCGGACGAGGAAGAGCCTCTTACGCAGGGGTGGGAGATCAAGGAGCGCCTGGACCACGTAGTGGATGCCGTGATCGATTCCGGCGACTGCGGTGCTGAGCCAACCACGGTGATCGATTTCTCCAGCGGCGTCGCGGAAGTCGTCCGGCGCGGCATGGGCGATCCTTCCCGCTTCGAGTAGCGGAAGACGCCCGGCGGCGACGGCACAGCGTACATTGCGGGCCGGGTCCGCTGCGGGCTGGGTGCGGTGCCGGCTAATCGTGGCGAGCTAGGCGGATTCCGCCGCGCTCGTCTGCCGGTTCCGCAGCCACCGACGGACGAGGTCGATGGCGGCGACGAGCCCGGCCAGGGGCGAGAGCACCGCTGCGGCATAGACGAACATCATCCAGGTCAGGGTGGTCACCGGGGCCTGGCGGGTGCTCAGGAGCGACAGTCCGCCGAAGAGGCCCAGGATCCAGAACAGGATGACCCCGGACAGCACTGCAGCTGCGGGGAAGTACTCGTTCGTGACGACTTTCTTCAAGGTTTCCATGGGCCCTCCTCACACCCGGCGGTGGGACTGCCCGCCAGGGTCATTCCAAGTATGGGGCCCGGCACGACGGAATTTCCCGAGAATCCCGGCCACGTGACCAAGCTAACTCCTCGTCCCGGCGGTGGCAGCCTTTTGTGCCCTTCAAATTGGCGCTGCCGGCCCGCCGGGGACGGGGATGCGGGGCGTCAGACCGCGGCCCGGACGCGCTGGAGGAAGGAATCAAGCACCCGTCCGGCATTCTCATGCATGCGCCGCGACTCCGCCGCCGGAAGCTGCCGGCTCTTGGGCGCGTTCAACCGCTCACCCAGGTAGAGCAGCGCCGCCAATACCTCGGAGAGTTCGGAATTACTTTCCGCACGCTGGCGCAGGAGCCGCAGATGAGCCTCCTGCAGGGCCGGGCCCGGGGTGCAGCCAAGATCGCGGTCAAAGAGCCTGCGGCAACGGTCATACGCCGCCAGGCCTTCCGCCGGCAGGCCGGCCTGTTCATAGGCTGTCACCAGAACCGTCCAGGCCCGCTCGTTCAAGGGTTCCGCCCGAATGGCAGCCTGAACCAGGTTGACGGCCTCGTCCGGTTTGTCCAGCAGGGCCGCCGTTTCGGCCGCGAGGATCTGCAGCGCCACTTTCTCGGCTGCATGGCGTGCGCGAGCCTCTTCCGCCCAGTCAGAGGCGAGCTCGAACCCGAGCAGTGGCTCGGCGGAAATCTCCAGGGCCTCGAGCATCAAAGGGTACGCCTCATCCGGAGCCAGCTCACCGGCGTCGCGGACCAGTCCACGGAACCGGAACAAATCCAGATCCACGAGGGTGGGGTCCAGGACGTAACCGCTGTTGGCCGTGCGGAGCGGACCGGTCTTGGTCTGGCCTGGCTGTATGGCACGCCGGATACCGCTGATATAGCTCTCGAGCGTCGCCACGGAGCCATCACTCGCGCCGGCGCCCCAGAGAAGATCGATCAGGCGGGTCTTGGACACGGGCGTGCCAAGGTTCAGCAGAAGAATTTCCAGTATGTGCCGGGGTTTGCATCCCCCCATGTCGGCGGCCGTCAACGCCACGCCGTCCCGGCGCACTTCGAATGATCCGAATAGGCGGACCGAAATGGAGGGTGTAATTTCCGTTGGGCTATCCACGATGTTCTCCGATTTCCCCAGGTAAAACGAACTCAATCGTCTGCGAAGAGCCGGATCAACATCGAAACCAGGCCGTACTGAGACACTGTTCCCTCCGGCTTTCCAATGACACCGTGACACGCCCGGCCGGGCGCAACAAGGCATGCCGCTACCCGATCTTTCGCCCAAAGAAAGACGGGTACAGGCGTCAGTACCGTTGAGTAAGGACGTGGAGCGGCGGGCAGGTATTTGCGGCGCCAAACAAGTAATTCCGCGGGCGGCCGCAATTTGGACCCAAGTAGTTAAGCAGGGCAGGAATTCGGCCTCGGCGGGACTATTTCAGCGGGTAAAATCGCCCTCTCTGGGCGGGATTTTCCCTACTGGTTGTCGGTCATCTCCGCGGGCACCGCCACCAGCCTGAGGTCCGAGCCGTCACGGAGCACGGCAAGTTCCAAGGGCTCCCCGATCGCTTCGGCGAACAGCAGTTTCTGCAGGCTCTCGGCGTTGGACACGTACATCTGTCCGACCTTCAGGAGGATGTCGCCGGCCCGGAGCCCGGCGCGCTCGGCCGGCGACCCCGGCAGGACTTCGACCACAAGCAGGCCCTCCCTGCGGCCTGTCCGGACGACGGCGCTTGGCTGCAGCTGGATCGGCGTGTTCACCAGACCCAGGTACGCCCGGCGGACACGGCCGTCCTTGAGCAGCGAAGCAATGATCCGCCGGGACGTGGCGTTGATTGGAACGGCCAGGCCGAGCCCGACTCCGGCCACGGCGGTATTGATGCCGACGATCCGCCCGCGGGCGTCCGCCAGCGCCCCGCCCGAACTGCCGGGGTTGAGGGCCGCGTCGGTCTGGATGACGTCCTCGATCACGCGCCGGCTCCGCCCGGACCAGACGGGGATGGAACGGCCAAGCCCGCTTACCACGCCGGCGGTGACGGAGCCTGCGAGCCCGAGCGGATTGCCCACGGCGATAACCAGCTGGCCGACCCGAAGGGATTCGGCGTCGCCCATTTCCGCCGGCGCCGCCGTGGGCGCCCTGCCGTGGACCACGGCAAGATCGGAGAGCGGGTCGGCGCCCACCACGTCAACAGCCGTGCTGGTGCCGTCGGCGAAGACGGCATGGCCGGACTGGGCGCCGCCCACCACGTGGGCATTCGTGAGCAGATATCCGTCCGAGGTGAACAGCACGGCCGAACCCGCACCGACCCTGAGCCTGCCGTTGCGCCCGTTGCCGGTCATTTCGAGCGCTGCGACGTGCTGTGTGACAGCCTCGGCCACGCGGATGACCGTTGCGGAATAGGAATCCAGGGGGTCTTCGGACACCTGGGATCCGGATACCCTGCTGATGGACGCGGCCACTGTGCACCTCCTGCAAACCGGTACTCATCCAAGTCAACCACCGCCGCCCCGGCAGTAGTCCTGGAGTGCCTACGCCGTCAGAGAAATACGCCGGATGAAGCGGCTGCGGTGCAACAGTTCAGCCCGGCGCGGATCCGCGGCTAGGCTCGGACGTAGATCCGCCCGACAGCCCAGGAGAACCTACGTGACACCAGCGTCCGCTTCCCCCGCTCCGCTGCCCCCACCGGGCCTTACCTGGGGCATCAAGCGCAGCTTCATGGATTACATCTCGGGACTGCCTGACGGTGCCGTCTCCGCGGCCGACGGCGCCACGGTGATCGCGTCCGGGGAGTTCTGTTTCGCCCCCGCCGGCTCCGAGTACGACCCCGCCAGCGGCACGGGCGTGCTGCGCTTCCGCGGCGATGTCCGCGTTGCCGGACACCACGGAATGATGTTCGTCCGGCTGCTGGATCCGTGGGTCGAGTTCACGGCCGGGCACGGGGTCCTGTCCATCAGCACGGGCGACGGCGGCGGGACGGACCGCTCGGATGTCGGCACCCTGCGTACTGCCGCGCCCCGCAACATGGAAGGGTTCCTGGTCTGGGAGCGCGTCGAGGTGGCCGTATCCCAGGCCGGTTCGGAACTGTTCGACGGCCAGTACGCCGACGGCCAGGCGATGGACCCACTCGTCATCCGGGTGCCTGCGTAAGCCGGACGGCGCCTGGGGATACGTGGCTCCTGCACTGGGCACCGGTCCGTCCGTCTGCAAGGATGTCAACTGTCGCGGCGCCGTCGGGGGCCGAAGTTCGTCGAAGGAGACCTCCATGGTTGAACCCGCCCTGATCGATCAAGAGGCCCGCCGGCATGTGCTCCAGGCGTTGGCGCCGGGCACAGGAATCGGGTGGGACGGGCCGGACCGGGCGGTCTTCGAAGAGCGCTTCGACCGCCATTTCCCGGCCTTGTTCCGGTTGTTCCACGATCTCTACGGCGCACGGCACGATTGGTTGGATCAGCTCWCGGCCCTCGTAATGCAGTCCGCCCGGTCGTGGGCCGAGAGGCCGGCGGAGCTCAAGAGCCTCGACGCCGAACGGGAACACAACACCGGCTGGTTCCAGGCCAACACCATGCTCGGCGGCGTCTGCTATGTCGACCGGTACGCCGAGGACCTGGCGGGTGTCCGCGCCCGGATCCCCTATTTCAAGGAACTGGGCCTCACCTATCTGCACTTGATGCCGTTGTTCCTGGCCCCCGAACCGCACTCCGACGGCGGCTACGCCGTCTCCAGTTACCGCGACGTCAATCCTAAGCTCGGCACCATGGCCCAGCTGCGTGAGCTTGCCGCCGAGCTGCGGGCGAACGGCATCAGCCTCGTCGTCGATTTCATCTTCAACCACACCTCCGACGAACACGAGTGGGCCCGGAAGGCGGCCGCGGGCGACCCGTCGTACAGCGACTACTACTGGATCTTCCCGGACCGGTCGATGCCGGACGCGTTCGAGCAAACTGTGCGCGAAATCTTTCCGGACGACCACCCTGGTTCTTTTGTCGATTTGCCGGACGGACGGTGGGTCTGGACCACCTTCCACACATTCCAATGGGACCTCAACTACTCCAACCCGGACGTCTTCCGGGCCATGGCCGGCGAAATGCTGTTCCTGGCCAACCAGGGCGTGGACATTCTCCGGATGGACGCCGTGGCCTTCATTTGGAAGCAGCTCGGCACGCCCTGTGAGAATCTGCCCGAAGCCCACACGCTGCTGCAGGCGTTCAATGCCGTGTGCCGGCTGGCCGCGCCGTCGCTGCTGTTCAAATCCGAGGCGATCGTCCACCCCGATGAGGTGGCCCGGTACATCGACCCCGCCGAGTGCCAGCTCTCCTACAATCCCCTGCAGATGGCCCTGATCTGGGAGGCGTTGGCCACCCGCGACGTTTCGCTCCTCAACCAGGCCTTGGAGCGTCGTCACAATATCCCGGACGGCACGTCCTGGGTCAACTACGTCCGCAGCCACGACGACATCGGTTGGACGTTTGCGGATGAGGACGCCGCCGAGCTTGGCATCAATGCCTTCGAGCACCGGCGGTTCCTCAATTCCTTCTACGTGAACCGTTTCCCGGGAAGCTTCGCCCGCGGCGTGCCCTTTCAGGACAACCCCCGCACCGGCGATTGCCGGATTTCCGGCACCACGGCGTCGCTGTGCGGGTTGGAGAGTGGAACAGCTGCGGCGGTGAACCGGATCCTGCTGGCCCATTCGGTGGCTTTCAGCACCGGGGGCATTCCGCTGCTGTATCTCGGTGACGAAGTGGGACAGTCCAACGACTACCAGTACGCCGTCGAGGAAGGCCACGGAACGGACAGCCGCTGGGTGCACCGGCCGCACTACCCGGCCGACGACTACGCACAGCGTGCGGACCAGGAAACCCCCGCCGGGGCGGTCTACGCCGGGCTGCGCCGGATGATTTCCGTACGGTCCGTGACGCCGGAACTGGCCGGCACCCGGCTGGTCGGGTTCGCCACGAACAACCCGGGTGTCCTGGGGTACCAGCGTCCGGGAGATGGAACGCTGGTCCTCGCGCTGGCCAACTTCACCGACAGCCCGCAGCAGGTAGCGGCTGTGACGTTTTCCGGCTTCGCGGCCGGCGCCGTGGACATCCTGACCGGCGCCCGGCTGCGCCTCGACGCGGGGCTTGTCCTGCAGGCCCAGCAGTTCCTCTGGCTCCGGGTAACGCCCCGGCCGTGAGGTCCTGGTCCGCGGCTCATCGGCCTGACGGGCCGGGACGTAGCCGTGGTGGTCAAAAGTTGCGGCGTAGCGAAGGAATGTCGTGTCCGGCCGCACACTGGTTGAGGAGAGCGTGCGGCCGGAATCTATGGACGAACGGCCCCGTGATGGCCGGCGGCCGACCTTCTTCGGCCTATTTCCACTGTCCCGCATCCGGCTGAGAATGGACTGAGAGCATCCTCTTCCGGGGGGACCGTGCGCGCCCGCGGACCGCTCCGGCCGCCGCCGGGGGTGTGGGCCCGGGCGGGAGACCACGGCAATGCCGCCGTGATGGTTGTCCGGATCCGCGTATTGACGCATTCTTGGAGCATGGCAGTGGGCAAACGAGCCTCATCCAGCCGTCCCGGCAGGGGCGAGATCCGTTGGGGCGTGCGGAAGCAGTCGACGGCGGTCGCCGTCGGGGTCGTTGCCGTGGCACTGCTGCTCGGCGGTGTGGTCCTCCTTATCCTGCTGCAGGCATCCCTGGCGCGATCGAGCGACGCCGCAGCCCAGCAGAAGGCGCTGGACGTGGTCGCCGAAATGGAGGATATGGACGTCGCGGATGCCCGCGCCTACATCGTTGATACAGCGCATGCGGGCCAGTTCGTCCAGGTGTTGGATACCGCCGGGTACGTATTGGCCAGCTCGGATCCCGAGGTCGCCAACGCCCCGCTCTCAGCCCAGCGGCCCGGCCCGGGCCAGACCATGACGCAAGACGTCTCGAGCCTGCCGAGCATCGGGGACACCGACGATTACCACATCGTCACCGTGGGAGCACGGACCGGCACGCTGAGCTATACGGTGGTGGTGGCCCAGGCCTCACAGATACAGGCCGACACCCTTTCCACGGTCGCGTGGTTCATGCTGGGAGCCACGCCGCTGCTGCTGGTCACCGTGGCAGCGTCCGTGTGGCTCCTGGTGGGGCGTTCCCTCCGCCAGGTGGAGCGGATCCGTGGCCAGGTGGCCCGGATCAACGCCGAGCGGCTGGATGGGCGCGTTGATGTGCCGCCCACCAACGATGAAATCCAGGCCCTGGCGCTGACCATGAACACGATGCTGGACCGGCTGCAGGCCTCGGACAGTGAACAGCGCAGGTTCGTCTCGGACGCCAGCCACGAGCTGCGCAGCCCGCTGGCCACGCTGAGGGCCGGAATCGAGATCGCCGCTGCGGACCCGACCGGGGCGATGTGGCTGCAGATGAAGGATGTCCTCGCCGAGGAGACGTCCCGCATGAGCTTCCTCGTGGAGGACCTGCTGACGCTGGCCAAAGCCAATGATGGCGGCCCGAAGGTGGAGCAGAAGGACGTCGATCTTGACGACGTACTGGACCAGGAGATCCGCCGGCTGCGGTCCACCAGCCGGAACCAGATCACAGTGGAGCTCGTTCCGGCACGGATCCGCGGCGACGCCCACCGGCTGGCGCAGGTCCTCCGGAACGTCCTGGACAACGCCGACCGCCATGCCCTGTCCCGGGTTGCCGTGAACCTGCACACCGCCGGGGACCGGGTCGTCATCACGGTCGACAACGACGGCGACCCCATTCCGGAGGCGGACCGGGAGCGGATCTTCGAACGATTTGTCCGGCTCGACGGCAGCCGCTCCCGGGAGGGCGGTGGCAGCGGACTTGGCCTGGCCATCGCAGCGGGAATTGTGGCAGCCCATCATGGGAGCATCCGGCCGACGGACGGACCAGCAGGTTACTGCAGGTTTGAGATGGCCTTTCCCCTTCCGGAACCTACGCAGACTGCGGAGCCGGTGGACGTCATTCCTCGCGAATCCCGGCGGCACGGGGTCCAGGGATCGGGTCGGCGCTGAGCAGGTAGCCCATGCCGCGCACGGTGGTCAGGGTGTGGATTCCGAACGGGACATCGATCTTGCGCCGAAGGTAGCCGATGTAGACCTCCACAACGTTGTTCGCGCCCTCGAAAGCCGGATCCCAGACGTTTTGCAGGATCTCCGCCTTTGAGACGATCTGGTCGTGCCGTCGCATCAGGTAGTGCAGGAGCCCGTACTCCCTGGCCGTGAGGCTGATGAGGGTATCGCCGCGGCGCACACTGTGGCTGACGGGGTCCAGCGACAAGGTGCCAAGAGTCATGATGACGGGCCGGGCTGGTGCTCCGCGCCGGATCAGCGCCCTGATCCGGGCCACCAGGACCAAGAAGCTGAACGGCTTGGTGAGGTAGTCATCAGCGCCCAGGTCGAAGGCATCGGTCTGGTCGTATTCGCCGTCTTTGGCCGTGAGCATCAGAACCGGGGTCCAGACTTTGCGTTGCCGCAATTCCTTCAAGACGTCATAGCCGTTCATCCGCGGCAGCATGAGGTCCAGAAGGATGGCATCGTACGCGTTCTCCAGCGCCGCAGAGAGTCCCCGCACGCCGTCGTGGGCGACGTCGACCACGAACCCCTCATTCTTCAGTCCGCGGCGCACTGTTTCCGCCAGGGCATGCTCATCCTCGACCATCAGAATCCGCAATCCGGCCCCCTCCCTTTGAGCCAGTATGGCCCTTGATGGGCCGGGCTGGAAGGAATCCGGTGCGTCTAGTGAGAGGGTGGTGCTAATTGCCGTCCGGTTAGGCCTGCGGGGCCGGCCCGAACAGCCAGCCCGAGACATCGCTGCGCAGGATCACATGGGGTCCTCCGGTGGAACTGACACTCCCGTTGGGGACGTAGTAGCCGCGCCCGGCCCCGGGACCGCCGGCGGCGCGGTCGATCGCGTCGGTGAGGCGCCGGGTCAGGTGCCCACTGGGGCCCAGGGACCGCAGTTCATTGAGTTCGTCCTGCGTGAGCCGTCCCAGCACTGCAGCGATATCGGCCATGGTGAATCCCTCCCGACGAATGGTGCGGATGGTGCCCAAGGTGGATGGTCCCTAAAGAATCAGGCTAGGGCACGCAAATTAACAGCACGTGACGCCCCGGTGACCAGTGGCGAACGAAGCGTGCAGGGCAGCGCCGCGGGCGGGCGCCTCCGGGTGTCGCGAGAGTCACTGCCACGACTCCCCCGGTCCCCAGCATTTACACGGCGTCATGCTGTACCGTTCAATCCCGGAGATCCGGAGATCCGGATCTCCGGAGAGACACTGAATCACACCCCCAGCAACTGAAATGAGTACCACCAGGTGGCAACCGATTATGACGAAGTACGCTCCGACGTCGCGGAATCCCGCAACGCTTCCCTGGAGGCGCTCCGTTCGGCGAATGCGCCTGACGCCCGCAGCGTTGTCCGCGAACTCGACGAGGCCGATACCTCCGAAGGCGTGGAGCTTCCGGGAGCAGATCTTTCCGGCGAGGAACTGACCGTCACGGTCATTCCGCAAAAAGAGGACGAGTTCACCTGCTATTCCTGTTTCCTGGTGCGGCACCGGTCCCAGCTGGCCAAGGAGAAGGCCGGCCACGCGTACTGCGCCGACTGCCTCAGCTAGCCCCCGGCAGGAGCCCAGCCAGGCAGGAGAATTCGAACCTGGCAGGTGAAGTTCCGGCACGCTGCGCTACAGTGTCGGCCGTCCGCCGACTACACTGCTGTCACATGCTTCACAATAGTGTCAGGAGGTAGCCGGACATGACCCGCCGGGGCCAGGTCGGCTACGCTCCTTGATTGACGATGCGGCGAGTGCCGGCACGTGGCCGGAGGCTGAGTATGCGTAAGTCCAACAGCAGGTTGGCGGACCCTGCTGCTGCGTCGTCGTCGGCCCCCGCAAATTCCCCGGGACGTTCCCACGCTGGGGCGGCTGAGCCGGCAGATGGACCGACGGGCCCGCGGACGCGGATCGGGATGCCCGCCCGCCCGCGGAGCCTGCAGCGTGAATGGTCCAGGGCCTTCACGCTGGTACTCGTGGCCCTGGTCGCCGGGGCCGCGGTAACCCTCGTCGGCGTCCGTGTTGTCACGGACCATATGCAGCACGCCGCCGCGCAGCACCGCGACGAGTCGGAGGCCGTCGCCGAACTGCGGGCCGGCCTTGATGCCCACGAACAAGCCGGGCTCCAACTGTTGTCCGCAGGGGCAGTGGATCCATCCGCCTTTTTGCAGCAGCAAAAGGACGTCTCCGCCCAGTTCGATGCCGCCGCCGGGATCCTGCCGGTGGCGTACGGCATGCGGGACGCAGTCCGCGAGGCCCGGACCGCGTGGCAGGAGGGACTGTCCGCGCACGGTCTCTGGGGAAGCCAGGTGGCCAGTCTCCACGGCAACCGCGTGGCGGAGGCGCCGGCGTTTGCCGCATCGGGCGCGAGGGCCCGCGCGTTGCTGGCTAACGTCCGTCGCGCCTCGCTTGACGCGCTCGACGACGGCGTCGCTCACGGTGCCGAGCTCCAGCAGATGGTGTCGACCGGCCGCATAGCCCTTTTTGCGCTGGCCGTGGGCGGCGTGTTCCTATTCCGCCGACGGATGACCAGGTACCTGATGCGCCCGGTGGAGGGGCTGTACCGTGGGGTCGTGAAGCTGCAATCCGGCGACTATAGCCACCGGATCAGCGTTGTCCGCGACGACGAACTCGGCCAGTTGGCCGAGGCCTTCAATTCCATGGCCGCCACGGTGCATGACAGTCACCTGGAACTGACCTTCCGCGCCACGCACGACCCCCTCACGGGGCTGGCCAACCGGGCGGTTCTCGCCGAACGCCTCGCCGCCGTGTTTGGCCCCGGGGCTCCTCACCCGGAAGGCAAGGAAGGCTTTGGCGCCGGGCGCAGCGACCACCGCGAAGGCCTGTTGATCATCGACGTCGACGACTTCAAGGACGTCAATGATTCCCTGGGCCATGAGGGCGGCGACGCGTTGCTTATTCAGCTAGCCCAACGCCTCCGGGGCTGCGTGCGCGCCCATGACCTCGTCGCCCGGCTGGGCGGGGACGAATTCGCGATCGTCGTGATGGATGACTGCGGCACGGCGACGGACGACGTCGCCGGGCGTATCCAGGACGCGCTGCGCGACCCCTTCAGCATCGATGAGGTCCGGCTCAAGGTATCCGTCAGCATGGGCGCCGCCCAGCGCGGCGCCGGGACTGCAGATCCAGCCGAGCTGATGCGGCAGGCCGACTTCGCCATGTACATGGCCAAACACGGCGGCAAGGGCCGCTACCAGCTCTTCGATGCCCGGGGCTACGACGAAATGACCTTCCGTGCCGCCCTCCGGGCGGACCTTGCCACAGCCGTGCAGGCCGGGCAGTTGCGCCTCGACTACCAGCCCGTGGTTAACCTGGGCACCGGTGAGATCGCCGGAGTGGAGGCCCTGGTCCGCTGGGAACACCCGACCCTGGGCCGGCTGGGACCGGCCGACTTCATCCCCCTGGCCGAGGAAACCGGCGAGATCGGTTCCATCGGCTGCTGGGTGCTGGACACCGCAAGCCGTCACGTCGCCGGCTGGCGCCGCTCCCCTGGCACGGCCGGGGACCTCTGGGTCTCGGTCAATCTCTCCACGCTTCAGTTGTCCAGCGACCGGAACCTGGCAGCCCTTGAGCGCATCCTGGCCCACCCCGATTCGCAGGCCGACAAAGTGATCCTCGAGGTCACCGAATCCGCCCTGGCCACGAGCGCCGATGGCGGAGTCGCCGCCCTTAACCGGCTGAAGAGCTTCGGCGTACGAATCGCAATCGACGACTTCGGGACCGGGTTGTCTTCGCTCAGCACGCTCGCGGTGCTACCTGCGGACATTCTCAAGATCGACCGCGCCTTCCTGTCCGGGTTGCCTGGGGACGCCCCGGCCACAGCGATGCTTGAGGGGATCCTGGAAGTGGCCCGGAAACTGGACCTGGCCGTCATCGCCGAAGGCATCGAGGACAGCGGGCAGCTGGATCTCCTGCGCTCCCTCGGTTGCGACATGGGGCAGGGCTTCCTCCTTGCCAGTCCCAGCCCGTCCCCTGTTCTCGAGGTGCTGCTGGCCTCGGGGGCTCTTCTGCAGCCACCGGCCGGCCTGGACGCGCCGGCGAACGGCGTATGAGCCTGAGTTAGCGTTGCCCTTCAAGGGCAGGGAAGTCCAGCGAGGGCTCGTCCGCGGTGGCGAGTGTCAGGACGGCCTCCTCGACGGTTTCGTGGTCCTCAAGTTCGCGTTCAACGCGGCGCAAGGCCACGGCCACGTCGTGTTCGCGGAGGTCCCCCAGTATGTCCACTGCCGCCACGACGTAAAGCTTGCGCGGGCCGACGTACTCGAGATGCAGATAGGTGATGCGCTCGATTTCGGGGTGCTCCAGGAGGCGGCGGGCCATGCTGCCCTCGATATCGCTGGTCACTGCCTGACCCACCAGGAAGCGCCGGTTCCGCTCGATCAGTACGACGGCGACGCCGGCCAGCAGGATACCCACGAGAATGGACCCCACGGCGTCCGGCACTGAAGATCCCGTGACCTGGTGCAGGAAAATCCCGGCGAAGGCGATGAGGAGGCCGATCAGCGCAGCCCCGTCCTCGGCAAAGACCGCGCGCAGCGTGGGATCGGAGCTCTTAAGGACCTGTTCGAGGGTGTTCCGGTCCAGCTCGCGCGCCGCCTTCCGGGTCTGCCGGAACGCCTGGATGAAGGACACGCCCTCAAGGACGAACGCGACCGTCAGCACCACGTAGGCGATCGCATAGTCTCCTGCCGGCTCCGGGGTGAGCAACTGCTGGATGCCGTGCATCACCGACACCACCGCCCCGGCCGTAAACAGGCCAAAGGCGGCGATCATGGACCACACGTAGGCCTCGCGCCCGTACCCCATGGGGTGGGCCTTGTCCCGTTTCCTCGCGGCCTTCCGTTCGGCGATCAGCAGGAAGACCTGGTTGCCGGTGTCGGCCCAGGAGTGGGCAGCCTCTGCAGCCATGGACGCCGAGCCGGAGATGAGCGCGGCCACGGTTTTGGCCACCGCGACCAGAACGTTCGCTGCAAAGGCGATGAGCACTGTCAGCGATGCGGTCCAGGACTTCTTGCTGTCACGCTTCACGCAATCTTCCCTCCCGTGGCTGTGGAATGCATGCCAGTGACTACGCTATCTCCCGCGCCCGGCGTTCACGGTGATCTGGTCCCATTCCTGCCTAGTAGGAGCACAATGAAACTAGTACGTTCATCCGCTCTTTTTCCACAAGCTGCTCGGAGTGGTGCGCTATGAATGCTCGCCGGACGCTGTCACCGCCGACTTCACCGCGCCGACGAAGCCCGGAACCTACCCGTACACCTGCACGTTCCATCCGGGCATGCACGGGGTGTTGATCGTCAATGAGCGCCCAAAGCCCCGAACAGTCAGTGCGAGTCTATGGATCCGGCATGACGTTGCGCGTCCTCACGGCCGCCGCCTTGTTCATTGACGCCGCCGTCCACATCCATCTGGCCCCGGGCTACCAGGCGGGGAACCCCGCGGGTATCGGCCAAGGCAATCTTTTCCTGCTGGAATCGGCCGCGGCTGTGCTGTCCGGGTTGTACGTATTGCTGCGCGGCAGCAGGGCCGCCTACGCCGTCGCGTTCGTCGTTGCGTTCAGTGCCTTTGCCGCAGTGGTGGCGTACCGCTACGTGAATATCCCCGCGTTCGGGCCATTTCCGGCCATGTACGAGCCCATCTGGTTTTTCGAGAAGTCCCTCAGCGCCGTCGCCGAAGGCGCCGGAGCCGTTCTGGCCGCCGTCGGCTTCGCCCGGGCCGGGCGGCGCACGCCGCGGCGCACCACGTCCCCGCAGTAAGCAAGCCGGTACAGCAGACTTGCTAGCATGTGGGCGGGGTGGTTCAGGCTGAAGCCGATGACACAGGGCACGCGACAAAAGGGTACGACGTCTACAGGCACGGCCTCCACTGGCCCGCCTTCAGTCCCGCTGACAGTCTCGTCGACAGGCACTGAGTCCGATGCCGCAGGGCAGTCTGGCCTGGCATCAGCGGCCGCCCGCCGTGCCGTTGCGGATGCCGGGACCGCTGTCGCCGCCTATCTTGTGGCCTGGGCCTCGCTCGGCTCGACAGTCCTCACTGGCCCGGCTCCCTGGTTCCTGGCTCTGGCGGCGGGCGCAGCGGTGATCGTAAGGGCAGCTGGCTCCGTTCTGCGGCGGACACCCCGGTTTTCCACCCCCGCGGACCGCGTTACCCTGGCCAGGGCCGCCATCGTGGCGTGCTGCGCCGCAGAGACTGTGGTTGGCTTCATGGCCGGAGCCGCGGCAAGCTCTCTGGTGGTTCTCCTGGGCACGGCAGCGTTCCTGCTCGATGCCGTGGATGGCCGGGTAGCACGGTGGACGGGGTCAGCGACGGCCGAGGGTTCACGGCTGGACTCGGACACGGACGCCGCGCTTGTTCTAGTGCTGTCCTGCGCGGCGGCGGGAACGTTCGGCCTGTGGCCCCTGGGCATCGGGCTGATGTACTACGCGTTCCTCGCAGCAGCCTGGTTCCGGCCGTCCCTGAAGAATCCGCTGCCGTCCAGCACCGTACGCAGGATCATCGGAGCCACCCAGCCCGCGGCCCTGTTGTTCGCCCTGTTGCCCGGCGTCCCTCCGGCCCTGGGAGCCATGGTCCTGGGCGCCGCGCTTGGGCTGCTGGCCTTTTCATTCGGGCGGGACGTCGTCGAGCTGGAACGGCTCCGCCGGGCGGCCCTCAACGCGGCGGCCAGCTCCCCCGCCTCATGCGCCGACACCCCGGCGGGCACTTAACGCGGTGCGGGTCTCGGCGCCAGGTTCACCGCCGCAGGGCCCTGTATGACTGCGCCGTCCGCGGCAAACCGCGAGCCGTGACAGGGGCAGTCCCAGGTCGAGTCGTCCGCGTTGAACGCGACAGTGCAGCCCAGATGCGTGCAAATGGCCGAGACGGCGAGGAGCTCCCCGGCAGGGCCGGCGTAGACGGCGGTCATTTCGCCGTCGATCTCCACTACGGCACCTTCGCCCGGACGCAGCCCGGCGACGGTCGGTTGTTCCGGTTGCTGGGGTTGAGGTTGGTCCGGCTGCGATTGGTCCGGGTGGCCGCTCTTCCCGACGGCCTGGCCGGTCGCCGGAATGCGGTTGGTGTCGAAGACCGCCGCCCAGGGGTTGTGCCGCCCCGTGAGCGTGTCGGCCAGGACCAGCGCCGCGGCGGTGCCGTTGGTCAGGCCCCACTTGCGCAGCCCGGTGATCACATGAACGTGCGCCGCCGTCGGGGTCAAAGTCCCGGCATAGGGCAACCCGTCGACGGGCATGGTGTCCTGCGTGGACCAGCGGAAGCTGGTCTCCCTGGTTCCGAGGCGCTCACGGGAGAATACCGCGAGGCGGCGGTACCGGACGGCAGCATCGGCGGTCTCGGCGGCCCGGTGGCCCTCGCCGCCGGTGAGAACGTAACGGGAACCGTCGACGTCGATCGCCAGGATTGAGCGCATCGGCTCGTCGACACTGATGAAGGTCCCGTCCAGGGGCGCCGCAGGTGCCAGGCAGGCAACGATGTACGAGCGGTGCAGGTAGCAGCGCTCGGCAAAGAGACCTCCGTCGCCGACGGGGACGTTGGTGGCAATGATCACCTCGCGTGCCCGGACCGTGCCGCGCCCGGTCTCGACGACGGCGGGCACACCATCGCGCACCGAGGTGACGCGCGAGTCCTCGAGCACGTGGCTTCCGCCCCCGTCCACTGCGCGGGCGAGGCCCTGCAGGTACTTGACCGCGTGAAGCTGCGCCTGGCCGTCGAACCGGACTGCGCCCCGGACAGCGAACGGCAGCGGCGTGTCAGAGGTAAAGACTGAAGGAAGGCCGAGCCGTGCGGCCAGCGCGGCCTCGTCGCGGACGCGGGTGAGTGCGTCGTCGGATTCTGCGTAGGTGTAGTTGGACACCCTGCGGAAGTTGCAGTCGATGCCCTCCTCTGCCACGACGCGCGCAATGTGCTCGATGGCGGCCTGGTTTGCCTGCCCGTACCTGCCTGCGACGTCGGGTCCATGCAGGTCAGCAAGTTCGGTGTAGACCAGCCGGTGCAGGGAGGTGACCTTCCCGGTGGTGTGCCCCGTGACGCCGGTGCCAATGCGCGCGGCCTCGAGGACCGCGACGGTGTGGCCGGCACGTTTGAGGGCCAGCGCCGCAGTCAGCCCGGCGATCCCTCCCCCAACTACGGCCACGTCGACCTCGAGATCCGAGTCCAGGCAGGGATAGCCAGTGCCGCCGGCCGTGGCGACCCAGAGCGAAACCTGTCGTCCTTCGAGCCGTTCACCCACGGCGGTGCCTCCCCTGAACTTCCGGAATCAGAGGCCCTCGACTGCTTCCAGCCGGCCGGAACGAACCGCGTCGGCGAACGCCTGGTAGTCCTTTTCGTTCTGGTCCGCGTACCGCTCGGAGAAGTCGGTGATCGACACGTCGAATTTGTCGCTCTTGCCGAGGTAGGCGGCGATTGCGATCGGGTCCCCGGACCGGGCGTGGGCACGGGCGAGGGTCCACCCGCATGCGTTGGCATAGAAATTCATGCCGAGCGGTTTCATGCCTTCCACAATGGCTGAGCCCTTCATGTCACGCAGTTGGCGCCAATACAGGTACCGGTTGTCCTGCACGCCCTTGGTCCACCCCAGGAAGATGTCACTCGCGGCCTGCATCATCCGCTGGCCCTGCACCACTCGCTCGCCCGGCTGCTTGAACCTGCTCTTCGGCAAGTGGTCCTCGAGCACCGACCTTGTGGCCTCCTTGACCTGGAGGAACAGCGGATCCTGCTCATCCCGGCCCTGGAGCAAGGCGATGAACGCCCGCGTGCCGACACTGCCGACGCCCACCACCTTGCGGGCGACATCGATGACTTCGAAGCGCTCCAGCAAGATACGTCGGTCGTCTGGCAGGGTCGCCCGGTAGGAACGGAGCTGCTCACGAACCGCCTTCTGAATCCCATCCGCAGACATGCCGAATGATTCACCCAGCTCCCGTGCGGGAATGACGATCGGCGGCTGGCTGACGATCCGGTACTCCCCGTCCACCCGCTCGGCGAGCTTGGAGAGTGCCTGCAGGCTGTCGCGGGTGTGGGCCTTGGCGACGTTCTGTTTCGCCACCTTTTCCATCCCGTGGGCTGCCTTCTTGAGGGCCTTGCCCTTTTGAGTTGCGACGGCCAGCTCGAGGGTTTCCATTAGCTGTTCCTCGGACAGGCGGGCGTACCAGATGTCCAGGGTGCCCATCTGCGCGAACTCTGCCATCGCCTCCCGGTACGCCCGTACGGCAGCGAGGGTGACATCATGCGTCTCTTCCTTGGTGTACTCGTTGTTGCGGGCCGCGATAGTGAAGCTCGCCGCCATCCGTTTGACGTCGTACTCGAAGGGGCCGGGCAGTGTCTCGTCGAAATCGTTGAGGTCGAACAGCAGGGTTCGCTCAGGAGATGCGAAGACACCGAAGTTGGACAGATGGGCGTCCCCGCACAGTTGGGACACCAGGCCGGCCCTGGGAGTGTCTTTCAGATCGGTTGCCATGATCTTGGCTGCGCCCCGGTAGAACGTAAACGGTGAGACCAGCATCCGGCCGTGACGCACCGGCACGAGGTCCTGTTCCCGGGTGAGGTTCTGTTCCTCGAGCAGCGCGACCGGATCGGGCCGGTCGGAAGCAGGCTTCCACCCGGTGTGGCTGGAGACGGGCGTCTTTTCCCGGCGGCCCTTGCCCTTCGCAGCACGTTCCTCGACGCTCGGATGCTTGACTTTTTTGGTCTCGGCCATGATCGGCGACCTCCCTATTAGGTCCGGAACCGCCACCGGCACTGCTTGCCTGGGTCAGTCCCCGCCGAGCGCGCCAATGCGCCTCGGCTCAAGCTACTGCGATTCTGGCCCCGAACCGGCCCATCGTCAACGCACCGCCGAACGAGCCTGCAGCGCAGGCACAAAAACACGATCTGTTCTTGTGCCAGGCGGCTTACCATCGATTCATGCTGTTCGGGTGATGCCACCCCGGGTCGTGGCGGGTTACGTTCATGACGAGTCGGGCCGATCCGCTCACGTCGCGTCAGTCGGCGCACACCCCCGCTAACAGTTGGAGAAATGATCATGGCCGAACAAGATACCCCCGTCCTCGACGCCCTCGCCGACATCACTGCCGTCTCGCTCGAACGCTCCACGCTCGAGCCTCGCGAGTTGATGCTGGCCCGGATCGCGGTACTCGTCGCCGTCGAAGCCCCTGCCGCCTCATACCTCCTCAACGCCGGCACGGCGGTGGACGTCGGCATCACGGCGGAGGATGTCCAAGGAATCCTCATCGCCGTTGCGCCCATTGTCGGCACCCCCCGTGTTGTGGCGGCGGCCGGCAACATCGCCGCTGCGCTCGGCTTCGCGATAGCAGTAGCCGAGGCTGAGCTCGAAGCCGAGCTAGAGGCAGCCGAGGCCGACGCCCAGCCCAAGGACTGACCCGCCAGGTGGTGATAGCCGCCGTAATGTCTGACTCTGGCTGCCTCCCGGCGTAGACTCCTCGCAAATAAGCGGACTGGCGTGCCGGCCCCCGCACTGCGCGCTCGCCGGCGTCGCTGGTCCCAGCGACGCATCGGTCACGATGCCCGGATCCAGGGGTGCCACTGTGAATAAGAACCGTCTGGAGGCCTTCAGCGACGGCGTGCTGGCCATCATCATTACCATCATGGTGCTGGAGCTTCATGTCCCGGCGGAACCCACATGGTCGGCGTTGCTCCACGAGCTTCCAACGGTGCTGAGTTATCTGCTGAGCTTTGTGTATGTGGGGATCTACTGGAACAACCACCACCACATGCTGCATTTGGCCGGGCGGATCAACGGTGGAGTTCTCTGGGCAAATCTGCACCTGCTGTTCTGGCTCTCCCTCATCCCGTTTACCACCCGATGGATGAACGACGCCGGCCTGGCACAGGTCCCCGTCCTGGTCTACGGACTGAATCTGCTGTTCGCGGCCATTGCCTACTACATCCTAAAAACGGCGCTGATCAGCCAGCAGGGACGCGGTGGTGCCCTGGATCAGGCCATGGGACAGGACTGGAAAGGCAAGGGATCGCCTCTCTTGTACATCGTGGGGATGGGGCTGACCTTTGTGAATCCGCTCCTGGGGATCGCCGCTTACACGGTGGTCGCCGCGATCTGGCTGATCCCTGACCGGCGTGTGGAGCGGTTTGTCGCGCACACGTGAGTCTCAAGGCGCACGTGAGTCTCGAGGCGGCTACTGCCGGACGCGTTGGGCCAGCGAGGCGCTCAGGAACCGCAGATGCGCCGGGGTGGGCCGTACCACGTTCGCCGCGTAGCCGGAGTGCTTGCCAAGGTACTTCTTGATGTAGGGACACACAGGAACGATTGTGAGGCCCGCGGCGACAGTTTCATCGAGTGCCTGTGCGGCCAGCATCCCGGCCAGCCCGCGGCCGCCATATTCCTCGTTGATCTCCGTGTGGTAGAAGATCCGCTGGTCTGCCGCGATGTCATCCACGTAAGCGGCCTGTCCGATCAGTGCGTCGGCGTCGAACAGTTCGAAGCGGCTGCGTTCCGAGTTGTGTCGGATCGTGATCGTGGTCAATATGGTCTCCTTGAGCKGGGCGGATTGGCCCGGCAGGCGGGCTTGTGGATGCAGGACTTGCCGGTGTGGACAGTTCAGCCGCGTGGCCGGATGCGGGCATTCGGCAGGGCCGGAGCCGGGAGGGCCGCAGCCTGCCCGGGCGGAAACGGGCCGAACCGCAGGTCCGTGCCTGCCCCCGCGGCCGAGGCCGGGCCAGAACCGTCCGGGGCACCGATTTCCGCCTGCCATTGGTCCCGGAACGCGACGATCTCGTCGTGGCTGCGTCCGACGAAGTTCCACCACATCACGATCTTTTCGCCCAGCGGCTCGCCGCCGATCAGGAGGACACGGGCACCGTCACTGCCCGCGGCCAGGGTCAGGGACGCATGACCGGCCGGAAGGTACGCCAGGTGGTCCTTGGCGACGGCGTGTCCGTCCAGGACAAGGTTGCCCGAGTCCACCAGGAGGCCATGTTCAAAGGACACGTCGGATTCGAGGGTCAGTTCCGCCCCTGCCTCGAGCAGGATCTCCGCGCCCAGCAGGGGCGTGTGGGTTGCGACTGGCGAGGCGGACCCGGCGAGCGTGCCCAGGAAGACGCGCATGGTCCAGCCGATTCCGGTGACCGGTTCGGGGCGATAGTGCTCGAACGTGGGTGCCATGTGGCGTGCGGCGTCCGGGAGCGCCACCCACAGCTGCGCGCCGTGCAGGACCGCTGTGTCGGGGGTGGAAAATTCCGAGTGGCTGATGCCGCGGCCAGCGGTCATGAGGTTCACTTCGCCCGGGCGCACCGTTGCGTGGAAGCCTGCCGAGTCCCGGTGTTCAATCTCCCCCGTGAACAGCCAGCTGACGGTCTGCAGCCCGGTGTGCGGGTGGCGCGGGACCTGCATGCCGCCGGAATCGCTGACCGGGTCCGGGCCATAGTGGTCCAGGAAGCACCAGGCGCCGATCAGACTGCGCTGGCGCTGCGGCAGGGTGCGCCGCACGTCCATCGCGCGTGGGCCGCCCAACGGGACCTGCCGCGGAACCAGTATCTCGACGCCGACGCATGTCATGTCTGTTTCACAGAGGATTTCCTGCGGCGCAACTTCGGTATTGCTCATGATGACAGCCTAGCTTCGCACGGTCCGCAGGTCAGCCGCCATGACATGCCCGGCGCCTGGCCGCTCGGCTTCAGATCCACGCGGAGCGGCGCAACGGGGGTTCATCGCCGCCCGGGCGCTGGACCAGGATCTGGTTCACGCCGGTGAGGCCGGCCTCGAAGCCAAGGGCGCTCGCGGCCATGTAGAGCCGCCAGATCCGGGCCCGTCCCGCGCCCGCGGAGCGGACGGCCTCGTCCCAGTGCTCCTCCAGGTTCCGCACCCAGGCCCGGAGCGTCAGGGCATAGTGGCGCCGCAACGCCTCAACGTCCAGGACTTCCAGGCTTGCTGATTCGAGCGCCTCGACCATGTCCGAAAGGCTGAGCATCTCGCCGTCGGGGAAGACATAGCGGGGAATGAACGAGTCCGGGTCCGGTGATGTAGGTCCGGCGTTCCAGGAGATCGCGTGGTTGAGCAGCCGGCCGCCCGGGCGGAGCAGCCGGTGCAGCCGGGACGAATAGTGCTCGATCTGTTCGCGCCCTACGTGCTCTGACATGCCGATGGAGCTGATCGCGTCGAACGGCCCGTCGTCCACATCGCGGTAGTCCTGCACACGGATGTCCACCCGCTCCGTCAGCCCGGCGTCCGCGGCCCTTTTGCGGGCCAGTGCCGCCTGCTCGACTGAGAGCGTGACGCCGACGACGTCGGCCCCGAAGTGTTGGGCGGCGTGCAGCGCGAAGCTGCCCCAGCCGCACCCCACATCCAGCACGCGCATACCCGGCTTGAGGCCCAGCTTGCGGCAGACCAGGTCGAGCTTGGCGGCCTGGGCGGCTTCAAGCCCGGCTTCGTCCGATTCCCAGACGGCGCAGGAGTAAACCATGGACAGGCCCAGGACGAGCGCGTAGAAGTCGTTCCCGACGTCGTAGTGGTGTGAGATGGCCGCGGCGTCGCGCCCCTTGGAGTGACGCCTGCCGTACCGGCCCACGCGGGCTTCCTCCGGCGGTGGTGCCGGGTTGGGCCCGAGCGCGCCGAGACGGACGGCAGCCTTGAGCAGCGCGAACCCTTCGCGGGGAGACGGCGGCCGGAACGGTCCGGGCTCGGCGAATTTTCCGGCCGAGCTGAGGGCGGCGAAGGCGGCGAAGATGTCGCCGGGTGCGTCGATTTCACCGGCCACATAGGCACGGCTCAGTCCGAGCTGCCCGGGGGACCACAGCATCCGGCGAAGTGCCCTCCGGGATCGGAATACGACAAGGGGAGCATTTTCCGGGCCCGCTTCCGAGCCGTCCCACGCCCTCAGCCTCAGGGGAATCCCGTCGGTGCCAAGGATGATCGCCAGTGCGTCGGCCAGCCGTGAAGCCGCATTCGTGGATGTCCCCATGTCCAGTGCCTCGATTCTCGTGACTCGTCTCCAATGCCGTGGGCTGCGCCCGGCAGTTCCAAACATAAGGGCGGAACATGGCCCTCAACCAGAGCTTAGGTCCCCATTCCTTGCCCACCGCGCTTTTCCCATCGTGGCGGGGCGGCCCTGCCGGCTCTGGCGCTTGGGGATGCGGTTGCCTATGGTGGGTCCTATGTCTGAGTCTTTCTCGTCCCTCGTGGACACGTTCAAGAATGTGGGTGTTTCCCGGGCGTACGGCCCCGCCATGAACATCGCAGGGGAAGAGGTCATCCCCGTCGCGGTGGTTACTTTCGGCTTCGGCGGAGGCAGCAGCACCGAAGACGCCCAGACCGGCGGGGGAAGTGGCGGCGGGGGCGGCGGCTTCGTCTTACCCCTGGGTGTCTATGCCAAGAGCCCGGCCGGCCAGATGACTTTCCGGCCCAACACCGTGGTGGTGCTTGCGGCGCTGGCCCCGTTGGTGTGCGCCGTCGGCATTTCGATCCGCGGCATTCTTCGCGCCGTCCGCTCCCGCCGGTAGCACCGTGGCCTAAAGGCCAAGGATTCCCCAAGCCGGGCAGTGCATCGTTTGGTTTGGGCAGCCTGGGTCTCGGGCAGCTCTGTGGACGGGCGTCGGATGGACATGATCGGCCATGAACTTATTCAGAACTGCATGCGCAGCTTCCTTGGGCGGGGCACTCCTCATGACAGGATGCGCTGCACCTGTCGCCACGCCGGGACCGACGACCACAGTGACGGCGACTCCCCCGCCATCGGTGGTGGTCTTCGATCCGCAGACCAGCGGCAAGGTTCTGGCCGAGCGGATCAAGGCCCGCGCCAAACCCAAGGAGCCCGGCATCACGATCTCTGATGTGGAGTGCAAGAACTTCCCGAACATAAAGGTGAACACGCATACGGACTGCCAGATGGTGGTCAACGGGGTCAAACGGGGGTATCGGGCCACGTTCACCCAGCGTGACGGTCACTACGAAATCAAGGCCCAGGAACTCACCTGGTAGCAGGCGGGGCGTACGACATGACGGGTTCCCGGTCGTCGTCTGCTTCCACCCAGGCCGCGAAGTCCTTCAGTGACATGAAGCAGTAGTAATCGCAGTAGCGCAGGTTCTTCTTCTCCGACTTGCTCATGCCGGTTATTCGATGCGGGCGCCGTCATGGATGGGATGACTACGGTCTAGGGGGCCTGGGCCAGCCGCTCGCCTTGGCTCTTGCCGGCGTCGGCGATGGCGATGGCCAGTTCGGAGAACACTTCCTCCGGTGTACCGGACGCAGCCAGTTCGGTGAAGTGCGCGTATTCGGGCATCGATCGGTAGGCGGCCCTCAACGAGTGGAGCTCACCGAGCGTTTCCATGTCCGTGCCGCGCGCCAACACTCTTTGATGCGCCTGTTCAGGGTCGATCACGAGGTGGACCACCACGTCAGGCTTTGGAAACTTCGTCAGAAGGAAGGGAAGCAGCCGGCCACGGGGAAGGCCCCGCGCCTGGCGTAGCGCAAGCTGGCAGTGCAAGTGGCGGTCCATGATGACCAGGCCCGGATGCCTGTGCGCCCTGGCGTGGGAAACCACCACATTCGCCGTGCGGATCGCTGTCTCTACGGCATCGGCCAGCCGCGGGTGAAGTTGTATGCCGAACTGTGCGCTCAGCAGTGACATCCTGCGCCGGCCTGCGTAGTTTCTAAGCAGCAGCGCCTTCTTGCCCGCCCGCCGTTCGGCGGCAACCGTTGCCTGTGCGGCGGTGGTTTTCCCCGATCCGTCAATTCCCGTCAAGACAATCAGCAATCCGGCTCCTTCTGGTGGTGGCGGTGTTCGTGCCCGGGTGAGCCACCCGGTGCCTTTCCCGATGACAGGGCGGCGTCGAGGGTAAAGGCGGACGGTCGTGTGAAAAGTCCAAGGCCCGGGACTTAGCGGGCTCCTGGGTGCGCCGCAGCCTCCGCTTACTACTACCAACGGTAGAGGTCGCTAAATCGTCCCCGACGGGCAATACGGGTCCGGATCGTCGGCCCTTTCTCGGGTTGATCCCAGCTGATCATCGGCGAGTAGCTGCAGAATTTGTGGCAGGTCAGCTTTGGTCGCGTGCCGGAGGCTGAAGGTTTCAGAGCCGACGCCGGCAGTCATTAAAGCGGGGACAGCGGAGGAACGGGAGGTCATGACCCCAGCATTCCATGAAGGCCCAGGGGCTTGCGACTAATGCTCTCTGTGGTGCCAGTCCCGCCGCAGGGATTCAAACAGTTCCTCCTAGCACACCGATGGAGCGGCCAACTGTTGGGTGTAGTGCTGCCTGTCCCAGGGCTCCGATCACCCTGGCGGCGCGGCTTTTTGTGAGCGGGTTCCGTCGCAGCTCGCAGCACCTCCGCTAGAGTCGCCACATGGAGCCCATCCGTCGATTCTCATCTGCCCTTTACTCGGCTGCCCTCGAGCCGTGGTCGTTTCTCGACCTCGCTGGCAAAAGTCCGCTCTTCGCATCACCCTTTGGCGACGTCTTTTTCCAGGCAGACAACGGCTTCTGGTTCCTTGATGTGCTTGCGGGTGAACTGCGTCATCAATGGTCGAACCAGGATGAGCTGAACGCCGAACTGAAATCTCGTTCAGGGCAGGATGAGTACTTGATGATCACTTTGGCCGGCCAAGCAGGAGTTCGAACTCTTTTGCCGTCAGAGAGACTTCCGCTCCGTCGAGGACCACGCGACGGGACCGCTGGTCAATGCTCAGGCCGCCGATTGTCCTGCTGATGTCCGTCTCGGGACGGCCGTCCGGGAGCCGCTCTTCGGAGCGGCGGGCCACTGCCCGGATCCTGGCGATGAGTTCCCGCATGCCGAAAGGCTTGACCAGATAGTCGTCGGCGCCCAGTTCCAACGCCAGCACCCGGTCGATCTCTTCATCCCGTGCACTGACAACGATGATCGGGGCCCGAGCCTGGCGACGACAAGCGCTCAGGCAACGATGACTGAAGCCATATCCCACAGCCGGGGCCGGGCTGCCGTCAGTCTGAAGTGGACGGCCTGTCGAACCCAGCGCATCATGCAGTCCGAGAGACCCCTGACCGCACCAGTCAGGCCGAGGCCCGGTACTACAGCGGCGCTTGTTGGCTGGGTGCCCCGTCCCGATAGATGTGGCGCAACCGGGACGCGACAGCGAAAATCCAGGCCATCACCGTCACCAGAATGACGCGCTGCACCAGGCCCTTCCACTCGAACAAACCGCTGTCGGGCTGCTGGCTTAACTTGAGCAGGCCAATCCCGAGAGTCAGGACAACGCCGGCGGCCAGTGTCCACCCCGCCATGGGGCGCCAGGACCGGTCGCCACGGAAGCGCCGGTAGAAAACGAAACAACTAACCGGCGCTAGCGTGAAGAAGAGCGCCCCGAAGATTCCATGCACGACACCCTGCGCGGTGGCCTGGCTGAACATCGCCGACGGATCGGTGGTGAACAGTCCTGACACCATCAGGCTGACTCCCATGCACTCCACCAGCACCGGCCCGGCCCGGGAAGCAGCCCCGGTGCTGAAGTGGGCGGCGAGGCCGCGACCGAACACCACCACCAAGGCACCGGTCAGCACGAAGTTGAGCATCTGGACCCAGCCGTAGGGCCCAAGCGACAGTTCGCTGACGAACATGGAGTTCGGCGTGTAGCCCGGGCACAGCCACCCGTAGACGGTGAAAACGGAGACAAAAAGGACTGCCCCCACCATCCCCGCCCCAGCGGCCAGTCCGACGCGCCGGCGTCGGACCGCTGCGTGGCCCTGGACAGAACTCGAGATCACAAGCTGAAGCCTAGTGCGTCAAGGCGGAGACCTCGACGCCCACATGGTTACTGACCTCCCCGACGGCTGCGGCGCCGGGCGTGAATGAGCGTGCGCGGAGGCACACCCAACCGCTCCTATCGCGAGGCGAGCCGGTCCGCGTTGTTGCTCATGCGTTCGAGGACGCTGACAGCCATGGCATACTCATCCGCTCCGATGCCTGCCGTGAGCTCACGGCGGGCAGCTTCC
>NZ_JBFTZV010000008.1:0-165226 GCF_056406615.1 Arthrobacter sp. P1_B3 | reverse complement strand
ACACGGGACCGGCCGCCGCTTTCGTGCGCCCTGACTGCTTGAAACCTGAAAACAACTCTTGCCTGTGACATCGAAAAGCACAGATCTGGGTGATGGTCCCACCCATCATCACTAGTGGTTGTCCCGCACCAAGAAGTTTGGGGCCACCTGCCTGCAGCCCGGCTCACCTTTAACGGACTCGAGGTTCTTCTTCACGGCCGCGGGAACCGGGTGGACAAGCAGCTTTGGGCGGCACTGACGCCCATCGTGGAAATGGCGATAAGGAGATGGCGCGTCCCGGATTCGGGCCCTTGGGAAATCCGCACCCCAGGCCGTACGTTCACCTACTCGGCGGCGCTTTGCTTCGTCGCCATTGACCGCGGCAGCGGAGACAGGGGCTCCGGGTAGGGGACAGACGAACGGCTCGCATGCGATCAGGAGTCTTCTGAACCCGCCCCTTCGACGGGACCGTCCCACGACCAGTGTTGGATGGGCAGGCCGTCCGGAACGTCCTCTGCGGAGCGGTGGTACCGGGACATCGTGGTGGTGGTCGACCACGCGAAGTAGTCGTGCAGCACCTTGCGGAGAGGCTTCTCCTCGGTGAGTCCGACGTCGGTCATTGCCTGATCGAAGCAGGCGATCGCTCTACGGTCCATATCCTCGTGCGGCCCGTTGCCGCTGTGCATCCGCACCACAGAGGTCTCGTCGCCGTAGGAGTCTGAATAGGTTGTCGGGCCACCTAAAGCCTCCGCCCAGTAGGCGGCCAGCCGCCGCCTATGCTCGGGATGGAAGCCATGGCTGAACGCGTGGCCGACCACCTCGTCGGCCGTTGCCCTGGTATGCCATGCGCCGGCCAGCGCCAGGAAAAAGGGGGCTCCGCCAGCAGCTTCGTACACCGTCTGCATCCTGCAACGATGGCATGCCCCACCCTTGTACGGAAGGGGCCGGCTCAGCGAAGGACGCGGTAGCGGATGTGGGTCGCCTCCGTGGAAAATTTTCGACGACAGGTGCGGTGTCTTTTCACCCGAACAGCCGCATCACCTGGTGGAACACAAGCGGCCAAATGACCGACGGCCTCCCGGCTCATACTCATGCGGGCTCCCACGCGAACCCGTCCGGGTCGGTGAACGGGCCGGCGTCGCTGCCTATCGTGAGACGGTGCGAACCGGTGCCCTCCGGAGGGACGCCGGCATCCTTGGCGAGAGCGCGGCGCCCGTAGAGCCCCAGCTTGATGGGACTCGCCGGCATGGCGAACTCGACGTACTTGCCGAAGCTTTTCCCGACGGCGAGTCCGTGGTCGACGTAGAACCGTTTGCTCGCAGCAACGTCGGTGGCCGCTACCAGCAGCACGATCTGGTCAATCTGTCTGGTGGCCGGACCGGTGTCCTTCCTC
Source organism: Arthrobacter sp. P1_B3 (assembly GCF_056406615.1). Taxonomy (NCBI): domain Bacteria; kingdom Bacillati; phylum Actinomycetota; class Actinomycetes; order Micrococcales; family Micrococcaceae; genus Arthrobacter; species Arthrobacter sp. P1_B3. Next base: position 163,854 of record NZ_JBFTZV010000008.1, on the reverse strand, counting down.
GCCGACGTCGCGACCTTCCAGATCGCTCCATCGGGAGCCTGAACGACGCCGCCATAGCCCCACAGTGACTTTTGGGCCGGCTTCAGCGTCGTGGCACCAGCCGCCAGAGCAGTGTCGATCAGGCTGCTGACGGTGGACGGCTGCGACACTATGAGCGACATCGTGAACCCGCGGAACCCGGCCGTCGGGGCATCCGAAGCTCGCACGCGCACCTGCGTTCCCAATCCGAAGGCAGCAGTGTAGAAGGCGGTGGCGGCCGCGGGGTCAGGTACTTCGAGGGTCACTGATTCGATGGAGGTCATGGCAGGTCCTTCGGAAGGGTGGGCAGGTCGTGTTGATGACTTTATGCTGTGGCCCCCCTGATCGCTTCTCCGATCCTGATCGATCCGTCCCGCATGCGGCCGAACATCCGGCTCGGCCTGCGGTTACCTTCGGGTTGGATGACCGGCGCTGGCTACGAGCTGGTGCTCGATGCCAGCACGCCCAGCCCGAGTGCGGCGATGATGCCGCTGCTGCCGCGTTCGAGCCAGCTGCTCACTCGCGGACGCTGCAGCCACGCCATTGCCTTCGCTGCCGCGATGGATACGGCGGCCAGATAGAGGAAACCGATAATGCTCTCGATGGCACCAAGCACCATCGCGGTGTCCAGAGTGTTGCCGCCGTGCGGAATGAATTGCGGCACGACGGCGAGGTAGAACAGGCCGACTTTGGGGTTGAGCAGTGTGGAGAGCGCGCCGGCGCCGAACCCTGTCATTCGGCTGTAGCTCCGGCGGGGAGCGTGTCCGGCCGTTGCTGAGGGTGTTGTGCGGCGGGCCCGGATCAGCGACGAGATGCCCAGGTACAGCAGGTACAACCCGCCCGCGATCTTTAGCCAGCGGAATACTTCGGCGGAGTCCTCCAGCACTGCGGCGAGACCCACCCCCACCAGCCCGGCCCAGACCAGGGATGCCAGTGCCGAGCCGAGCGCCGCGGCAAGGCCGGCCACGGCACTCTGCAGGGAGATCCGCAGCACCAGGAACGTATCTGGGCCGGGGGTGACGGAGAGCAGCAGGCACAGGCCGGCAAAAGCCAGCAGGGTTACAGCGGTCATGCGCACCATTGTCCGGGTGCAGCTTGCCTGGTTGCAATTGCAGCGAGGCACGGCCGGGGAGGCAGTCAAACGCGACCCGACGTTCTTCTCGAGGGCAGCGAGCTGCGCTGCGTCCCAGGAGCAGGAATGTGCGCTGGTACCACGGAACCGAGAAGTCCCACGGCAAGCGCGTCCTGGGTCATCAGAGGAGGATGACCATCAGCGCGATCAGGTACAGGATGGTGGCAATGCCAAGAAGGTAAAACCATAGGGTGTCCTTCGGCTCCTCGTCTGGGTCGGTCCGCTGAAAATCGCGGTCATCCGGCCCATCTTCGGGCATTTCTCGGGCGTTGCCGGGTTCGACGATCCTGACGGGGGTCACGTCGTTGGTTGCGGGTTGCCGCCGCGGAATCTGGGCGTGTTCATCATCCAGCCCGCGGCGCATAAACCGGTTCTGGAGAGTGAAAGCGGCGGAATGTGCCTTGAGCTTCATGATTGGTTCCTCCTTCCTGCCTGGTGGTACCTGAAGGGGCGGCGGCCATCCACGAGGTCGCTTCGGTATGGACACCGGCTCGATATGTCGTTAGCCGCGAGGAGGCCGGGGGGCGTCTTCAGGCTGGTGACATCAAGGGCAGCACCGGCCCCAGCCCGGCGGTTCCGCGCGCGCCGTCGGCTCGGCACGAGCCTTCCACGGCCGCGAGTATTGTTGGGGCCCTCTGGCATTGACCGCCTTAAACGATTACCCCTCTGTTTTGGGTCTATTTCAAGGGTGATCGACGGTCTTTCTGGAGAAGAATCCGTTCAGAGCAGGGATCTGCGCAGCGAGGGCGGCTGCGCCGTGCCCGTTGCGCGGCCTTCGCCGGGCTTGACCGGCCCGCTAGTCGCCGGCGGCGTCGCGGCCGCGGCGCACGATCAGCCGGTCGGGGCCGTGGACCACAGTTGTGTCCTTGTCCTCGTAGTCGAACTGGTTGAGGAAGAAGCGCATGGCGTTGATCCGGCCCCGCTTCTTGTCGTTGAACTTGATGGTGATCCACGGCGCATGGTCCGTGTCGGTCCGCAGGAACGTCTCCTCCTTGGCTGCCGTGTACTCCTCCCACCGGTCCAGGGAGGCCAGGTCTATCGGGGAGAGCTTCCAGCGCCGCACCGGGTCTATCTGCCGGATCGCAAAGCGGGTGCGCTGCTCGTGGCGGGTCACGGAGAACCAGAACTTGGTCAGGTGGATTCCGGAGTCCACCAGCATCCTCTCGAAGAGCGGCGCCTGAATCATGAAAGTGTCGAATTCCTGCTCCGTGCAGAAGCCCATGACCCGCTCCACATTTGCCCGGTTGTACCAGGAACGGTCGAACATCACGATCTCCCCGGCCGTGGGCAGATGCTGGATGTAGCGCTGGAAGTACCACTGGCCAAGTTCGCGGTCCGACGGTTTGCTCAATGCCACGGCCCGGGCCGAGCGGGGATTCAGGTGCTCGGTGAAGCGCTTGATCGTTCCGCCCTTGCCGGCCGCATCCCGGCCCTCGAATACGATCACGTGCCGGAGCTCCTGGTCCTGGCCCCAGTACTGGAACTTCAGCAGTTCAACCTGGAGCCGGTATTTCTCCAGCTCGTACTCCTCACGGGACATCCGCTCGTCGTAGGGGTAGTCTTCCCGCCACGTCTGCACGGCCGAACCGCCCGGGTGGATCAGCTCCGGATCCTCGCCTTGCCCCCCGCGCACGGTGTACCCCATCTCCACCAGATGGTCGATGGCCTCCCTCAGGTTTTCCCGGAGMCAACCTTGATCCTCGGGTGTCCACGTCCTGTCCGCATGCGCCATCCCCAGCCTCCTTCCGGCCCCGCTGAACCGTCGCCGGCTTTCTAGGGTGCCGGCAGCGTTCGATGCTCAACTGAGTTCATAGAATGCGACCAGCCTAAGCCGACAGGTGGAGCTCACGATAGGGATGGGCTTCAAAGTGATCCTCCGGCCGCTTCCGGCGTTCCGGAGTCGTGGCTCCCTCCGGTCTGGCCGGCGTGATGCCCGCCGGATCCCCGGTAGCCGCCGCCACCTCCTTGGTCGCCGACGCGTTCACGGGCCAGGAAGTTTTCGACGTCGAAGAGGTTGTCCGCGCGCCGGGCAATGTTCAGCAGGGTGGTCATCGAGGCGACCTCTTCGACCTGCTCCTTGAGGAACCAGAGCATGAATTGCTCGCCCAGGGCGTCATTCTCAGCCCTGGCTGCGGCGAAGATGGCCTTGATGTTCTCGGTGACTTCCTGTTCCTGCGCGAGGGCCAGGGCGAGGGGCTCCTCGACGTCAGCGAAGTCGTTGCGGACCGGATCAATGCCCGGGATGGCGACTTTGAGTCCGCGGTCCAGGATGTAGCGGACCATCATCATGGCGTGGTTGCGCTCTTCCAGCGACTGGCGGTAGAAGTGTTTGGCCAGCTGCGGAAGGTCCTGCCCGTCAAACCATGCGGCCACGGCGACGTATTGGTGGGAGGCGGCGAATTCGTTGCCGACCTGGCGGGTGAGCAGTTCAGTAAATTTAGTGGATTCCATCGGGATCTCCTTACGGGGGTCGGTGTGGGCGACTGTGGACGGAGCTGGCCGGGGTCGGCCGCGCTGTCGATTTGCAGGGGGTCTTGCTTCGAGCGTCCCGGATGCATGATGGCCGGTCAATAGCCTGCGGTTCCTGGTCGCGGAAGCTTGCCCACAAACAAGAACTGTGAGGATTGGTGTGGCTGGTCTGGGACTGGCTGGCAGAGTAGGTGCTGGCCGTTCCGCCCTGTGGTCGCGACTCAAACAAGAACTGGCCCCCGTCGGGTGCCCTTCCGTCGACTCGTCCGTCCATGGGGTGGGCGGCCGGTACCTGCCCGGCCCACATCGGTGACTTGATCAGAAGGTTGCCCGCCCTGTTTGACGGGGCGTGGCTCGTCACAGTGCTGTTCCGAAGTGACCTCTACCCGGATTGGTACCGGCCGTGCGCGGCCCTGATCATATCCGCGAAATTGAGGAAGGTGCCTGAACCGCTATGCCTATCGTTGCGCATTCCCGCCCGTTTGTCGTCGGCGTCGACACTCACGCCAGGAACCATGTCTACGCCATCATCGCCACCTCAACCGGCGAACTGCTTCAGACCCGGGATTTCCCCACCACCAGCGCCGGCATCAACCGGGCCATCGCCTGGGTGGCGCGCCGCACCGGCGCCGACCTGGCCACCTTGTGGGTGATCGAGGGCGTCGCCTCATACGGCGCCCTGCTGGCCGCCGCCGTGGGCACTGCCGGCTACCCGGTCGCCGAAGCGGCGCGCATGGATGCCCGTGCCCAGCACGGGCATGGCAAGTCCGATCCGTTGGACGCGCACCGGATCGCCGCAGCCGTCCTGCGACCAGTTCTCGCTGCGGGTTGTCGTATTTCTCCAGCCACAGATCCACATCGGGATTCCGGTTTTCCATAGTTGCCACCCTGTGAGGCCTCGCTATGCGGATTCGAGAACGCTTTTGAGGTTGGTCAGTTGCGCGACTTCGGCATTCATGGTGCGGACAATCACCGGACCCACGAGTTTCATGAGTCCCTTGGGCTGCAGATCCAACGTGAACAGGACAGTCGTTCCGCCGGACGCTGCACTGAGCCGGTAAGCGCCGGCCGGGCGGGCAGGGCCGGCCACGACCTGGAAGCCCAGATGCTTTCCGGGGTCCGCAGCCGTGATTTCGTAGTCACCGACGATAGGCCGGCCGCCCGGACCCGTGAGAGTCTGGCTGTACACGGCACCGAGGTCCCCGGGTGTTCCACTTTTCAGTGTGATGTCCTGCACCCCCGAACGCCATGCCGGGTTGTTCAGCCCATCGGCGAGGAACGCATAGACATCCTCCGGCGAACGGTTAATGGTGGTCTCGTTCTCGGCGTGAGCCATGCATACCCCTACTGGTTCTTGGTCCCGGCCGATTCCCGGCCAGCCGATCGATGTTGTCCATACTGTACGTCGTGCGGCCCTGGCCGGCCCGCGCCCGGTCCAGGTGTCCTCCGGATCGTGCCGTCGCGGCCGACGTCGACCGCTGTGAGAGGGAGCCGTCTAGCGGTCCACCGGGCGCCGGCACCTAGCGGATTGCCTCTTCCCGCTCTTCAGCCATGGGACTCAGCGTCAAGCCGCTGGTGTGGATGAGGGTGCCGAGCAGGGATCGTGCGGCCGCGAGCAGGACGTTGACCTCAGGGCTGGCCAGTTCATAAAACAGCCGCCCGTCGCGTCGCGAGGGGACAATGAGGCGCTGGCGGCGGAGCAGGCTCAAATGCTGGGAGAGGTTCGACGGCTCCAGACCCGTGTTGTCGCGCAGTCTGCTCACGGCAACGGGCCCGTCCGCGAGCATTTCCAGGAGCTGGATTCGAGCAGGGTGGCCCATGGACTTGAAAAGTTCGGCCTTAACATCGGTCAGGACCATACTTGTGGGAAGATCATCCGGCATCGGGACCTCCCTCCTTCACATTCAAATATTCTGGGCCGCGCATCTGTGCAGAACCCGCCGACAGGAAAACTAACACGTGCGAGACAGAAAAGTCTGTCTTGCATCGCCCACGATCGGTCCGCCCGCACATTTATCGTAGCGCCGGACCGCTGCCGTGTCGCCGCCGCCGGAAGACAAAGTGGTACCTCTTGCGCAGATGAGAACCGTAGTTCAGACTTTCATGAATTCATCAATTCGATTCGGCCTTCTATGAGTGGCCGGCATTGTTCGGGTGGATTCGGACTGTTCCCGGTGACAACGGCGTCACCGGGAACAATCGAGTCCCGGCTTCCAGGAGGGTTCTATGACAGGCATGTTCGAACTGTTCACCGATTCCGACACTTCCTACCGATTTCGACTTACCGCCCCGGACGGGACTGTCATGGCCCTCTCCAGGTCCTTTCCTGACCTGCCATCGGCGGTGGGCGGGATCGCCGCAGTAAGGGAGTACGCCGGCATGGGGCTGGTGACCGAAATAGAGGCACCGCAAAATGACGCCCTGCCCCAGCCCGTGGCCGATGCCATTCCGGTGGAGCCAAGCGCGCATAACCGTCGAGCCCATGACACGCACGCCAGCGAGCCCCGCGCACGTGCGGGGTCGGCCCTTGACCGAGCGCCCAGATCCCCGGGACGGCCGCCGCGCACCGGCATCCCGTCCGCCGCGCGCTTCTTGGGCGGCCGGGCCGTCATCCGGAATCAGCAGCTAATCGTACGGTGGCGGCAGGCCCTGGAGGCGCGGAGCGCCCACGTTGGGCTCAGCTCGTGCTGACTGACGCCGTGTCCCGTGTTGGCACCCCGGGGCGCTTTCCTCGGGCCGGGTGCGGGGCGTCTGCCGTTGGGCCGGACAGGCAGGGATGGCCATGACCGAGTTGAAGGCGTTGCGGGCCTACTCCAGCGCGCTGGTCGCCGAGGACTGCCTCGCTGGGACCTTTCGCTACGATGTGGTCTCGGGGGAGCTGCAGTGGTCCGAGCAGATTTATCAAATCCATGGCTATCACCGGGGCGAGGTGGTGCCGACGGTGGGCGTCCTGATGTCGCACCTGCATCCTGACGACCGGAAACGGTGCAGGGAAATTTTTGAGGATGTGGGCCGTGGGGGAGGGTTTTTTGCCAACTACCACCGTCTCTTCGACGCACGCAGGCGGGAACGCCGCGTCCTGACAGCGGGGGAGGGCGTGCCGGATCGTGACGGGAAACTGCTGTTCATCGACGGATTCATGCTCGACCTCACCAGGACAGTTCAGCTGGAAACGGACCGGTCCGCCCGCGAGGCCATTGCCGGAGCCATTGGCACGCGAGGCCTCATTGAACAGGCCAAGGGCATCCTGATGGGAATTCTTCACATCGGTTCCGACGCCGCCTTCGAACGGCTCTCCGCCTACAGCCAGCACCACAACATCAAGCTTGCCCACACGGCCTCGGCCATCGTCCGGCTGGCCAGCAACACGCAGGAATCCGCCACCCTCCGCAGCTTCGTCCACGCACTGGACAGCCGTTTCTCGGCACGCCGCGATGGGGGCCGCGTTTTTCATCCCTAGGGGACGAAAGGCGCCGGGCGGGCCGTTGGCCGGTACGCCCTGCGCGCTGCCCTGACCGAATGCTCCGGGCATAACCCAGCGGACACTCATAGCACACTCCGAGGCAGACCGGTCTGTACGCCTCAGCCCAGTGTAAAATTCTTTTATCATGACTGTCGACGACGCCGCGGGCCCCACACTGTTGCCTGCCACAGCCATGGCCGGACGCGATGAGCCGGTGGACCGTATTCTCGCCACCGCCTACGAGTTGTTCTCCCGCCGCGGCATCCGCGGAGTGGGGGTCAATGAGCTGATCAGCAGTTCCGGGGTTTCCAAAGCAACCTTCTACCGGCACTTTCCGTCCAAGGACGCCCTGGTACTGGCCTTCCTGGAACTCCGCGACCAGGTGTGGACCGTGGACCTCATCGTGGCAGAGGCCAGCCGGCGCGGCGACACCGCCGAAGAACGGCTGCTCGCCGTATTTGACGTGTTCGGCGACTGGTTCCAGCGCGAGGATTTCGAGGCGTGCTCGTTCATTAACGTCCTGCTGGAGATGGGGGCCGGGCACCCTCTGGGGAAGGCGAGCATCGATTACCTCAGCCGCATCAGGGGCCACATCCAGGCCCTGGCTGAGGAAGCCGGGCTGGACCGCCCCGAAGAATTTGCGCGCTCCTGGCACATCCTGATGAAGGGCTCCATCATTTCGGCCACCGAAGGCGACGCGCTGGCCTCCAAGCGCGCCCAGCAGATGGCGCGCTGGCTCATCGAGCACCACCGAAACCTGTAGCAGGTGTGCCGGGGGAGTGCCCGCATTCGATGCCGGCTCCTCCATGACCCTGCGCAAAGCCGCAGCTTCCTCCACGCAAACAGACACACCTAACAGCGCTGGCGCGCCGCCGTCGACATAGCGCCATGCCCCGACGTCGACGCCGCTCCCAATTCCGACGCCGACACCGACGCCGGCTCCTGATTTCAATGCTGACGCCGGCTCCCTGCCGACCGACAGGCGCGCCGCACTCCCATCACCTGACCCTCGAACAACTTTGCCCTTGCGAAATACGTTAGTCACCACTAACGTATTATCTGTGTTGGATGCCTTGGAGATTGCTGCGGAGCCGAATCGGCGACGCCTGCTGCATCTTCTCGCCAGCCACGAACAGGCGGTCGGGGAGCTGGCCGCCCATTTCACGGTGAGCCGCTCCGCGGTGTCCCAGCACCTGCTGTTACTGGAGCAGGCCGGCCTGGTATCTGCCCGCAAAGAAGGACGGAACAGGTATTACAGGCTCGACCCGGTGGGAATGGGCCGGCTCCGTGAACTTGTCGAACAGTTCTGGACCTACGAACTGGATCTGCTGGCATCGGATGCGGCCGCACTTGCCGCACAGCGTCACGGCCCTCCGCAACATCACACGACCAATTCAGATACTTCGCCTCAAGACAAAGGACCACTCTCATGATGTTCGATAAGACCATTCACCTGCCCGTCGGCGTCGACGAGGCCTTTGCACTCATCACCGAGCCGGAACGTCTGCGCCGCTGGCAGACGGTGGCGGCCCGGGTTGATCTTCGGATTGGCGGCGAATACCGATGGACCGTCACTCCTGGCCACCACGCAGCCGGCACTTTCACGGAGATCGAGCCGGGCAAGCGCGTCGTCTTCACCTGGGGCTGGGAAGCCGGAATGGACCTGGCGCCGGGCGCTTCCACCGTGTCGATCACGCTGGAGCCCGACGCCGACGGCACCACGCTCCGTCTGGTCCACGATGGCCTCAACGCCGAACAGGCCGCAGCACATGCCGAGGGCTGGAACCACTACCTGGACCGCCTGATCGCCGAAACCTCCACCCCGGCCGGCGCCGGTCCGGACGAGTGGTCAGCGGCCCCGGATTCGATCGATCACATCAGCTCTGCTGAGGCATCCCTCGCCGTGCTCCTGGGCGTGCTGCGAAAGCTCACTCCGGAAGACCGGGAGAAAGCCACTCCCTGCGAAGACTTCACGGCCCACGAGTTGCTGGAGCACCTGGCCGGTTCGCTGAAGCAGATCGGCGGAGCACTGGGCGCGGACGTGAGCGACGACGCCGGGGCAGGCCCGGAAGTGCGCATCGCCGGACTCGCGCAGGCCACCCTGGAGGCGTTCAGCCGCCGTGGTGTCGAAGGCACCATCGACATGGGCTTCGCTGAACTTCCCGCCACCGTCGTCGCCGGAATCATCAACCTCGAGCTGCTCGTGCACGCGTGGGACTTCGCGAAGGCCACTGGCCAGGAACTCGTCGTCTCCGACGTCGTCACCGATCACGTTGAGGCGCTGGCCCTGCTGACCATCTCCGACCAGGTCCGCGCCAGCGGCAGCTTCGCCGCCGCCCAGCCGGTCGCGGAGACCGCAGGCAGCCTGGAGCGCCTGATCGCGTTCACCGGCCGAACCATCGCCGTCTGAAGTTTCCTACCCGATACCCGTCAGAGACACCCCAGGAAAGCAGGGAACAGTATGTCCAAGTTCGTCTTCATCTACCACGCCCCGATGACCCCCGCCGAGGCCGCGCCGCCCGCACCGGAGGACATGGCGGCCGCCATGGAACAGTGGAACGCGTGGGCCGCTAAAGTCGGCAACGGGCTGATCGACTTCGGGACGCCCCTGGCCAACGGCGTCCGCGTTTCCGCCGGCGGAGCCACGGCACCGAGCCAGCGCGAGGTCGCCGGATACAGCATCATCGAGGCCGAAAACCTTGAGGCGGCCGTCGAGCTCGCCAAGCAGCACCCGCACCTGAACATGCCGGGCGGCTGTGAAATCGAGGTTCACGAGGCCCAGCAGATCCCCGGAATGTAGCAGCGGCTCGACCCGATGCTCGTGGCCTGTTCGCCGCTGCCCAACGGCAGCGGCGAACACGCTTTAACCGGCTCCGGACCATCCTCCGTGGCTGTGGCCGGAGCGCCGGAGCAAGGCGGCCTGCCGCCGCTTTCCACTCTGGCCCCGTGGTCTAGAGATAGTCGCTAGCTCGTTCGCGGGCGATTTCCAGCAGGGTGGAGTGGAAGGCCACCTCGGCCGGGGCGTAGACCTTGTCCTCGCGCTGCGCCAGCAGTATCCGCCGCAGCGGGGCGGCGGAACCCAGGCTCAGCACCTTCACGTCGGGATGCTGAAGTGCCACGGCTGTCTTGGGCACCATGGCCACGCCCATTCCCACACTGACCATGGCCTGGGCCTCCTGGTAGTCGTTGGCCAGGAAGGCAATCTGCGGTTCGAATCCGGTGTCGTGGGCGGAACGCTGCAGAACCTCCACTACGGGGTGGGCCTCGGCGCGAACGATCCAGGACTCGTTGCGCAGGTCTTCCATGCTTACCTGCTCACGGTCGGCGAGTGGGTGGCTGCGGGCCACCAGGATCACGGTGCTCTCCTGGAAGACTTCGGTTACGCGGATGGAGTCGTCCCGGAACGGATTCCATGGGTAGTCCCAGAGCAGGCACAGCCCCGTGACCCCGGACTGCAGATCTGCCACGAGTTCATCGAAGCGGGCGCTGCGCAAGGAGAGATTGATGGCCGGGTACCGCTTCTTGAAGGTCCGGATAACGACGGGCAGGAAGGACCCTGCCAGTGTCGGAAAGGTGCCCACGGTCAGGGAACCGCGTTTGAGGCCGGCAATCTGGCCCAGGTCGGACCGTGCTGCCTGCATCTGCCAGACGATCTTGCGGGCGTGGCCGGCCAGCACCTGGCCGGCCTCGGTGGGCACCACCCCGCGGGAGCGGCGGGTAAGGAGCGGCTGCCCCACTTCTTGTTCGAGCTTTCGCAACTGCTGGGAGACGGCCGAGGGCGTGTACATCATGAGCTCGGCCGCGGCGGTGATCGAGCCCTGCTCCACCACCTCCAGCAGTAGCGCCAGCCGCCTTATGTCGAACAAGCCCTGACCCTCGTCGTTAAGCAACGCTTCACCCTTCTCCGGATTTCGTTCATTCCCTATCAGGATGTGGCCTCCGCTCAGCCCATCGGGGACTAATCCAGCCAAGGGAGGCTGGAAGGACGGGAATTGATCTTCCCGGGCTCAATGAATGTAGCTATTCTACATCCCCCCACAAAAATCCAACATTGTCTAAAGATGTGATCTGGCTCAATCTTTTTACAGATCCTCATCTAAATCTGAGGCACGAGGAGAAACGGGAAAAATCATGGAGATCGAAGCCCGATGGATGCGCGGAGGCACCAGTAAATGCTGGGTGTTCGATGCGGAGCATCTTCAGGAGGGCGGCACCAGCCTGGATGTGCTGCTGCCGCGGCTGTTCGGCAGCCCGGACCCCCGCCAGATCGACGGCGTCGGCGGGGCGACATCGACGACCAGCAAGGCCGTGATCCTGCACCGGCCCGTCAGCGACGAGGTTGACGTTGAGTACACCTTTGCCCAGGTGGGTATCGAAGAGGCCTCGGTGGACTGGGGCAGCAATTGCGGGAACGGTTCGGCAGTGGTGGGACTGTACGCCATCGAGAGGGGATGGGTGATCCCCACCGGAGACGTCACCCGGATCGTCACCCGCAACACCAACACCAATCAAATCATCGTCCAGCGGGTGGCCACCCCGGCCGGCGCCTTGGCATCGGTTCCGGAGGCCCAGATGCCCGGCGTGCCCTTCCCTGGCTACGCGGTGGGGCTCGGCTTCCAAGACCCTGCCGGCAAGACCACCGGTGCGCTGTTGCCCACGGGCGCGGCCACCGACACCATCACGGCAGGCGGAGCCCGTTGGACCGTGTCGATGGTCGACGCCGGAGCCCCCGTGGTGATGGTCCGCGCCGAGGAGCTGGGCCTGGACCCGGCCAGGTACGACAGCTGGCGCGCCGGGGTGGAGCTGCAGCTGGATACGCTGGAGCAGATCCGGAGGCAGGCAGCGGTGCGGATGGGGCTGGTCCCCACGGCAGCCGAAGCGGCCCGGGCCATCCCGAAGCTCGCCATCGTAGCCGCGCCAGCGTTGGCCGGCCCCGGTGCCGACGCCAGCGTCATGATGCTCTCCATGGGCAAGCTCCACCCGGCGCTGGCCATCACAGGCAGCATTGCCCTGACCTTGGCCGCCCGCACCGCCGGCACCGTGCTGCACACCATCACGGGCGACACCTTGGGGAGGACGCTCCGGCTCCGCACCCCCGCCGGGGTGATCGAGACGTGGAGCGAGGAGCACGACGCGACGCTCCTCGTAGGCGTCGACCGCACCGCCCGCACCATCGCCACAACCATCATCCATCTCCCCGAGGTTCCCGGCAGCGCCGTCGCTGCCTCCCTCGCGGGAGCCACCCGCTGAGGAGGCCATCATGACCAAGACTGAGCACCGCACCGCTGTCGCTGCGGACGAGACCCGGGGCAAAGGGGCCCCGAGTCCAACCCGTCGCCGCCGTATCCTACTGGTGGCGGTGGGCGCCGGTTTCGCGATCCTGGCTTTGATTGCCCTCGTGCTGGGGGGTGATATCTTCAACCCCTCGGCCACCCCGCAACCGGAGCACTCCATGACCGCTGTCCAAATCATCCCGCTCGTCATCCTCGTCATAATGTTCATCGTCGCCACGAAATGGCCGCTGAACATCGGCGTGATGGGGCTGGTCGCCTCCTTCGGCGTCGGCTATTTCATGCTCGGAATGACGGACAAGCAGATCCTCGAAGAGTTCCCGGCCAGCATCGTCTTGACGATCATCGGAGTCACCTACTTCTTCAGCATGGCCCAGAGGAACGGCACCATCGACATCATTGTCCAGACCTGCGTGCGCCTCGTCAGGGGCAAGACGATGCTGCTGCCCTGGGTGTTCTTCCTGATCGCTGCTGCGCTCACGTCACTGGGCACGTTCTCGCCGGCCGCCGTCGCGCTGCTGGCGCCTGCTGCCATCGGATTCGCCTACGAGTCCCGGATTCATCCTGTACTGATGGGCGCGTTCATCATCAACGGAGCCCACGCCGGCGGCTTTTCCCCGCTGTCCGTGGCCGGCGTGCTGGTGCACGACATCGCCCTCAAGAACGGATTTCCCATTTCCCAGGGCGCACTCTTCATTGCAAGCTTCGCCCTGAATCTCATTCTTTCGGTGCTCACCATCGTCCTGTTCGCCCTCCTGGGCAGGCTGCGCGACGGCGAAGGCGGCCAGCATGCCGACGTCGACACCGCCCGCACCAGCCGCCCCCGCGGGCAGCAGATCCTCACGCTGGCACTGATCGCGGTGATGCTCGTGTGCACCCTGGGCTTCCACATGCCGATCGGATTTGTCGCACTCTCCGCCGGACTTCTGCTGGCCCTTGTCAACATCAAGGAACACCAAACGTTCATCGGCGGCGTCTCTTGGTCCACGGTCCTGCTGGTGGCGGGCATGATCACGTATGTCTCCCTGCTCCAGCACGTTGGCGTCATCGACACCCTCGCCGAGCAGGCGCTGGCACTGGGCGCACCACTGCTGGTGGCACTGGTCCTCTGCTACGTCATTGGCGTCGGCTCAGCCTTCGCCTCCTCCACGGCGTTGCTGACCGCGTTCATTCCCTTGGCCGGTCCGCTCCTGGCTACCAGTTCGCTGAGCGCCTCCGGCACGGTCGCGGCGCTGGCGATCGCTGCCACAGTGGTGGATGTCTCGCCCTTCTCCACCGACGGTGCGCTGGTGGTCGCCAACGCCCGCGGGAACGACCGGCAGCGTGTCTACCGGCAGCTGATGGCCTATGCAGGCGGCGTGGTTCTGGTGGCTCCCGCCCTCGCCTGGGTCCTGCTTGTACCCACCGGCGTCATGTAACCGGTCCCGCCACGGCGATTCCGCATGGCCAACAGCGAGGCAGCCACCTCAAGGACCACCTCGCTGAATTGAATAGACGGCCCGGACATATTGAGTCCGCCGGCACCAGACCGCAGTGGGGCGGCGAATGATGATCACCGGGATCATCGCCTATTCGCAACGCGCGCCGCCCCACTGCACTGACCCCAGAAGAGCAACCGCAGGACCTGGGCCCAGCCCGTTCAGCCCGGCTCGCAGAGCCTTTTAGCTTTCGCTTCCTGGCGAGGAACAAAATCCAACTGCAGAAGCCCTGCCGGGCCCAAGCAGGCTGAGTTCGGCGGTGTGAATCGCAGTGGTCAGTGGCGGTGTTGTTGCAGCGCTACATGGCAGCCCCGGCGCCCGTAAGCCGATGCGCTTGTGGGGGTACCTTCGATCCAATCGCCCCCCGGCGCCGGGGGGCGGCTAGGCGGCCGAACGTCCGAAGGCGCTGCGTCCAGGCCTGAAGCGAAGGCACGCGCTGGGGTTTCTAGGGAACTCGGCCGTGATGTCGCATGAGGCGGTTCGCCAGAACGGCTCATCAGACAGGCGCCGCTGGCGGGTACAAATCATCGCACTTGCAATACTGTGTAGCGAGTGACGGACGAGCCAACAAATAGCGGCTGGGTGAACGTTCCCCATGCCAGAATCTACTGGGAATCGACCGGTGAGCCCTCCGGCGTTCCGGTCCTCTACCTTCATGGCGGCMCCGGCGGTTCCCTTGGTAAGGGCGGGTACCGCAAACGACACGACCACACCCGATTTAGGATCATCGGGCTGGATCAACGAGGGTGCGGCAAGAGCACTCCGACGGTCCAAGAGGATCTCGACCACCTATCCGAGAACACCACGCAGGCCTTGATCGAAGACATTGAGGCGGTGCGCGAGTTCCTCGGTATCGAAAGGTGGATCGTCACCGGTGTTTCCTGGGGCAGCACGCTCGCCCTCGCTTATTCCCTCAGTTACCCCGGTCGGGTCCTCGGCATCGCTCTCGTAGCCGTGACATCAACTAGCCGGGACGAGGTCCGATGGATCACTGAAGACGTCGGACGCGTCTTCCCTGAGGCATGGAACGAGTTCTCCGAGGCATCCAGCGCAAACCCGGGCGAGCGAGTGGTCGAGGCTTACGCCCGGCGGCTGGCTGGGGAAGACCGCGACGACGCCAGACGAGCCGCCTTATCCTGGGAGCGCTGGGAATCCACGCATGTATCCCTGGACCCCAACTGGGTGCCCGGCGCGTTGTTCGAGAATGAGCGGGAGCGGATGACGTTCGCCCTTCTGGTTTCGCACTACTGGGCCAACGACGGATTCCTGACGGACGGGCAGGAAATCATCCCCCGGATTCACGAGCTCAACGGCATCCCCGGATACCTCATCCACGGCCGGCGCGACATTAGTGGCCCTACTGTAACCGCATGGCAGCTGCAACGGAGATGGCAATCAAGCCAGCTTGTCATTATCGAAGACGAGGGACACGGCGGCCCTGCATCCATGGCGGCATTGTCAGAAGCAGTCGAAGAAATTGCTGCCATGATAACCACCGCCTAGGGAATGAGCGGACCAGCTGGGGGAGGAAGCTCTGATTCGCGGCGTCACTGGTCAGGGCGAGGGTTCCAAAGGCGAACATCAGGATCATCAAAGCCGGAACCGAGATAGTCCCGGTCATCGCCATCACGCATACGCCTGCGAGGATCAGGCCACGGCCGAGGTCTCCGCCGATGAGTACTCATCGTCACCAAAATCAGAACGGAAAAAGCCAAGGTGGCTATATAGCTGCCGAAATCGGACACCGTCGAGGCCAACCAGAATCTGACGATTGCCCGGTGGCGACGAAGGTTCGGCTGCATTGCAGAAGAGCCGTTGGCAGAGATTTCCCACGTTCCCCCAATCGTCTCCTAGGCAAAGAGCTTGACGTAGAGCACTAGTTGGAGTGCCGCAGCCGTAATGGAACTGATTAGCTGATGAGTGCGTGCGGGGCTGGGTCCGCCCTGAAGATGCTGTCGCTGATGTCTCCGGCCGGGAACGGGCCTGTCGTCCCGGGGCTCCTTCATCGTCGGTGTCGGCCCCGGTTCAGGACCTGGTGTTTGGCGGTGGCTCAGAGTCTGACGTACCCGTGGATGATGGTGCGGCTGCTGCCTCCGACCCAGATGGCATCCGCCTCGGAGGTGATCGTGAGCAGTCCGCCGCGCCCGAGTACAGTTCCTTGCTGCACGGTGTAGTTCCCGTCGAGAGCCCCTTCGCTGCGGAGCCACTGTGCCAGTCCGGCGTTGACGCTGCCGGTCACGGGGTCTTCGTTCACGCCGTGCCCGGGCGCGAAGGTGCGGACCTCGAAGTCTGCGGGTTCGCCGTTGTCGTAGGCGCCGATGACGCCCATGTTCAGGTGCCCCATGGCATTGAAGTCCGGCCGGAGGTCCAGGACCTGCTGGGCTGATGCGAGCCGGATCCCAAGCCAGCCGGGGCCGTTGTCGACCCAGTTGCTTCCCAAGACCTGCCCGGCGTGGATGCCGAGGCTGGCAATGACCTGCTCCAGGATTGCCGGTTCGACTGGGCCTGATCTGGTCAGGGGCGGGGCCTGGAAGGACAGTTCGGTGTCGGTGCGCCGGATCGTGACCAGACCGGCCCCGCACTCCTGGACGAGCTGCCCATCTTCCTGGGGCACACCGCCGGTTTCCAGCCAGGCATGGGCGGATCCGAGCGTGGGGTGTCCGGCGAAGGGTACTTCGGCCCGTGGGGTGAAGATGCGGAGCCTGTAGTCCGCTGCCGGGTCGGTGGGGGTCAAAAGGAAGGTGGTCTCTGAGAGGTTCGTCCAGTTGGCGAAGTTCTGCATCTGCTCGGTGGACAGGCCATCGGCGTGACGGACGACGGCGACCGGGTTGCCGGCTTTCGGGCCGGGGGCAAAAACGTCCACCTGGGAGAATTGGCGCGTGGATTCGGCGGGGGTCATGTGGGGTCCTTCTGTTGGTGCGCTGGCAGGCAGCGTTGGTTATTCTCCAACAACCGTAGGGCCATACTGGCTTTAGAATAAAGGGCCAGTTTGATTTTCTGGCATTGCCGTTGCTGGGAGTGGTCAGGGCCAGGCGGGGAGGGTTGAGGCCAAGGCTACGTGGACGGCGGCCCCTCCCATAACGCTGATGACGGCGTTCCGGCGCCAGAGGTGCAGGCCGGCAGTAACCATGAATCCCGTGGTGACCGTCACGGTCACCGGCGTTGCTGCCGGAGGGGCGTGGCGGAGGGTGTAGAAGACCAGGATGGTCATGATGCCGGCTGAGCTGATCAGTACGGCCGCAAGAATGCAGATCGGTTCAGGCATGACGGGCCTTCCTTTGCCGGATGGCGTACTGGACGAAAAGGAACGCGACGAACATGCCCATCGCGGCAATGAGTATCACTTCGCCGAAGACCAGGTGTCCGACCAGTGCGCAGCCGAGGGCAACGGCCGGGATCGGGATGCTGCGCCGGACGCGGTAGGCATCGATTCCCAGCACCAGGAAGAACGCCATCAAAGTCCAGGCCAACGACGCCCGGAGGAATCAACGTCCCGCCCAGCGCACCTGCCGTGACCGCTCCGACCCACGCGATCCGGAATGAGGCCTGGAAGGGGAGACGCGCAGACTCGACGTCAGATGCAGCGGTCGAATTCGGTAGGCTGAGGCCAACATTGTCTTCGACACAAACACCGCCAAGTCCCTTAACCGGAAGTGGCTGCTCGAAGAATTCCATCGAGATGCCGACAAGGACTGCTGATGTTTGGGTTGAGTCGGTGACACGCATGGTTGGGCGGGGTCGCGCCTATTTCGCCATTCAGGCGATTGCCGGATTCTCTTTGTGGACCGCGGTTTTCGTGTCGCCGACCGTGTGCGAGGCGACCCTCGGTATTCTCGACCCCCGCTGTGGTCGCGGTCTTCGACCTTCCACTTTTGCTCGCAGCACGCTACGTGGGCCTCTCACCTGTTGCGATGATCTGTCGGCGTCGAATCCAGGAAGCCTTAGAGCGTCTCCGGAACGAGCCCCGACTCCGACATCGCCACCATTTGCGGCAGACTTTGGCTACTCAGACCAAGCACACCTGGCCAATGACTTCCGCACAGTCCTAGGGCTCACACCCGTCGAGTACCGCAACCTCGCATCGGGCCTTTCTTCCCTCGAATAAGCCTGAAAGCCCTCGGCACTCGTGTCTTGTGAATCGCAAGGCTAATTGGCGGTGAATTCGCAGAGCTTGGTGGTCTATGGCGGTCGCCGGCATGGTCGAGGGCGCCCCGATCGGCATCATCCTGCAATCATGGCTCGCCGTCGCCTACGCGATCATGGGCTCGGTGGTGTGGAACTACGCCGTCAGGCCACTTGAGGTAGAACGGTTCCCTGATCGTCCGAGTGCAGCTTCCGGCACTCGACTTGGTGGTGCCGTTAGGGGTCTTCGTAGAAATCCAGATCGGCGATGAGGTGCTTCGCTGTGCTCTTAAACCACGTCGCCCCATGTTAGATCGCAGCTTAGCGTTGCTCCGCTGTCCCTGCGGGAACCCTGAATGGACGGTTCAGTCGKAGTGCCGGGGCCCAGCATTCGGGCTCGTGAGATTCCCGCGGCGGCGGGTTCTTCCCTGGAACCCCACCCTTTCCCCGAGCCGCCGGGAGCGCAACATTCGGCCACATCCCCAGGAAATCTTTCGTCCCATGTACGACGGCGGCGCGACGCCGGCTCCGTCACGCGCGGTCGCCGGGCGTCACCGAGACTTCACAACGCGGGGTCCGGTGGGGCGCGGAGGCGTCCCGGAATGGCCTCTGATGACCGCGTGAGTCTGCCCTGTTACGGACTGCGTCCGATTGGGTAGCGATTGGCGTCCGTGGCTGTTTTCGTCGCCGGATTACGCGCGGTTTCGTGGGGTGTCGGGGCACCTGCCGGCTCGGATTCAACTCTGTTCTGATGGTGGACACGGTCCGGTAACCCCGGTCCGCACCATCGAATCCAGAAAGAATCCGCTATGAAAAACCGACTCTTACCCGCAGGACTTTTCCCCACCTTGGGCGTTGCTGCCGCCCTGGCGGTCTCGCTGGTGGTCTCCGGTTGCGGCGGCCCTGCGAGCGCCCAGTCCCCGGCCGGAAATGCCCCTGGGACGCCCGAGGTGACCGAACTCCGCTACGAGGGCTGGGCCAACAGCGTCACGTTGCCGGAGCTGGCCGAGGACCTCGGTTACCTAGGCGATGTGAAGCTGAACTGGGTAGGCAACACCATCAGCGGGCCGGCGAGCATCCAATCAGCCGCGACAGGAGCCACCGACTTTGGCGGCGCCTTCTCGGGTGCCGTGGTGAAGCTCATCGAAGCCGGCGCACCGGTCACTGCGGTGATCAATTACTACGGCGAGGACGAGAAGACGTTCAACGGCTTCTATGTCACCCAGGAGAGCCCCATCCGGTCGCCACGGGATCTGATCGGCAAGAAGGTTGCGGTCAACACCTTGGGCGCCCATGCGGACGCCGTGATCAATAGCTACCTCAAGAAGAACGGTCTGTCGCAGGAGGAGATCAAGCAGGTTCAACTCGTCGTCGTTCCGCCCAATGACACCGAGGAGGCCATCCGCCGCGGACAGGTCGACGTCGGGTCGCTCGGCGGAGTGCTGCAGGATAACGCTGTCGCCAATGGCGGCCTGCGGTCCCTGTTCAACGACTTCGAGCTGTTTGGAACCTTCGCTGGAGGCCAATACGTACTGCGCAAGGACTTCGTCGAAAAGAACCCGGAAACCGCGAGGATCTTTACCACCGGCGTGGCCAAGGCCATCGAATGGGAACGCAGTACGCCCCGTGACGAGGTGATCGCACGGTTTACGAGCATCATCAACAAGCGCCAGCGTTCTGAAAGTACCGCGGCCCTGAAGTACTGGAAGAGCGTCGGTGTCCCGTCCAAGGGCGCCATCAGCGATCAGGACTTCACCCGCTGGTCAGCGTGGCTGAACGACACCGGAATCGTGACCGGTGACATCACCCCCTCCAAGTACTACACCAACGACTTCAACGACCTGCTGAAGGGGGCGGCATCGTGACCCGTGATACCGGCCAGGCGCCGAAAATCAGCCTCCGGGACGTCGGGAAACAGTTCACAGTCCGGCCCAGCAAGGACCAGCCGGAGGGCACCACCCTGACGGCGCTGGAGGGCATCACCCTCGACGTCGCCGCGGGCGAATTCATCACTCTGGTCGGTCCGAGCGGATCCGGCAAGACCACCCTCCTGGACCTCCTTGCCGGGCTCACCCGGCCGGACACCGGCCAGGTGCTGGTGGACGGCAAGGAGGTGACCGGACCCGGCCGCGACCGTGCCGTCGTGTTCCAGCAGTACGCACTCTTTCCGTGGCGCACCGCGGCCGCCAACGTCGCCTTCGGCCTCGAAGGGTCCGGCAGCGACGGGCGCCGGCTCAGCCGCAAGGAACGTACCGACAAGGCCCGCCACTATCTGGAGCTCGTTGGCCTGTCCGGCTTCGAGGACCGGTATCCCCATGAGCTCTCCGGGGGCATGAAGCAGCGCGTTGCCATCGCCCGGAGCCTCGCGTACGAACCCGACGTCCTGCTCATGGATGAACCGTTCGCGGCGCTGGATGCCCAGACCCGGGAACAGCTCCAGGAGGAACTCCTGCGCATCTGGCGGTCCACGGGCAAGACCATCATCTTCATCACGCACGGCATCGACGAAGCCGTATACCTGGGCCAGCGGGTGGCCGTGCTCAGTTCCCGCCCCGGCCGGCTCAAGCAGATTGTCGACATTGACCTGGGGGAGCGGAGCGGTGACGGCGACGTCCGTTCCGACGCCGTCTTCGTCGAACACCGCCACCAAGTCTGGTCCCTGCTGCACGACGAAGTCCGGAAGGCCCAGGAAGCCGGGCACGCCAAAATCCGGCCCGACGGGTCAGCACCCGACGAGGCACCCCAACTCAGCAAGGGACAGCTCAGCAAGGGAAGGGCAGCCTGATGACCGCACCAACACTGACCAAAGACGCCGCCGCGCCTGCCGCACCTGCCGCCCCTGCCGCACCCGCGGCCGACGCCGGGCGGACCGCGCAGCCCGCGGGAGCCCGACACCTCCCCTCCCTGGTCCGGTCCAGCGCCCGCAGGGCCGGACGCGGGATCTGGGCCTCCGGCGCCATCCTGCTGTTCCTTCTGCTCTGGGAACTGGGGCCCACGTACCTTGCCTCGCCATCCACCAGGGTGTTCCTCCCGCCGCTGCACGAGGTCCTGCGTGCCCTGGGGTCCCTCCTCGCCAAGGGTCAGCTGCAGAACCATTTGGCGGCAAGCCTCACCCGCTCCGCCAGCGGCTTCGGCATCGCCGTCGTCTCCGCCGTCGCCCTGGGCCTGCTGGTCGCCTGGTACCGGTCCCTTGACCGGTTCTTGAATCCGCTGCTGGAGGTCTTCCGGAACACGGCGGCGCTTGCCCTGCTCCCGGTCTTCACCCTCCTGCTGGGGATCGGGGAGACGTCCAAGATCAGCATCGTGGCCTACGCCGCGTTCTTCCCCGTCCTGCTGAACACCATCGCCGGCGTCCGGACCGTTGACCCGCTCCTGATCCGTGCCGCCCGCTCCCTGGGGCTGTCCAACTTCCGGCTGTTCCAGAAGGTCATCCTGCCCTCGGCGGTACCGACCATTTTCACGGGAATCCGGATGGCCGGAACGTCCTCGATCCTGGTGCTCATCGCCGCGGAAATGGTCGGGGCCAAGGCGGGCCTCGGGTACCTGATCGTCAATTCCCAGATGAGCTTCCTGATCCCGGACATGTACGCAGGGATTCTGACCGTCTCGCTGCTCGGCCTGCTGGTCAACTACCTGCTGGTCGCCGTCGAACGGCACTTCTCCCGGTGGCGGACCGCCGTCGGATCCCAATCGAACTAGACCAGCCAACCTCACCACCCCCCACAGATCAAGGAGACCACCACCATGTCGATAGCTACCGAAACCCGCCTCAAATTCCGCAAACTCAGCGCCCGCATCGGCGCCGAGATCCGCGGCCTGGACCTCAACAGCGAGCTCAGCGACGCCACCATTGCCCAGATCCGTGAAGCCCTGAACACGCACAAGGCCCTGGTCTTCCGGGACGCCAACATTCGCGACGACGAAGCCCAGGTGCGCTTCGCCAGCCGCTTCGGCCCGCTCACCCAGGCACACCCCACGGTGGCCTCCGTAGAGGGCAAACCGGCGGTCCTGCCGGTAGACAGCGAAAACGGCAGCGCGAACAACTGGCACACCGACGTCACCTTTGTCGTGAACCCGCCGCAGGCCTCCACCCTGCGCAGCATCACCCTGCCGGCCTACGGCGGGGAGACCCTGATCGCCTCCTCGGCAGGTGCCTACCAGGACCTGCCGGAGGAACTGCGGAACTTCGCCGACACGTTGTGGGCCGTCCACACCAATGACTACGACTACTCCGTGCCGAAGAACCTCGAGCACGCCAACGCCGATGAGCGGCGGAAGGAATTTGCCCGGATCCACTTCGAGACCGCCCACCCCGTGGTCCGGGTCCACCCACTGACAGGGGAGCGCGGCCTCTTCATCGGCGGCTTCGCCCAAAGGTTGCGGATCGTGGGATTGTCCAACACCGAATCCAAGGACATCCTGCGGCTGCTCCAGGCCTACGTCACCCGCCCGGAGAACGTGGTCCGCGTCAACTGGGAACCGGACCAGCTGGTGCTCTTCGACAACCGCATCACCCAGCATTACGCCCCGGACAACTACGACGGCCAGCCCCGCCAGCTGAACCGAGTCACGGTGGCCGGCGATGTTCCCGTAGGCATCGACGGACGCAGCAGCTCGTCCATCCAGGGCGATTCCTCCGTCTATTCCGAGACGGTTGTTCTGCCCGCAGACTTGCCCGGAGACGGGCTGTGAGCGGCGCACGGCAGCTGCACCTGAACGCGTTCCTCATGAGCACCGGGCACCACGAAGCCTCGTGGCGGCTGCCGGAAAGCGACAGCTTCGCCGGGACCGACGTCGCCCACTTCCAGCGGCTTGCCCGGACCGCGGAACGCGGAACGTTCGACTCGATCTTCTTCGCGGACTCGCCAGTACTGCACGGCGACGTCGGACAGCGCCCGTACGGCAGCCTCGAGCCGACCGTACTGCTGGCGGCCATCGCCGCCGTCACCGAACGCATCGGGCTCATCGCGACGGCCTCCACCACCTACAACGACCCCTATAACCTGGCCCGGCGGTTTGCCTCCGTGGATCACATCAGCGGCGGCCGGACCGGGTGGAACGTCGTGACCACCGCCGGGGACGCCGCGGCAAGGAACTTCTCGCTGCAGGACCAGCCGGCCCACGCGCTGCGGTACGAGCGGGCCGCGGAATTCCTGGACGTTGCCCGCAAGCTCTGGGACAGCTGGGAGGACGGCGCCGCCGTCGGGGACAAGGACGCCGGGATTTGGGGGGACAACACCCGCGTCCATCCGGTCAACCACGCCGGCACGTATTTCAGCGTCCAGGGCCCCCTGGATGTGCCGCGCTCCGTCCAGGGCCACCCGGTGATTGTCCAGGCGGGCTCCTCGGAAGACGGCAAGGACTTCGCCGCCCGCTACGCCGAAGCGGTTTTCACCGCCCAGCAGACGCTGCCAGAGGCACAGCGCTTCTATGCGGACCTGAAGCAGCGAACGGCCGCAGCCGGCCGGGACCCGGAGACGATCAAGATTCTTCCGGGCATTGTTCCGGTCATCGGGTCCACGGAGGCCGAAGCCCGGCGGTTGGAGAAGGAACTCGACGGACTCATCCACCCCGGGCACGCCAGACGGCAACTCGCCGGGGTCCTGAAGGTCTCGCCGGAGTCGCTGGCCCTGGACGCCGAGCTACCGGAAGACCTGCCTTCCGAGGACGAGATCGAGGGCGCCAAGAGCAGATACACACTGATCGTGGACCTCRCCCGGCGGGAACGCCTGACCGTGCGCCAGCTCATCGGCAGGCTCGGGGGCGGCCGCGGACACCGGACCTTCTCCGGGACCCCCGAGCAGGTGGCCGACGCCATCGAGGAATGGTTCGTGGCCGGGGCAGCGGACGGCTTCAACATCATGCCGCCCGTGCTTCCGTCCGGCCTTGACGCTTTTGTTGACCACGTCATCCCGATCCTGCGGGACCGCGGACTCTTCCGGCGTGAATACACCGGGCGGACCCTCCGCGAGCACTACGGGCTGCCCCGGCCGGCCAACACTTTCGCTGCGGCCGGACGGTCCAGCCATGTGGACAACGTCGGTGCGCCGAGAGGCGGACTGCTGGTCTCGGAACGATGACCTGAGTGGGTCCAGGGTTCGGCTCACGACCGGATGGAAGCCCCGGGCAGCAACAGCTGTCCGGGGCCTCCTCACTTCAGGGGCGTGACTGTCAGCGGAAAGTGGTGCGCAA
The DNA here is from genome assembly GCF_056406615.1 of Arthrobacter sp. P1_B3. Taxonomy (NCBI): domain Bacteria; kingdom Bacillati; phylum Actinomycetota; class Actinomycetes; order Micrococcales; family Micrococcaceae; genus Arthrobacter; species Arthrobacter sp. P1_B3. The sequence goes on along the minus strand of NZ_JBFTZV010000008.1, from coordinate 139,689 downwards.
ATCACTGCTCTGTTTGGCGTTGCCACGTCCCGTTGAGGAACCCCAAACGGCAGTACGGTAGCTCTTCGCGGGCTGAAAATAATCGGTCGCGTCCGCCTCTTCCTTTGGGGAACTGCTTCGCGTACTCCTCGGCCGTGCCGAAATCGGCTTCCGCCGCAGTCCCTGCAACGGCCCCGGCCCTTGGCCTTGGCAACCTTCATCCCTTCCCGGGTGCGGGCTCGGAAGAGGCCCCTTCGAACTCTGCGACCATCGCCTGGACGTTGACGACTAGGGTATCCCTGATTCCATGGTTCTGGGACCGGTTGAGCGGGAACCGGCAGCCCAGGGACCTGAACGAATCGCCCCGACGCGTTAGCATGTGACTCATGCCCATCAAACTCGAAAACGTAGGCATAGCCGTCCGCGACCTCGAAGCAACGATCGACTTCTTCACTGACCTTGGTCTGACCGTCGTCGGCCGTGACACCGTCAGTGGCGAGTGGACCGACACCGCCGTCGGCCTCGATGGCAACCACGCCAACATCGCCATGCTCCAGACGCCAGACGGCCACGGTCGCCTTGAGCTCTTCGAGTACATACACCCCGACGCAATCGAGACGAAGCCAACCCGTCCCAACGAGATCGGCATGCACCGTGTCGCCTTCTCTGTCGACAACATCGACGAGGCCCTCGAGATCGCCGCGAGGCACGGCTGCCACCCGCTGCGCGGCGTGGCGACCTACGGGGACGTCTACAAGCTCACCTATGTCCGCGGACCAAGCGGCATCATCGTGATGTTCGCCGAGGAGCTGAAGAAGACCCACGTAGCGTCGACCAGATGAACGGTTAAAAGCCCATGTCGGAGTCGAACGGCCGAGCGAAGAGAAGCCGGGGCGCGGCATTCCTGCCGATCGGGATCGTTTTCCTGGCCGTTGCGATCGCAATGATATTTCTAGGAACCACGGCCTGGATTGCCTTCTTCACTGTGGGTATCACGTTCCTCATCCTCGGGATGCAGGAGCCCGCAGGCAAAGATGAGCGTCCCCCGGCGAGGCTTCGCAGGGCTGACCTCGACCGGCATCTTCCCCGCCGAATGCTTTTGTGCCGGTTCTGGAGAAAAGGGACATGCTTCCCACTTGGACACTCTCACGCCCGAAACCGTTGACGCAGCTAGAGGAACTAAGCGCTGCTAATTCACTGCCAGCTCTGCGGTTTTCATAACCTCAGGGGCGTGATGCGCCCGGCTTGATGCTGGCCAGCAGGATGGCTGCCGCGTTGGTGGCGACAATGATGCCGATACCCAGCCATTCATGAACGGCGAGGATCTGCCCCAGCACGATCATCCCCGAGAGGGCCGCAAGAAGGGGATTGATGCTCATATATACACCGAAGAATGCCGGCCGCACCTTCCGGAGCGCCACCAGGTCCGCGGCGTACGGGATGACAGAGCAAAGCACTCCGGCGATCACCGAATACAACAGCGCCGGACCCGTCAGGGACCCCGCCGAGATCAGATAACCGACCACCGGCAGGTAGAACACCATGGAGACCAGGGTTGCGGCTGCCGGGCCCTGCAGCCCGGGCAGCCGCTGACCCACGACCCCATTCAGAATGATGTAGGCCGCCCAGCAGGCGGCCCCGGCCGCAGCGATTCCAATGCCAAGGAAGTCGCTCGAAGGTCCCGGCATCACCAGGACGTAGACGCCGGCACCGGCGCACAGCGCACACAGCAGGTCGAGTTTGGACCTGGACCGCATGAGGGCGATTGCAAGCGGGCCAAGAAATTCCAAAGTGACGGCCAACCCCAGCCCGATGCGCTGGATGGCGACATAGAGGCAAATGTTCATGAGGGCGATCGTTCCGCCCAGCAGGAGCGCCGGCCACCACTGTTTCCACGTGAACCGATGGAGGGGCGGCCGGGCGGCCGACAGGAGGACGGTCGCGGCCACGAGTTGCCGGACGGCGACCACACCGGCGGGTCCGAGCACCGGAAACGCGTGGGCTCCAATGCCCGCCCCGATTTGATTGCTGACCCCGCTGCCCGTCATGGTCAACAGGCCACCGAATATCCGGGGCTGGGTTTGAGCTGACGGACGGCGGTCTTGGCCCGAGCCGTCCTCTGTGTATGCCTCCATAACCCAAAGTGTGGGGCGAAATCTTCAAACCAATAAATGCTTGCGGTGACCGTTCTATACGATGACCGTATGAATCTTGAGCTGCGCCATCTTAGGGCACTCGTGGCTGTCGACGACGCCCGGACCTTCACCGACGCGGCCATCAGTTTGGGAACGTCCCAGGCAAGCGTCTCCCGGTCGGTCGCGACCCTGGAACGCACCCTTGGAGTCCGTGTTTTCCAGCGAACGACGCGCAGCGTGACCCCGACCGCCGCCGGGCAGCGGATCATAGAACACGCACGGCGGGTCCTGGACGAAGCCCGGCTGCTGGAAGAGGCCGCGAGGGATCACGCGGGCGAGCTCAGGGTCGGCTACGCCTGGTCCGCGCTGGGCAGCCGGACCATAACCGTGCAGCGCCGCTGGGAAGAGGCGAACCCGGGAGTGCAACTTATCTGGGTCCAGTCGAACTCGGCGACGGCCGGCCTGGCCGGCGGATCCGTGGATCTGGCCGTTGTCCGCCGCGGGCTCAATGACCCGCGCTTCACTGAGACGCTGATCGGAACAGAGTTACGCTATGCCGCGGTGGCCACGACTGATCCGCTGGCCCGCAAACGGTTCCTCCGCATGGCGGACTTTGCCGGGCGGACAGTCGCCGTCGATAGCCGGACCGGAACCACAGTCGAGGATCTTTGGGAACCGGAGGCCCGGCCTTCATCCCTGCGCCCCATCCAGGGAGTAGACGATTGGCTGACGCTGATTTCGACGGGTAAGGCCATGGGCATGTCCTCGGAAGCGACCGCCACGCAGTACCAACGTCCCGGGGTTGTGTACAAGCCGGTCCGTGACGCCCCTCCCATACCGGTCTTCCTTGCATCTTGGAAGGATGACCCGTCAGTTCCCCTTGCCGCCTTCGCGAGCCTGGTCCGACAGGTGTTTACGGAAAACCGTGGGACCGGGTCCGGCGGGAACGATTAGGCAAAATCGCGGAATTCGGCACAGCGGGAACGACGAGCTTGTGGCCTGTCCCTGGTTCACATGAGGCAGGGAAGCGTGTAATGGTGTACGTTGGCTTCCCGTCAGAACTAAACATAGGAATGAGAGTCACCCCCGTGGCAACCGATTACGACGAAGTCCGATCCGACGTCAAGGAATCGCAGGATAGTTCCCTGCAGGCGCTGCAATCCGCCAACGCCCCGGATGCCCGCAGTGTTGTCCGCGAGATGGATGAGACTGACGCATTTGACGATGCGATCAGCCCCGGCGGGGAATTCGTCGCCGAGGAACTCGTCGTGCAGGTCATCCCGCAGGCGCAGGACGAATTCACCTGCCACTCCTGTTTCCTGGTCCGGCACCGGTCCCAAGTGGCACGCGAAAAGAACGGCCACACTTACTGCATCGACTGTGAAGGCTAGGACAATGGCCCCGCGTGTGTGCGGCGCCGGGGCGGTTTTCCGCACCGCTCCGGATCAGCGGACCAGCATCGTCCACGGCAGGTCCAACTAGTCCATGCTCCGCCTGAAACGCCTGGCAGTGCTCGGCCTGTTCGCGTTTTGCGTCATCACTGCGTTCTTGTTTTGGGCACTGCGCTACTCCGGCGCGGAGACCCGCGCCGCCCTGCCGCCACCGCCCCGGGCGGAGGCGAAACTCGAAACGCTGTCCACCGGCATCACCTCCGCCGTGAACATCACCCGGAGCACGGACGCCCAATGGCTCATTGATGCCGCCGCGCAGACGGACATCCCAGCCCGTGCGCTCCAGGCCTACGTGGCCGCTGCCGGCGCGGCCAACGAGTCGGCTCCGGCGTGCGGCATCGGCTGGAATACGGTGGCAGGGGTCGGCTTCGTCGAATCCGGCCACGGAACCTACGGCGGCGGAAGCCTGACCAGCGCCGGCCAGGCGAGCGGGCCAATTGTCGGTCCGAGCCTCAATGGCGACGGTTTTGCCGCGATCCCTGATACGGACGCCGGCGCCCTGGACGGCGACGCCCAGTGGGACCACGCCGTCGGACCCATGCAGTTCATTCCCTCCACCTGGCARCTSGCAGGGCGSGACGGGAACGGWGACGGMRAAGCCGACCCSYTSAACATCGACGACGCCGCCCTRASTGCCGCYTCGTACCTSTGCGCCCGAGGCGGTGACCTCACGACCGCCGGGGGCTGGGCGGATGCCATCTACTCCTACAACCAGTCGGATACGTACGTGGCCAACGTACGCGACCGGGCCACTGCCTACGCCGCGCGGGCGGGCACTACCGGATAAGTCCGCGGCGATGACGCGCTGATTAAGGCGCCCGTCCGCCCGCAGGGCAGAATGGGAGCCATGACCTTTACGACGTTTGCCCTCGTCCGCCACGGCCAGACGGACTGGAACGCGGAGCGCCGGCTGCAGGGATCCACCGACATTCCGCTGAACGCCGTCGGCCGCGGCCAGGCGCGCAACGCCGTCGCCGCCCTGTCCGGCTATGGGTGGGACGCGATCGTGTCCTCGCCGCTGAGCCGTGCCGCGGAAACTGCCGACCTCATTGCCGCCGGGCTGGGGCTCAGCGTGGCCCGGCGCGTGCCGGAGCTCGCCGAGCGCAGCTTCGGACCCGCGGAGGGCCTGCAGGCCGGCCCGGAACTGGACGCACTGCGCATCCCCGATGGTTTCCGCGGCGCGGAAAGCGAGGACGAGGCGGCCCGCCGCGGGTTGGCCGCGCTGGAAGCGCTGGCCGAGGAGTTCCGCGGCCGCCGCGTCCTGGCCGTCGCCCACGGGACGCTCCTGCGCGTGAGCCTCAGCCGCGCGATCGGCCGCACCCTGGAAAGCATCGACAATGCCGTGCTGAACCTGGCCCACCACCATGCCGTCGACGGCTGGCAGCTCGAATACTTCAACGGCGAGCGCGTCATGGCTGCCGTTTAGGGCTGCAGCCCACTCGCCGGAGTGACGACAGGGGAGCAGGGGGCCGGCAGTAGTGTCCCCTGCCGGCCGCCCACGCCCGGTGACTAAGGGAGCCGCATCGGTTTGAGTTCGTCGAAACGGTCGCCGGGTCCCGGGTTCTCCGGATGGGTCTTGCCGCCGAGCTGCGTCATGACACCCCACACTGCGTTCAGGCCTGTGGTCACTGCGCCGTCGGCCCAGCCGCCGGTCCAGGAGACGCCATCCCCGGCCAGGTAGATCCCGCGGTGGGCCGCATCCATTCCGTCCTGCATGAAGTGCGTGTACAGCCGTTCCTGGTAGCGGTAGTGGCCGGGCAGGTTGTCGCTGAACGCTCCCATAAAGTTGGGGTCATCCTCCCAGGAGACAGTGATGGGGTCACCGACGATGTGCGAGGCGATGTCCACGGTGGGGTAGATCTGCTTCAGGGAGTGCAGCATGAGCCGGACACGTTCGTCGGCGTCCAGCGGCAGCCACTTCAGGGCATCATCGTTCCAGGTGTAGGACAGGCAGATCAGGGCAGGCTGGTCCGGGCCGTTGTCCAGCAGGTAGGTCCCGCGGGTGAGCCGGTCCGTGAGCGTGGTGCTCATGACCTGACGGCCGGTCTGCGGGTCGAGGTCCTTCCAGAACGGCCGGTCGACGACGACGAACGTCTTGGAGGACTGCATGTAGTGGCTGCGCTCGATCGCGGTCCAGAGCTTGTGGCTGAAGAGCGATTCGCCGACGTCGATCCGTGCCGAGAGCAGCCAGCTCTGGCACGTCGCAATGACGGCCGCGTACTGGCGCGACAGTCCCCATTTGTCGGTGACGGCGATGGGTCCCTGGCTGGCTGCCGTTCCGTCCTCACTCCCGGGAACCCGCCGGATGGCGGCGACGCCGGGCCGCGGGTGCCCGCCGTGCAAGGAAGCAAGGCTGGTACCCTCCGGCCAGTACGCCAGGCCCGACGGGGCATGGTGCCAGAGCCGTTCGGGCAGGAGCTGGGCGCCGCCGATGATCCGGTGCTGGTCGGCGTCGGCGTCCACGTAGACGACCCGGAGGATCTCCAGGATGCTGTCCGGGAAATTGGTGTCCCAGCCGCCCGTGCCGAACCCCACCTGGCCGAAGGCCTCCCGGTATTCGAACGGCAAGGAGGAGAACGCCTTCGACGTGGCCAGATAGCCCGAGAAGGAGCTGTCATCGAAGCGCGGAACCAGGTCGTTCCAGAGCTTCTTGATGGTGGCGAGGTCGCGGGTGCGGATGGCTTCCTGCATGGCGCTGAAGTGGGCGCGTTCCTCCAGACAGTCGTTCCAGGCATTGGAGACTTCCCCGAAGAAGCCGGGAAGGTCGGCGGCTGTCTCGGCGTAGTGGGCCTGGCCTCCGAGCTCGATCACCGTGCTGCCTGCTGCCGGGGTCAGCGGGTTGGGGAACGGCTGGGTTTCGATGCCCACGAGGTCCGCGTAGTGGAAGAACGAGGCACCGGACTTCGGGAAACGCATCCCGCCGAGGTCAGCGACGGGGCCGGACTGGCCCGGCTGGGTTCCGCCGCGAAGCCGTCCGCCGATCCGGGAGGACTCGTACACAACGGGCTTGAGCCCCATTTTCATGAGTTCGTAGGCTGCGACGAGCCCGGACATTCCGGCGCCCACCACGGCCACTTCCGTGCCGTGCATGTCGGCGGGGACGCTGCCGATTCCCGCGGTGTGGGTGATGTAGTCGTCATAGGGGAACGGGAAGTCGGGGATGAGCATGCTCAGGTTTGCAGTCGGCGTGCTGGTGGCTGCGATGGTCACGGAGGTCCTTTACTGGGGGTGGGCGCTTGCTGCGCTGTGAACGAAGGTGGAAAGGTAGCCGGTGTCCCGCCGGGCCTGGCGCACGGTGGCAACCGCAATGTCCGCGACGATGAGTGCCGCGTCGTCGCCGGCCGCCGCGAGGCGGCGGCCGTACGGATCAGCGACCGTACTCAGGCCGGCGAAGTCCGGGCCGGCGTGGTTGGCGTACGCGATGAACAGTTGGCTTTCCAACGCGCGGGTGGGCACCACCATCGCCGGGACCAGCCGGGTGTCGAAGGGGTGCGCGTCGGTCTGGCCGCCCGCGCGCAGCGGGACCGCCGTCGGAACGCAGAGCAGTTCCGCGCCCGCGAGGGCCGCGGCGCGGACAAATTCGGGAAACTCGATGTCGAAGCAGATCCCGAGGGCAACGTTGACTCCGTTGAAGGGGACGACGGCGGGTGCCGCCTCCCCGGCGTCGAAGGCGCCCTTCTCCGCGGCACCGAAGAGGTGCTGCTTGCGGTAGCGGGTCAGTTCACCGCCATCGCGGTCGAAGAAGGACGCCGAAATGTAGTGCCGGTCCCGGTCGTGTTCGACAGTGGAGCCCACGATCGCCAGGCCCGCGGATACAGCAATGTCCGCGAGCTGCCTCCGCTGGGCTGCACCGTCGGTGGTGTGGACCAGGCTGGGCGCATAGCCGCTGACGTACAGTTCAGGCGTCACCAGCAGATCCGCGCCCTGCGCCCGGGCTTCCTGCGCGCGGGAGGCAAGCCGGTCCAGGTTCTGTTGCGGGGAGTTGACCAGCCCGGTGCCCTGCACGACGGCCACCCTGATTAGGCCGGTCACTGGACGCCCTCAGGCCGGGTGCCGGACCCGGGAGCCGCGGTGCCGGACCCGGGAGCCGCGGTGCCGGACCCGGGGGCCGCGGCGCCGTCGAGGTCCCCGTTGCACAGCCGTTCCACCACGCGGGTGAGCATGTCCACGCCGGCGCAGGCGTCGCCGTCGTTCGTGTACTCACGTTCGTTGTGGGAGATGCCGTCCACGCTGGGGACGAACAGCATGACCGTCGGGACGACGTCCTTCATGTTGATGGAGTCGTGTCCGGCCAGCGTGAACACCTGGCGGTGGCTGAGGCCCAGTTCGGCTGCGCATTCGGCGGCCAGGGCCACACCGGCGGGCTGGTAGGGGTTGATGCCCCAGGCATGGGACTCCGCGACGTCAATGCTGACGTTGGCCTCCGCCTCGATACTGGCGATGCCGGCGCGGAGCAAGGCCTTGGCTGAGGCCAGGATCTCCTCGTCGGCAGTCCGCAGGTCCATGACCAGTTCCACCCGGGACGGTACCACCACGGGCGAGTTCGGGTAGACGGTCAGTTGGCCCACGGAGGTGTGCAGCACGGCGCCGCTGAAGTGGTCCGCGATTTCGCGCAGGAGCACCACCAGTCGGGATGCACCCAACAGCGCGTCCCTGCGGTCGGCGATGACCGTTGAACCCGTGTGCGCCTGTTCGCCGTGGACGGTCACGCTGTATTTCGCCGCGGCCCAGCAGGCGTGGACCAGGCCGATGGTGGTGCCGGAATCCTCCATCGAGCGGCCCTGTTCGATGTGGATCTCTGCGTAGGCGGAGGCCGTGGGGCCCTCGCCGCTGCCGAGGTGCCCGATTTCGGAGAGGGCCTCGCTCACGCTGGTGCCGGCGGTGTCAGTGACGGCGAGCGCGACGTCGGCCGAGAGCTTTCCGGTGTAGACGGAGCTGCCCATCATGGACGGGGCGAAGCGGCAGCCTTCCTCGTTGAACCAGTCAACGACGGCGAGGTTGTATCTGGGCGCACCGGCCGCGCTGCCGCCGTCGGAGGGTGCGGAGGCTGCCCGGTCCGCCAGCCGGCGGCCGGCGTGTAGGGCTGCGGCGACGCCGTAGGCGCCGTCGTACTTTCCGGCCGTCGGCTGGCTGTCCAGGTGCGATCCCACCAGCACGAAAGGCGCGCCGGGGTTCCATTCGATGAGTGCGAAGAGATTGCCGATCCTGTCCGTCTCGGTGCGGAATCCGTACTGCGAGGCGAGCGAGGTGAACCAGGCACGTGCCTGCGCGTCCGCCGCAGTGGCGGCCTGGCGGTCCACGCCGTGGCCGGGTGTTTCCCCGATGGCCGAGAGGCTGCGGAAGTCGCGGAGGAACGCCGCGGCCTCGTCAGATGTTTCCTGGCGGGTGCCGGCGGAGGGTCCGGCCAGCGTATGGGTGGGGCGTGTAGCTGCGGCAGTCATGGTGTGTGCTCCTCGTTGTTGAACCGCGTGGATGAATGCTGGGTGGATGAATGCTGGGTTGCTGGTACTTGTACCGGGATGGCGCCGGTGAGCGGATGGGTCGTGGCGAGCTCGTTGACGCGTTTCCGCACCGAATACCAGCCGGCAGCCAGGGCCGGGATGATGATCGCCAGGGAAGCGACCGTGTAGGTTCCGATCGGGAAATCAAACAGCATCAGGACCAGCACCGCGGCCAGGAAGGCCAGCGTGAGGTAGGAGGTCCAGGGCGCACCGAAGAGCCGGAAGGCGGGCCGGGGCATGAGCCCCGCCTTGGACAGTTTGTACAGTTTGAGCTGGCACAAAATGATGGTGGCCCAGGTACAGAGGATGGCGAGGGCGGTGGCGTTGATGGTGATTTCGAAGGCCATCTTGGGAACAACGGCGTTCAGGCCCACGCCGAGCAGTGTGAACGCGGCGGTGAAGAGGATTCCGCCGTAGGGTACGCCGCCGCGGCTCATGCGTTCCATGAACTTCGGCGCTGTCCCGGTCTGGGCCATGGAGCGGTAGATCCGCCCGGTGGAGTAGAGCCCGGCATTGAGGCTGGACAGGGCAGCCGTCAGGACTACGAAGTTCATCACGTCACCGGCGCCCGGCACCCCGATGCTGGCGAAAAAGGTCACGAAGGGTGACTCACCGGCCTTATAGGAGCTGTACGGAAGCAGCATCGCCAGCAGCGCCGTGGAACCGACATAGAAGATGGCGATCCGGAAGATGACGGCATTGACCGCCTTCGGCATGATCTTCCGGGGGTCCTTGGTTTCGCCCGCGGCGACGCCGATCATGTCGATGCCTGCGTAGGCGAACACGATGCCCTGCACAATGACGATGGCAGGCAGGAGCCCGTTGGGCAGCAGGCCGCCGTGGTCAGTGATCAGGGAGAGCCCGGGCTGGTGCCCCGCGACCGGGAAGTTGCCTGCGAGGAAGATGCCGCCCACCAGGAGGAACGCCACGAGGGCGCCCACCTTGATGACGGCGAACCAGAATTCCAGCTCGCCGAACAGCTTCACGGAGATGAGGTTGACGCCGGTGACCACGATCAGGGCTGCCAGCGCGAGGATCCATTGCGGCACGCTGCTGAACGCCGTCCAGTAGTTCAGGTAGACCGCGACGGCGGTGATGTCCACGATCGCCGTGAGCGCCCAGGACAGCGAGTAGACCCACCCGGAAATGTAGGCGGCCTTTTCGCCGTAGAACTCCCGAGCGTAGGAGACGAACGAGCCCGACGACGGGCGGTGCAAGACCAGTTCGCCGAGGGCGCGAAGAATGAAGAACGCGAACACTCCGCAGATCGCGTACACAACAGGGAGTACGGGCCCGGCTGAGGCCAGGCGTCCGCCGGCACCCAGGAACAAGCCGGTACCGATTGCGCCGCCGATGCCGATCATCTGGACCTGGCGGTTGGAAAGGCCCTTCTTGTAGCCGGACTGTTCGTCGGGGCGGACGGCCGTTGTCCGCTCCTCGACTGTGTCAATGATGGTCATGGAATCTCCTGGCCGGTGAAAGTCTGCTTGCCGCCACGATGCGGCTGACTTCGATCGTCCCAAGGCGCGGGGCCATTGCCCATGACGGCGGAAGACAGACGAGCGGGCAAAAAATGTACGAACGTACATCCCTGTGGTGGTCCGCTTCGGGGATGATAGGAGCGGCGAGTCTGGGAGGACTGATATGACCGAGGACGAACGATGGCGTGGTCTGATTGCCGCCGTCGGCACGCAGCTGCCCGAACTCGTGGAAAAGTTCCTGACCCGGATCCTTCCCGACCCGGCCTACGCAGACTCGGGTCTCACCCTTGAAGATCTGCGCCGCAGCAGCTTCCGTTCCTTCGCTGCCATGCTCGCGGCCCTCGGCGGGAAGGCCTCGGAAATTGACGCGCTAGCCGACATTGCCTCCGAACTTGGTGCCCGCAGAGCCCGGCAGGGAGTGCCTTTGGACAGCCTGGTGCGGGCTATCAGGCTGGATTTCTCGGTGCTGTGGGATGCCCTGGCCGCCCCTGCGCTCGGCGCAGACCCGGCGCTGCTGGTAGAGAAGGCAGAAGTCGTCTGGGCGACGGTGGACCGGTTCGCAGCCAGCGTCCAGGAACGGTACCTGAGGGAGCTGCAGGAAATTGAGGGCGCCGATGCCGATCTTCAACAGCAGTACCTGACGCAGCTGTTGGCGCCCGCCGAGCCGTCCCCAACGGATCTGTCACGGATAGCCGGCGCCCTGCGGATTAGCCCGCACGCCGTGTTCCTGGTGGCGGCCATCGACCGGAACGACGGTCTGCTGGTCCGGAGGCGGATCCGGGCGCGCCCACCCCGGGACGTTCCCGTGCTGACCTATGACCAGGGCCACCACACCTTGGTCATCCGGCCCCGGACGGCATCCTCCGACGAAAAGCTGAGTTTCCAGGAGGCCGCATTGTTCGACGGCGTGGCCGTTGCAGTGGCACCGCACGCCGACGGGATCGCAGGARTGCGCACAGCCGTCAGCGCTGCCAGGGAAATCATGAAGGACCTGCCCATGGGCAGCAGGGGAGTGTTCACGTTGCGGGACCGCTGGTTGTCCATCACGGCACACCGGCTCTCGCAAGTGGGCTGCAACCCTGAAAGCCTCATACTTTCGGCGCTTGGTCGGTGCAGCGAGGCGGAGCGGGAACGCCTCTTGGAAGCAGCACGGACGTTCCTGGAACTCGGCAGCCTCGTGGCAACGGCCGACCGGCTCGCCTGCCACCGGAACACCGTTGTTAATCGGCTGGCGGCGTTCGAGGGCTACACCGGCCTGGACCTTCAAAAACCACGCGATAGCGCGCTGGCCCTGCTTGCCATCGGAGGCTAAGCAGCCTTGAACCGCAGCATGAGCGATGGGGGAGGCGTGCGCCAGGGCGCGTCCTTCGTTCACGAGCTCGGATCTCAATGATAGGTCGGTAGCGCGATGTACTGGTTGATGTTCGTGGACTGGAAAGTCTCAAATGTCAGCCTATCTTGGCCGCCTTGCGGATCTCCGACCACGACGGTTTGGTTGGAGGAATCCACGCCCAGCAATGCGCAGGAATGATCGGATACCAACTTGCCGTCGTCGTTGGAGGTCCCAAGCGTTATGAGGCCGTTCGTGAAATCCTGCTCGATTTGCGCGAAGCTTACTCCCGTCATGGGGCCGCCGGGATTGCGGTCGACGCCCTCCATGCCGGTGATCGCATAAAGGGCATTATGCACATCGTGATCCTCGGCGTTGCTGAGATCGGTGCCATCGATGCCGGCATAGCGGTTGCCGTTCGCGGCCGCCCACCCTTTCTCGATAATGGCGGCCCATGAAACGTTCTTGCCGTCGATATTTTCGATGCCATTTTCAAAGGGTTTGCCGTGGCGATACGGAAGGTCACCATTAACCGTCACTGTCACCGGATTGGGCGCGCCGTCATACTTGCTGTGGAATGAAATGGTGTAGGTGCCGTCAGCATTATCGTGAACCATGTTCAAAACGGTCTCCGGCGAGCGCGCTGCCACTGTCATCAAGGCTGCCAGGAAATAGCAATCGCCGGCATCACCCTGCTTGATATTGTCCAGGTCTCCGGAGATGTCAGGTTGGCCGGCACTATCAAGCGCGAACAACACCTGGTTCGGGACTTTTTGGAACGTTGCGCGCCCAGTCGCGGCAGGATTACTCACTGGTCGGCCGGATCGTCCCGGAACCGGCGCAGGGCCGGAAAACGGCGCAACTGTCGACCGGGAAATAGAAACAAACGCAATTCCAAAAATTACCACCACTGCAATCAGTGAAGAAATGATAAGTGCGCGAAATTTGGCCGGCCTGGATACCGCACGTTGCATGCTGCGTGCCCTCCCGTTCTGCGGGCTCCTGCCCGACGGCGGACTCGCTGCGGCAGGGGTCCAACGGCACCCCCGCCGTCGGACACTTCTCAGTTGCTTAATTCACCACCCGACCAACAGCTTGCCCCAGGCAACCAGAGTCACGCAAGGGCCGGCAAACGATTCACAGGCAAATCCATCGAAGTCACCGCTGTGTCGCGGCATTCCTTGGCGCTACACGGCATTGCACGGCCGTCTTCCGCCCGGGAGCTAGCMCTCCGACTGGACCGGGAGGCCGGCGTGTGCCGGGGTTGGCAGCGGCAGCTTGAGTTTCGAGGTCGCGATGGCGCTGTCCATGACGACGCGGGTCAGGACACCAAGGTCAAATTGGCCCTTTGCCATCGCGAACAGGTTCTGGACGGCAAGGCCATAGGCCACCGGCCACTGCTCCGGCCGGGGCGCAGCCTGCCGGACGGGTGCCTGCAGGGGTTCCCACATGGCCAGATAGCTCCGAGGCGTGCCACCGGCATTGGTTCCCGGAGCGAAGCGCGGCAGGCCGAACTCCGCTCCGCCAAGGGTGCTCGCGCTGTGGTGGAAGAGCTCGTTGAGGTCCGGCACCTGGGCGCCGTGCTGCTGGGCTGCCCCAGCCACCAGACTCCAGACCGAGTGCGTGGACTCCGCCAGCGGACGGTTGATGGCATCGCCAACGAAGTATTCATCGCCGTTGGCGCCACCGACTGTCAGCAGTGACAACCCCCGGTACTGTGCCGCGCCCGAGTTGAGCCCTTCCAGTGCTGCGATCTGGCACGCCCGGCCGGCCAGCGCACCCAGGGCGGTCGCCAAAGACTCGACATGGACGCCACGCTCATCGCGCATTGCTCCGAGCAGCCGTTCCAGGACAATCCGGCCCGCCAGTTGCGCTCCCGGAAGGGGATCGAATCCCGGGGATGGCGCTGCCGCATCGCGGGGCAGGCCGTTCTTGCGGTTGGACTTACCGAACATGTTGTCCCCCAAGGTGAAGTCGTGCCGGACAGTTTGTAGTTGACGCCCGGCAAAGAACCGTGAATCGGGACAGCATATGCGCTCTGGAGGAGATCTCCTAGGCCCCTGCGCACATCGCCAACGGTGCCGGTTGGGCCGGATCACCTCAAGCGCCTGCTTCAGCGGGGGAGCGCGGTCTGCCGGCGCGGACGGAAGGGGGCCGGCGTCGGCGGCTTTTTTGTGGATGACCTCATGCTGCGTTGAGGCAGCGGGGTGCCGGGGCATGGCTGGGGATCATAGACAGCGGCCGCGGGCGGGCCGGGCGGTGTACTTGTCAATGCAGGCGCTCCATCTCTTGTTCAGTGGTCTGGTTTGGTCTGTGCTGTGGTTCCCCGCCGTCGTACATGTTCGTATCTACATCAAGGGATTCGCCGGTCCCGTACTCGTGGCACTGTTCTGCATCGCAGGTTCTGCTCCGCGACTTCTACGCCCAAGGTCCCTGAGAAGCGCATAGTCCCTGCTGCGCACCACGCGACGCTAGGCCGTTGATAAGCAACTGCAAGTGTGCTTGTTTAGCAAGTAGCGCAGATCCAGAAGGGGTGTCACTCTACATGAGATTGACGACGACGACCAACGTCTCGGTGGACGGCGTGATGCAGGGGTTGGGCGGACCTGACGAAGACCGCAGCGGGGGCTTCAACCGCGGGGGATGGGCCATACCTCTTCTCGATACCGAAACCGGGGACTATCTCAACCAGGTCTACGGCGGTGCGGCGGCGTTCCTCTTCGGCCGCCGGACGTACGAGATCTTCGCCGGCTACTGGGGAACGATGATCGATCCGACCACGAACCCGATCGCCGCCGCACTGAACAGCCGGCCCAAGTACGTGGCATCGACCAGCCTCACCGACCCTCAGTGGGCGGGCACGAATGTCCTGAGCGGCGACGTCRCCGCGGCCGTCCGTGGTCTGAAGGCGCAGCAAGACGGCGAACTGCTGGTGCCCGGCAGCGGTGCCCTCGTCCGATGGCTGCTCGCCAACGACCTGGTCGACCAGCTCGACCTGCTCACCTACCCCGTCATCGTCGGCCAGGGCACACGGCTGTTCCCCGATTCCGGCCCCGACATCGCGCTCGAACTGGTCAACACGCGGACCACTTCCCGCGGCATAACCATCCAGACCTATCGGCCTCTCGGGCGTCCGGAGTACGCAACGTCCACTGTGGACCCCGAACACGTGTTCTAGCTGCGCCAACCCGACATCGCGGTGACCCGGAAGCTCAGGGTGTCGTCATTGGCGAGGCAGGCCTTGAGCATGGCTAGCCGTTGGTCCTTCTCAGTACTGGCACGGGTCCTAATCTGCAGATTCTGCAGTCGGATCATTTCTACTTTACATAATGTTGATTATCGGCGTTGCATAATCAGTCGAGAGGGGCTGATCTTCTGCCCAAACTAGTTGGTGGCAATCACCATGCAGCAGCGACGCTGACCTGGTTACCAACGCGAGCTTAGATCGGAGCCGCTGACAGAGATCTGGGCGCGCATGGCCGCCTGCTTCTGGCTGGGCTGCTCCGACACTGCAGAATTCGCCAAGTTTCCGCTCGTGCATCGGGACGAATAAGTCCGACACTAAGAGGCGCGCCTGCTCGTCTCCACCTGACTGCCTGCGCATGATATGGGTATGACCGAAAAATCCCTGCGCGTGCTTTACTCGATCGGCCTGGGCATCATCCTTGTGCTCTTCGTTGGCCTCGGCATCGCCACCTTCTATCCGGCCCCTGAACTGCTATCGCTGGCTAGTCTCGACGCGGCGGCCAGGCAGTCAGCCATCGACGCCCACCAGTCCGCGATGCGCGACTACAACCGCAACGTCACCATTGCGGCGCTCGTCTCGGCTCTCGTGATCCTGGGAGCCAGTATCTGGACCGAATCGAGGAAGCCACTGTTCGCCGGCGGGTTCCTTATCGGCGGCCTGCTGACGCTCGTCTACGGCCTCATGCGTGGCCTGACGTCCGGAGTGACGGCAGTTGCGTTCTTCTCCGTCGCCGTCGGCCTCTTCGTGGTCGTATATCTCGGACACCAGCGGTTCTTCTCCGCCCGGGCCGTTGAGGCCCGGGCAAAGGCGCGGGCGGAGAATGCGCAGGCCGCCTACGCCCGGATGCCCATGCAGCCGCCGTACGTCCCGGTACATCAGCCCCAGGGGCCGGCTCCGTCCCCGTACGCCCAGGGCCAGCCCTACCAGCCGACGCAAGCCCAGCCGGGTCAGCAGCAGGGCCAGACCTACCAGCCCCAGACCTACCAGCCCCAGCCCTACCAGCCCCAGCCGGGTCAGTATCCGCAGCAGGGTCAGTACCCGCCCCAGGCGCAGCCAATGCAGCAGCCGTACCCGCCGTACCCGCCATCGCCGGGAGATCCCGGACGGCGTTAACGCTCACCATTTACGGAGGCCCGTCGACCCCCATGGTCGCCGGGCCTCTACCGTTCCCTGCTGCTTCTTGACTGTGCGCTTGCTGCTCCCCCGGTTGAGCGCGCTTCCCCAGTAGGCTGAATCCCACAAGTGTGGACAGGAGGCTGATGTGGCAGAGACGACGATGGCAGAGACGACGATGGCCGAGGTGATGGCCGAGCTGGCCGGGCTCGAGGACCCGAGGGCACGGGAGGTGAACGAGAAACACGGCGACGATCACGGTGTGAACCTCAGCAAACTGCGCGCGCTCGCGAAGCGGCTGAGGACGCAGCAGGAACTCGCCCGCCAGCTTTGGGAGACGGGTGACACCGCGGCGAGACTGCTGGCGATCCTGATCTGCCGCCCGAAGGCGTTCGAGCGTGACGAGTTGGACGTCATGTTGCGCGAGGCGCGCACCCCCAAGGTGCACGACTGGCTCGTGAACTACGTGGTGAAGAAGAACCCGCACGCCGAAGAACTGCGCCTGGCCTGGTCCGCGGATCCGGACCCAGTGGTCGCGAGTGCCGGCTGGGCGCTGACCACGGAGCGGGTGGCGAAGAATCCCGAGGGCCTCGACCTCGCAGGACTGCTCGACGTCATCGAGATGGAGATGAAAAACGCCCCGGATCGCCTGCAGTGGGCGATGAATCACTGCCTGGCTCAGATCGGGATCGAGCACGCCGAGCACCGGGCCCGTGCACTCGACATCGGTGAGCGCCTGGGGGTGCTCAAGGACTACCCGACTCCCCCGAACTGCACGTCTCCGTTCGCGCCTATCTGGATCACCGAGATGGTTCGCCGACAGCAAGACAAGTAGCACGGTTCGCGCACTGCTACTCCCCCAGGACGCGGCGCCCGATAAGAACCGGCTGCGAGGGGCCTCGCCGCCTATGGAACCCAATCGGCGTCGTCGTAGGGGCGGCCGCGGAAGTGAGCGCGGAGGTACTCCCCCACAACGGCAGCCCCCAAGTCCCCGGCTTCGGGCGCGACCACCCGGCCGCCAACCCGGCGGACCATACGCTGGACGAACCGCTCGAGCCCAGGGTCGTCGCCAAGCCGGAAGAACGTTGCCTGGGCGCCCGCACGCCCCAGCCGGTCAAGTTCGGCGACCGTGACGCGGATGGTTTCCCGGTCCGGCGGCCAGCAGAACCACGACTCGCCGTCGGCCAGCAGGTGCGCGGTGGGTTCGCCGTCGGTCACCACGAGGAGGACGGGTTGCATCGACGGATGCTGGCGGAAGAAACGGCCGGCCAGCAGCAGACCGTGATGCAGGTTGGTTCCCTGCTCCCGCAGGGCCGGCAGGGCCGTGAGCTCGCCGATGTCCATGGACTGCGCGTAGCGGCCGAACGTGATCAGCTGCAGCCGGTCCCCGCGGAACCGGGTGGAGACCAGGTGGTGCAAAGCGAGCGCGGTGCGCTTCATCGGCACCCACCGTCCCTCGGCGGCCATCGAGAACGACACATCGACCAGCAGGACGACGTCGGCCTGCGTGCGCGCCTCCGTCTCCGTCACCTCGATGTCGCCCACGGCGAGGCGCAAGCCGCGGCCCGGATCGCCGCCGTCGGCCATGGTGCGGCGGATCGCGTTGGTCATGGTGCGGGTGACGTCCCACGGCTCGGCATCGCCGAACTCCCACTGCCGGCTGGAGCCGGTCTGCTCGCCGGCCGCCCCGGCGACGCGTGTGTCCCGGCGCCCCTGACGCCCGGAGAGCTGCTTGGCGGTATCCCGCAAAAGTGACCTGCCGAGCCGCCGCATGGCGGCCGGCGACAACCGGAGGTCTCCGTCGGCCCCGCGCCGCAGGTAACCGCCTTCCTGCATCGCCCGCTCGATCTCCGCGAGCGTACGTGCGGTCACGGCAGCATTCTGCCCGAGCTGGCGGGCGAGGGCATCCAGGTCCAGGTCGTCGAGGCGTGAGCCGTTATAGGACTGGGAGAGCTGTTCGGCCAGCTCATCGAGTTCGGCCACATCTTGCAGCACGCCGGTGCCATCGCCCAGCCCGAGCCCCTCCTGGCCCTCGAAGCGTTCGGAGCCGGCCCAGTCCTCGCCTGGCCGGAGGGCGCGCAGGCTGGCGTCGAGTTGGTCGAGCTCGGCCATGAGTTCAGGCGAGCCAAACGCCTGCGCGGACAGCCGCATCAGCTCATCTCGCTGCTCCGGAGACATGGATTGCAGGAGCCGCTGGGCGGCGGCCGCGCGCTGGGCGAGGGCGTCCACCAGCTCCTCGACTGATTGCGGGTTCTCCGGGAAGAAGTGGCCGTGCCGGGCCATGAACTCCTGGAAGTCCGCGTCGGTGTCTTCGCCGCGCCGGTGTTTTCCGAGGAGCTCGTTGAGGTCTCGCAGCATCTCGTTCACCGCTGCGCGGTCCTCGTCAGTGGCGTCCTCCAGCGCTTGTTTCATGCCGGCGAAACGCTGGTCCAGGATCTCGCGGCCCAGCAGATCCTTGATCCGCTCATAGGCAACACGCGCGGCGCTGGACTGCCAGTCATAGGAGGCGAGTTCGTTGACAGCCGCTGCGGTGGACCGGGGCAGATTCTGCAGCTGCATCTCCCGGAAGGCGCGGTCGGTGTTGTCCATCATGGCGTCACGGGCGAGCTGCTTGCGCTCCTCCAGCACCGCGGTATCGAGCAGCTTCTGGACTTCGGTGAGGGTGCCGTCCAGCCGGTGGCGGCCCAGCAGTTCACTGCGGCGCTGTTGCACGCGCCGGGCAAGATCGTCGAGCCCTTCCCGGTTCCGGCCACCGCGGCGCAGGAACTCCTGCAGGGCGTGCCGGGGCGAGTAGCCCGCCATGACGTCCTCGGCGATCGCGTCAAGCGCCTCCGCCAGGTCAACCGGCGGGGCGAGCGGATCGGGTCCACCCGTGTACCGGCCATATTTTGACCTGTTGTGTGCGGTCATGAGGCCTCCTGTAGTCAGCCGTAGATCGTCGCCTCGTCGTCGAACTCCTTGGCGATCCGCCGGGCGAGGTAGAGACCTTCCAAGGCGAGTTCGACGGCGGCGGCGCGCTGCCCGTCGTTTTTCGCGCCCAGGCGCTCACTGATGTCGTCGTAGAGGCGGGAGCCGTTGAGCGCCGGAAGGTTGTGGAGGAACTCCCGCGCCGTGACCTGTTCCCCGGTGGTCACTGTGGTGTGGCCGTCGAGCGCAGCCACGAGGGGACCCATGTCGATGCCCTGAAAATGCGCCCGCGCAGCTTCGGCCGTGGCCGTGCGCAAGAGGTGGTCGAGGACGGCTTCCTCACGCCCTTCCTCACCGGACTCGAACTCAACTTTCCCGGTGAGGACTTCTGCTGCGGCTGCCAGGTCGACGATCCGTGCGACGGCCTCGCCCTCCCCTCGCACGCTCGCCCGGCGCAGCGCCGCCGCAGCGACGGTCTCGGCGCCCGCAATGGCGAACCGTGCTGAAACGCCGGAGGTCTGGTTGATGGCTGGGGACTGGCGCAGCGCCCGGGTGTAACGGGCCAGGATCTCGAGGATGACGGGCGGGACGTCCGCCACCAGCTGCCCTTCCTGCCGGATGACGGCGACCTCGTCGTCCAGCTCTATCGGGTAGTGGGTACGGATCTCGGCGCCGAAGCGGTCCTTCAGGGGCGTGATGATCCGGCCGCGGTTGGTGTAGTCCTCCGGGTTGGCGGACGCGACGACGAGCACGTCGAGCGGCAGCCGCAGCACGTAGCCACGGATCTGGATATCACGCTCTTCCATCACGTTGAGCATGGAGACCTGGATGCGCTCGGCGAGGTCGGGCAGTTCGTTGATGGCGATGATCCCGCGGTTGGAGCGCGGGACAAGACCGTAGTGGATGGTTTCCGGGTCGCCGAGCCGGCGGCCCTCGGCCACCCGCATCGGGTCGACGTCGCCGATGAGGTCGGCGACGGAGGTGTCCGGCGTCGCGAGCTTCTCCACATAGCGTTCCGAGCGGTGACGCCACGCAACCCGCAGCCGGTCCCCTTCGGTGAGGGCACGGGCGCGGGAGTGCTCCGTAATGGGTTCGTACGGGTGTTCGTTCAGTTCCGAATCCTCGATCACCGGCGACCACTCGTCCAGCAGCCCGGACAGGGTGCGCAGGAGCCGTGTCTTGCCCTGTCCCCGTTCGCCGAGCAGGACGACGTCGTGGCCGGCGATCAGTGCACGCTCGAGCTGGGGCAGGACGGTCCGGCCGAAACCGTACAACCCGGGCCACGGATCGCGGCCCGCGGCAAGGGCGGCGAGCAGGTTGTCGCGGATTTCGCGGCGCAGGTCCTTGTGAACGTGGCCGGCTGCACGCAATTCGCCAACAGTGAAGATATCGGGACGATCACTCACCCCTCTAAGGTAGTCCTCGACCGGGCGGGGAATCGAGGGATTTGTTCAGATTCCCTGCTCACGGGCTGCAGTGCGGCTTACGCTGGATTCTAATGACTGCAGCACCGCCGCCGGCATCGCCGGCACCCGCTACCCCACCCGAGCGGCAGGGCACGCTCCTGCTTCTGGTGCGCCATGGGGAGACGCCCACTACGGGCAGGGTGCTGCCGGGGCGGGCACCGGGGCTGCACCTGTCCGCCCGTGGCAGGGACCAGGCGTACCGGGTCGCGGAGCGCCTCGCGGGACTTCGGGTCGACGGTATCTACTCCTCCCCCCTGGAGCGCACGTGCGAGACGGCGGAGCCCACGGCAGCCCGCGCCGGACTTGAGGTGAATGAGGACGCCGGCCTGATCGAATGCGACTTCGGCGAGTGGACCGGCGCCGCGTTGGCTGAACTGGCGGGTATGCCGCAGTGGCAGACCGTACAGCGCAGCCCCTCGACCTTCCGTTTCCCGAATGGCGAGAGCTTCACGGAAATGCAGGCGCGGATCGTCGGAGCGCTCGAGGCACTGCGCACAGCCCACGCCGGGGGCGTCGTCGTGTGCTTCTCCCACGCCGACCCCATCAAGGCCGCCGTCGCTCACGCCCTGGGCACGCCCCTGGACCTTTTCCAGAGGATCGTCATCAGCCCGGCGTCGGTTTCGGCCATCTCATACGTGGACGGTCAGGAACCTGCCGTTCTCATGGTGAATTCGACCTCGGAACCCCTCAGTGGGCTGAGGGCGCCGTGAGAGCGGACAGAGTAAAAGGGGGCAGACGGTGGCCGGACGGGAGCTGACGCTGCTCACCGAAGGCCGCGTCGAGCTGCTCGGACGCATCCTGCGCAGCAGCAACGAGACATACCTCGCCCGGGTCTCCTGCGGGGACGACTCTGCCTGCGCAGTCTACAAGCCGGAGGCGGGGGAACGGCCGCTGTCCGATTTTGAGGCGGGGCTCTACCGGCGCGAACGCGCGGCCTATCTGCTTAGCGAGTCCCTGGAGTGGGGACTCGTGCCGCCAACGGTGATTCGTGAGGAAGCCCCGGCAGGTGTGGGTTCGCTTCAGTGGTTCATCGAGTGCGACTTCCGTGAGCATTACTTCACTCTGTACGCTGACGCGCCCGAGACCCATCGCCGGTTGTTGCAGATCGCACTGTTCGACTGCGTCGCCAACAACACCGACCGCAAGAGCGGGCACGTGCTCCGCGGCCATGACGGAAGGGTGTGGGGCATCGATCATGGACTGTGCTTCTCTGCAGGTTTCAAACTGCGCACCGTGATCTGGGACTTCGCCGGTGTTCCCATCCCCGGGACCTTTCTCGAAGGCATTGCCCCGCTCGCCGAGAAAGTGCCGCGAGACGTGGCGGAGCTTCTCGACGATGCAGAGGTAAAGGCCCTGCAGCGCCGGGTGCGGCGCTTGCTGCACGACGGGGTGCTGCCGGTTGACCGCACCGGCATGCGTTACCCGTGGCCGCTGGTATAGGAACGCACTGCGGACCGGCTCCTAAGTGGAGCCGGTCCGCAGCACGTGATGGGTTAGCCGATGAGCCGGCCGGGGACCCGTTCCAGGTCAGGCAGGAATCCGGTCCGCCAGAGTGGAGCGGGCAGCGCGGGCTGCGGGCGCGCCGTCGGCGTCCTGGCCGTACAGCCAGTCGTTGTACTGGAAGTCGTCGTCCTTCCGGCTCTTGAACAGCAGGTTGCGCAGCGTACGGGCCAGCCCGGAGACGTGCCAGGATTCGCCCCAGACGCGGGCGGTGCGCTGGACCCGGGCGGTGCGGCCGGCGCGGACGTTGTTGAATTCCTTGATCGCCCCGTCCCAGGCTTCCGGGTTGACGCCGGCTGCGGTGAAGACGGTGCCGTTGCTGACGTCCTGCAGCACGGCCGCGTCCTCAAGCGCCTGGCAGGCACCCTGGGCGAGGTACTGCAGCATCGGGTGCGCGGCGTCGCCCATCAGCACCATCCGGCCGGCGACCCAGTTCTCGATCGGGTCGCGGTCGTACATGGGCCAGCGCATGCTGGTGCCCAGGTTCTTCAGCGCATCCTGGACGGCCGGAACACAATCCTTGTACGCAGCCTCAAGCTCGTCCAATCCCCCGTACTGCTCTTCACCGCGCTCAAAGGAAGCGGACTTGAACACAGCCACGGTGTTCAGCAGTTCGCCCTTGCGCAGCGGGTACTGCACCAGGTGGCAGTCCGGTCCGAGGTAGACGATGACGTCCTCGAGGTCCGCCTTGGGCGTGTTTTCGGTGATCGGCACGGTTCCGCGGTAGGCCACGTACGCCGAGGGAACCGGCTCGTCGCTGGCGACCAGCGGGCGGAGAGTGGACTTGAGCCCGTCGGCGCCGATCACGACGTCGGCAGAGTAGTCCACACCGGCGGCGGTGTGGGCTACACCCCGGCCGTTCACGGTCTCAACACTTTCGACCATGACGTCGTTGACGAGCTTCACGCCCGCCGCTTCACAGCCTTCGAGCAGGACCCGGTGCAGGTCGCTGCGGTGGATCACGACGTACGGCGCGCCGTAGCGTTCCTCGAATTCCCCGCCGAGGCTCTGGCGGGTGAGCTCCTCGCCGGTGACGGCGTCGCGGAAGACCAGGTGCTTGGGCTGGACGCCGATTTCCAGTGCCTTTTCCAGCAGGCCCCAGCGCTTCAGGACGCGGGAGGCGTTGGGGGCCATCTGCAGGCCGGCGCCGACTTCGCCGAATTCGGGGGCACGTTCAACGAGGGTGACGTTGGCGCCGTTTTCCCGGAGCGCGAGGGCTCCGGCCAGTCCGGCCATTCCCCCTCCGATGACGAGGACATCGGTGGACGTGGCGTGCTCAGACATTGCTTGCTCCTGTTGTTGAGAGTGCGGGTGAGATTGAGGATTTTGACTTGAGTTTGAGGCCGACGGCGGCCAGCAGGACCGCGGCGATGGCGGCGGCACCGGCGAAGGCGAGGAAATTGGAGTTGACGCCGAGGCCGGCGGCCAGCAGGAGGCCGCCTATCTGGGGTGCGGCGACGGCGCCGATCCGGCCCGTCCCCAGCGCCCAGCCCAGCGCGGTCCCGCGCAGGTGCCCGGGATAGTGGCTCGCGACGGCGGCGATGATGAGGCACTGCGTGCCGTGGGTGCCGACGCCGGCGAGGACCAGCATGAGGTACACGACCGTGACCGGCGGTCCCGTAACCAGGACCACGAGCGCGCCGGCGGCGACGGCCGCCGCGGCGATCGCCGTCGGGATCGGACCGAACCGGGTCCCGGCCCAGGCGGTGATCACCGAGCCGGCCACCGCGCCCAGGTTCAGGGCCAGGGCGAAGGTCAGGGCGGAGCCCAGGTTGTAGCCGGCCAGCTGCATGAGGTTGGGCAGCCAGGTACCGAGCCCGTACCAGGCGAAGAGGGTGGCGATTGTCGCCAGGGCGAACAGCAGGCTGACCCCCAGGTACGGGGCGCGGAGCAGGGACTTGAAGCCGATCGGCTCCTTGAGGTTGCGCGTTCCCCTGTCCTCGGCATTGACCGGGGCCAGCGTCTCCGGCAGGTATTTCAGTCCGAGCGGCACCACGATCAGCAGGGCCAGCACGGCCACGAGGAACATGGACTCCCAACCGAAGGCGGGGATCAGCTGGATGCCGACCAGGGCGGCGATGGATCCGCCGATCGGGACGCCGGACATCATCAGGGTGGCGATCGTGGACCGCCACTTGGTGGGGACCAGTTCGGCGACGAGGGCGTTGGCCGAGGGCACCAGGCCCCCGAGTCCAATGCCGGCCAGAAGCCGCAGTCCGCCGAAGACGGCCGCGCTGGGGGCGAAGGCGCAGAGGATGGTGAAAACCGAGAAGACGACGGCACAGCCGAGGATGGTGCGGCGGCGCCCCCAGGAGTCGGCCATCCGGCCGGCGAAGATCGCCCCGAGCATCATGCCGACGAAGGCCATGGAGCCAATGGTTCCGGCGGTGGCCTTGGTCAGCCCCCAGCCGGTCTCGGAGATCAGGGAGGACTGGACGGTGCCGTAGACGATCAGGTCGTAGCCATCGAAGACCACCAGCAGCCAGCAGACCAGGACGGCGGCTGCCGAGCTTTTGGAGAACCGTGATGCGGGCCCATCAGCGGTAGAGGGGGCAGGGGCCCCCGGCGAGGACCGTTGCGGCGGTGCAGCGGAAGGTGTGTGATTCATGCCACTTACTGTCCTAGCCGCCGCAGGTGAACCACAATACAATTCTGATGTGCAGAACAAACCGTTGGCCAGAGCAGCCCGCAAACCTGTCCAGAAGCGGCCCACCTACTCCATCGAGGCGGTCGACAACGCGCTGCAGCTCCTGCAGCTGCTCCGCGACAACGGTGCACTGCGGCTCAAGGACGCCGCCGAGGAGCTGGGCGTGGCGCCGTCCACCGCCCACCGCCTTCTGGCGATGCTGGTCTACCGGGGATTCGCCGTGCAGGATGAAACCCGCCGCTATGTCCCGGGCCCGGCAATGGGGGTCGGGCCGGCCGGGCTGAGCTGGACCCGGCTCCTCCGATCACTAGCCCAGCCGCACATGGAGCTTCTCTCTGCACGGCTCAACGAAACCGTGAATCTCATGGTCCGGGTGGGGACGAAGGTCCGGTTCCTGGCCACCGTGGAGGGCGGCAATGTGTTGCGGGTGGGTGACCGGCAGGGCACGGTCATGCCAGCCAACAAAACCTCCGGCGGAAAGGCCATGCTCGCCGAGCTGGACCCGCCGATGATCGAGCAGCTGTTCCGCAGCCACAACGCGGAAATCGGCGGCGACACGATTGCGGACAATGAATATCCGACGTTCCTGCGCGAGCTTGAGTCCATTCGCGGCAACGGCTTCGCGGCGAATTTCGAAGGCACGGAGGAGGGCGTGAGCGCGCTCGGCATGGCCGTGCACAACCGGCACGGGCACGTGGTCGGCGCGCTCAGCGTCGCCACTCCCGCGACCCGCTTCCGGCGGGTGTTCGACGCCGGACTCGTCCCAGCGCTGCGGGAAACCTGCCGGCAGCTGGAGATTGATATCGTGGCCAACCCGGCCGACCCGGACTGAGCACCCTGCATTTCAAACTAACAGCACCGGTTCAGGGAATTCTGACCAGCAGAATATGTTGGGGATCACACATCGGCATCCGTAGAGTCGAAGCACGTCAAAGAACTGTTCTGACCTACCGAGGAGGCCCACGTGTCCATCAGCGCCGAGAACACGACTCACGAATCAGTGGCCGCGGGGCACACTGCTCCGGAGCCGACGCCCGAAGAGGCTGCCCAGCTCAAAGAGCTGTACCGGGATTTTGACCGGGAGAACCTGATCCCGCTCTGGACCGAGATCGCGGATTTGATGCCGATGGTCCCGACCCCCAAGGCGGTCCCCCATGTCTGGCGGTGGAGCGACCTGTACCCGCTGGCGGCCCGTGCCGGGGATCTGGTCCCGGTGGGCCGGGGCGGGGAGCGCCGGGCCATTGCCCTGGCCAACCCGGGCCTGGCCGGCACCCCGTACGCCACGCCCACGCTGTGGGCAGCCATCCAGTACCTCGGTGCCCGTGAAACCGCGCCGGAACACCGGCACTCGCAGAACGCGTTCCGCTTCGTCGTCGAGGGCGAGGGCGTGTGGACCGTGGTGAACGGGGACCCGGTGCGGATGTCGCGCGGCGACTTCCTGCTGACCCCGGGCTGGAACTTCCACGGCCACCACAACGACACCGATGAGCCGATGGCCTGGATCGACGGCCTGGATATCCCGTTCGTGCACTACGCCGACGCCGGCTTCTTCGAGTTCGGCACCGAGCGCGTCACCGATGAGGCCACCCCGGACATCTCCCGCTCCGAGCGGCTCTGGGCCCACCCGGGCCTGCGCCCGCTCTCCGGCCTGGACGACACCACGAGCTCCCCCATCGCGGCGTACCGCTGGGAATACACGGACCGCGCACTGGCCGAGCAGCTGCTGCTGGAGGACGAGGGCCACCCGGCCACCGTGTCCCAGGGCCACGCCGCCGTCCGCTACACCAACCCCACCACGGGCGGGGATGTGATGCCGACCATCCGGGCCGAATTCCACCGCCTGCGTGCCGGCGCCGCCACCGAGACCCTCCGCGAGGTCGGCTCCAGCGTCTGGCAGGTCTTCGAAGGGACCGGCTCCGTGGTCCTGAACGGCGAAACCAGGACCCTGGCGAAGGGCGACCTCTTCGTCGTCCCGTCCTGGGCCGCCTGGTCATTGCAGGCTGAGACCGAGTTCGATCTCTTCCGCTTCAGTGACGCCCCCATTTTCGAACGACTGAACTTCAACCGCACCTACCTCGAAGGACGCAAGAACGCATGAGACTCCTCACCCTCCGCACCCAAACCGGCACCAAGGCCGTGCGCCAGGACGGCGACACCCTGACCGAGATCGACGGCTTCGCCGACGTCGGAGAGCTGCTCCGCACCGCGGACTGGGAAGCCACCGCGAAGGCAGCCAAAGGCGCCACGCACCCGCTCGAGGGCGCCAACCTCGACGCCGTCGTGCCCTCCCCCGGCAAGATCATCTGCGTGGGCCACAACTACCGCAACCACATCAAGGAAATGGGCCGGGAAGTCCCCGAGTTCCCCACCCTGTTCGCCAAGTACCAGGAATCCCTGATCGGCCCGAACGATGATCTGGCCCTGCCGCAGGAATCCGGCACCGTCGACTGGGAATCCGAACTCGCCGTCGTCATCGGCAAGAAGGGCCGCCGGATCAGCGAAGCCGACGCCGCGGAGCACATCGCCGGCTACGCCGTGCTCAACGACGTGTCCATGCGCGACTACCAGTTCCGCACCATCCAGTGGCTGCAGGGCAAGACCTGGGAAAAGTCCACCCCCTTCGGCCCCGCGCTGGTCACCAAGGACGAGTTCAGCGGCGGCCTCATGACCACCGCGGTCGACGGCGAAGTGCAGCAGCAGACCCCGACCAACGACGTCGTCTTCACCCCGGAGTTCCTGGTCTCCTACATCTCCACCATCATCACGCTGAACCCGGGCGACGTCATCGCCACCGGCACTCCGGGAGGCGTGGGCCACGCCCAGGACCCGAAGCGCTACCTGCAGGAAGGCCAGATCCTCGTCACCACCATCGAGGGCCTGGGCCAGCTGAAGAACCGCGTGGTCAAGGAAGCCTGATGGTTGCCCGCCAGGACCAGACGACGGACCCGGAGCTGCTTGCGGCCCTGCTGCAGGCCCGGCGGGGCACGGCGTTCTTCGCCCGCAAGCTCAACGAGCTCTCCGACGCCGAGCTCGACGGCGATTCGCTGCTGCCGGGCTGGACCCGACGCCACATCACCGCGCACATCGGCTACAACGCCCGTGCGATCGCGCGGCTCATCGAGTGGGCGGCCACCGGGGTGGAGACCCCGATGTACGCCTCCACCGCGGTCCGCGACCACGAGATCGACTTCGGGGCAACCCTGAGCCCGATCGCGCTGCGGCACCTGTTCGACCACTCCGCCGTGCACCTGAACGTCGAATGGCGGGACCTGCCCGGGGACGCCTGGCGCCACAAAGTCCGCACCATCCAGGGCCGGGAAGTGCCTGCCACCGAAACGGTCTGGATGCGCAGCCGGGAAGTCTGGATGCACGCCGTGGACCTGGCCAACGGCGCCAGCTTCACCGACATCCCGGTTCCCGTGCTGGAGCGGCTCCTGAAGGACATCACCGGCGCCTGGAAGGCCCGCGGCACCGATGCGGACCTCGTGGTCAAGGTAACGGACCGCGGCCTCACATTCGGGGACACGACGTCGGCGTCCCCTACCGTGGTCTCCGGACCGCTCGCGACCGTCGTCGAATGGGCCGCCGGCCGCGGCAACGGCGGCGTCACCGCCAGCGGGTCCGGCGCTGAAGCCGGCAACGGCAAGGTTCCGGCCGCACCGAAGTGGATCTGAGCCCCACGGATTCCAGCAGCAGACCGGAAAAGCCCCCTCACC
This sequence comes from Arthrobacter sp. P1_B3, assembly GCF_056406615.1. Taxonomy (NCBI): domain Bacteria; kingdom Bacillati; phylum Actinomycetota; class Actinomycetes; order Micrococcales; family Micrococcaceae; genus Arthrobacter; species Arthrobacter sp. P1_B3. Next base: position 111,216 of record NZ_JBFTZV010000008.1, on the reverse strand, counting down.
CGAGGGGGCTTTTCCGGTTTAAATACCGCAGGGACCGCCGGCTACTTTCCATCCCGGTAACCATCTGCATGTGCGATTACTCAGTGTGGTGACTATTGCGGAGCAGAGTGGTAAACATGAGCTGTTCCGCTGAGGAACCCCGGCGGGGCTCGTTTCTCACAGCGAGGTGAACCATGACTTCCATCAATCCTGCCAATCATCTCGACGAACTCGGCCAGCGCACGCTGCGCAGGGCGCGCCGCCGCATCATGCCACTGATCGTCCTGCTCTACTTCATTGCGTACCTGGACCGGAACAATGTCGGCTTCGCGAAGCTGACCATGAGCGAGGACATTGGCCTGAGCGCATCGGCATACGGCCTCGGCGCGGGCATCTTCTTCCTCGGCTACGCGCTGCTGGAAATCCCGAGCAACGCCGGAATGTACCGGTTCGGCGCCCGCAAATGGATCGCCCGGATCCTCATCTCATGGGGCATCTTTGCGACCGCCATGTGCCTGGTGAACGGCGAAACCAGCTTCTACATCGTCCGGTTCCTGCTCGGTGCCGCCGAGGCAGGGTTCTTCCCCGCCATCCTCTTCTACCTGACGCTGTGGTTCCCGGCCGCCCAGCGCGTCACGGTGCTGGGGATCTTCATCCTGGCGCAGCCGGTGTCCAATGCCCTTGGCGCTCCGGTTTCGGGCCTGCTGCTGCAGATGGACGGCATTCTTGGCCTGCAGGGGTGGCAGTGGCTTTACATCGTTGAGGGCATCCCCGCCATCATCCTCGGGATTCTGACCCCGGTCCTGATGACCGACCGCCCCAGCCAGGCGCATTGGCTGGCCGACGATGAGCGCGAATGGCTGACCAGGACCATGGACGATGAGCTGGCCCACAAGCAGAAGGGGCAGCCCCATCATTTCCTGGCCGGCCTCAAGGACCCCCGGACCATTGCCTACGCAGCGCTGTACTTCGGGCTGGTCTGCGGTATCTACGGCCTCGGGCTGTGGATGCCGACGATCGTTGCCGCACTCGGGGACTTCAGCACCACGCAGGTCGGTTTTATCGTTGCCATCCCCTACACGATTGCGGCGATCTTTGTGTACTTCTGGGGCAAGCGCTCGGACCGTACCGGTAACCGGGTCTTGCACGCGACCCTGAGCATGATCATGGCGGCCATCGGTCTCTTGGCTGCCGGCTACCTGGTCGAGGTCAACGCGATCCTGGCACTGATGGCCCTGACGCTGGCGGCCATGGGCATTTACTCCGCTATTGCCCCGTTCCTGGCCATGCCCGCGACTGCCCTGGTCGGTGCTGCGGCAGCAGCCGGTCTGGCCATGGTGAATTCGCTCGGTAATCTGGGCGGGTTCGTGGCTCCCTACGCCGTGGGGCTGCTAAATGACGCCTCGGGCGATAACCGTTCCGGCCTCGTGTTCCTGTCGGCCTGCCTCGGCATCACGGCCGTCGCGACCTATCTCTACGCACGCAAGCGCCCGGAGGGACATGTGAAGCCCGGTACGCCCTCCACGGTCGGGGAAGAAGCTGTAGCTTCCGACGACTTCGACATCCAGAACTGACAATCAGGCGACGAAGGGCTAAGGGACATGACTCAGCAAAAAGCGTTTCCGGTGAAGCGGACCGCCGTGCTGACCGGCGCGGCCTCTCCCCGCGGCATCGGACGGGCGACGGCGGAAATGCTCGCCAGCGGAGGCTGGGCGGTTGCGATCCTGGATGTCGACGGCGACGCAGCCCGGAACGCAGCGGAGGAAATCACCGCCGTTTACGGTGTCCAGGCGATTGGCGTGGGCGCGGACGTCTCCGACCCGGAGGCCGTCAACGCCGCCATTGACGAGGTTGAATCCACCCTGCCGCCGATCGTTGGCCTGGCCAACCTGGCAGGTATCAGCTCACCCACGGAGTTCATGGACGAGACGCTCGGGGCGTGGGAGCGGGTGTTCAAAATCAACATGACCGGCACGTTCCTGGTATCCCAGCGGGTGCTCAAGGGCATGATCGAGCGGAAGCTAGGAAGGATCGTGAGCGTCTCGTCCATCTCCGCCCAGCGCGGAGGCGGCACCTACTCCAAGGTGGCTTACAGTGCCTCGAAAGCTGCCATCATCGGTTTCACACGGGCTCTGGCTCGGGAAATGGGCCAGCACGGAATCACCGTCAACTGCGTGGCTCCCGGCCCCGTGGACACGGACATCATGGGTGGAACACTCACGGATGAGCGAAAAGCCGCCATGGCTGCCGACATCCTGGTGGGCCGGGTGGGAACCGTACGGGACATCGCCGCGCTGATGGTGTTCCTGCTGGGCGAGGATGCCGGCTTCATCACGGCCGCGACGTATGACATTAACGGAGGACTGCAGATTTCCTGACCCTTGCGAACTGAGTCATCTGCGCAAGACGGGGCTCAGCCCAGGTGGACGATCGGGGCGTCGCCGTCGGTGCCGGTGAACTTCTTGCGGTCGATGTTGATGAGCAGCAGGGCAATCGGAGCGATCAGGATCGCAACACCTGCGGCCCAGAGGAACACCTTGGCGTAGCCGTCTGAGAGGGCCGCCAGTGAGACACCGCCGGCCGCGGCCGCGATGGTGCTGAAGAGAGCGATGCCGAGGGAGCCGCCGATCTGCTGCGAGGCGTTGACCAAGGCGCTGGCCACACCGGAATCATCCTTGTCCACGCCGAACAGCGCCAGGTTCTGCATCGGCACGAACACCATGCCAAGCCCGACACCCAGGAGAAGGAGCGCGGGCAGCATGTTGACGAGGTAGAGGCCCTCGGCGCTGACCTGCGTGAGCCAGAGCATCGCCGCCGCCATGAAGACCGGACCCGCGGCCGTCGGGATCTTTGCACCCAGCTTCGGCAGGTTCTTCGCGACAACCCCCGCCGTGATGATCAGTGCCACCGTCATGGGCAGGGAAGCAAGCCCGGCGAGGAACGGGGCGAAGCCAAGCACAATCTGGATGTAGAAGTTGATGAACAGAATGCCGCCGATCAGGACCGCGCCGGACAGGAACGAGGCCAGGAACGCCGCTCCGCGGTTGCGCTCGGTGGCCACGCGCAGCGGCAGGAGCGGGTGCTTGACGGTGGCCTCGACCAGGACGAAGAGTGCCATGAGTACGACGCCGGCTGCAATGAATCCCCAGGCTTCGGGGGCATCCCAGCCGTGCTCCGCATTGGTGAAGCCGTAGACGAGGGACCCCAAACCCAGGGCGGCCAGGACGACGCCGGGCCAGTCATATTTGGTGGACCCCTGGGCCTTGCTTTCGCTGACCAGAGACCACACGCCGGCGAGGGCGATGGCGGCGATCGGCACGTTCACGAAGAAGCACCAGCGCCAGCTCGCGTGTTCGGTCAGGAAACCTCCCAGCAGGACGCCGACGGCGGCACCGACGCCAGTGATGGAGCCGAAGATCGCGAACGCCGTGCCGCGGTCCTTTCCGCCCGGAAAGGCGACGTTCAGCAGCGCCAGGGCGGCGGGGGCCAGCAGCGCAGCGAACACGCCCTGCAGGGCGCGCGCACCGATCAGTTCCCAGGGCTGTTGCGCGATGCCGCCGAGCAGAGACGCGACCGCGAAACCTGCGGCGGCCACGAGGAAGGTCCGTTTCCGGCCCCAGAAGTCCGCGATCCGGCCTCCGAGCAGCAGGAAGGCGCCGAAGGCCAGTGCGTAGGCCGTGACCACCCAGGAACGCGCCGAGTCACTGATCCCCATCTCGATCTGGAGACGCGGCAGTGCCAGGTTCACGATCGTGCCGTCCAGGACCACCATGAACTGTGCGAGGGCCAGGAATACCAGCGCCCACCAGCTGCTGCTGGGCCTGCTCCCCTGCTTTGTCCCTGCATCTGCTAGCTGTGTTGCCATATCAAAATCCACCCTTCAAGTATTAATACTTACAAAAGTATAACTACTTCGCATGAGTTCTTAGGCAGGGCGTGGAGGTGATGTGCGCTACTCGGGCTCGGCGATGATCGAGGCGAGGCGCTGCAGGGCCGGCAGGCTGGCGGCGATTTGCTCGCGCTCTTCGGGCAGCAGCCGGGAACTCGCCGACTCCAGCGCTTCCGCCCAGGCGCCCTCAAGGAGGGTCTTGATCCGCTGGGACTCCGCCGTGGGGTGGAGGGCGACGTACCGCTTGTCGGCTGCGTCGCGGGTGCGGGTGACAAGGCCCGCGGCGACCAGCTCCCGGAGCTGGACGCTGACGTTGCTGAACTGCCGCCCGAGACGCGAGGCAACGTCCGCAACGGTGATGCCGGGGTGGTTCTCGATGACCCGGAGGATTTCCAGCACGCCATTGGACAGCGGCCGGACGCCGGTGTCATTGTGCGATTTCCGGCGGATATCGGAGGAAATGTCGATCACCGAGACGGCCAGGGACCGGTGGTCCACAGCCTTCGCCGGTACTTCGGCTGCGCCCATACTTTCCATCCGGTTCAGCCTTCGTCGCAGAGCAGGTGGTACCAGTTGTCGGCGAGCACCTCGAGTGCGTGGTCGCGGTTTGGTTCAAACTTCCGTCGTGTCCAGAGCGTGGCGACGTAGTCGAGCGAGGTGAACGCGAGAGTGCCGCGAATGTGGCGCGTCTCCTCCGAGAAGCGACTTGCCAGCTCCATTCCGCGCACGAGATCGGAGATGACCTCCTCATGCCATCCCTCGACCAGGGCGCGCACCTCGCGATCAACGGCGGCTGCCTCCTCGAGCACGTCGAGGTACGGGCGGAAGACTGGCCAGAGCGCCGCCCGCGACTCCAGCCAGGCCAGGATGCCCGGCAGCTCGCCTGCGCGCACGACGTCGACGAGCTCGGCCGCGGTCGATCCCCGTTCGGGGCCGTCCGCGCGGTCCAGCACAGCGTTGACGCGCGCCATGAAGTCCCGCATCAGGTCGCTGCGCGAGGGGTAGTAGGCGTAAAAAGTCACCCGGGTGGTTCCTGCCGCAGCGGCAATCTCATCGATCGTCGTCGCGGCGTAGCCCTTCTCGGTGAAGAGTTCAAGTGCCCGTTCGACGATCACGTCGCGGGTCAGCTGCTTCTGGGCCTCTCGCAACGACGACATGGATCAATCCTAACGGTGTTGTGCGGCGTCAGACACGAGCTGGCGCCGCCGGACGCACCGCGGCCGGACCGACGTCGGCCAGCCGGCGCAGTTTGGGGATGGGGATCCGGTAGTTGATCGCGACGGCGGTGCCTGAACCGTCCATGTTGTCCCAGCGCAGCAGCATCGAATCCGCACTCTCGCCGGGCTCGCAGAAATCGGGAGTCCCGACAACCGGCGCGAAGCCCACCGACTTGAGCGACAGGCCGAAGCCCTCTGTCCAGAAGTACGGCTGGAAGTCGAACTCGGGCGCCGCGTCACCCTTGAGCAGGCCGACGGCGGCGATCTTGGCCTGGTCGATGGCGCTGGTCCAGAGGGGCACCCGTTCCACCCCTCGACKGSTCGGGWAGAACGCCACGTCGCCGGCGGCGACGATGTCCGGCCGGAGCCTGCCGCGCGAGTCGACACGCAGCTGCCCGTCGACGAGGAGGTTCGAGCCAGCCAGCCAGCCGATGTTTGGCTCGTCGCCGATAGCGGTGACCACAAGGTCCGCCTCCAGTTCGGTGCCGTCGGCAAGGACGACTTTTGCCCCGGTACCGTGATCGAGAAGACGGGCCTTCCCACCGCCAACCACCCGCAGTCCGCGCCGGACGGCGGCGGAGGTGAAGATGTCGGCCAGATGGTCGCCAAGCTGACGCGAGAGCGGCTTGACGTCGGAGACGAGGGTGACCTCGCAGCCCACGTGCAGGCAACCGGACGCGACCTCAACGCCGAGCGGTCCGCCGCCGACCACAATAACTGACGGGCGCGATGCGGCCAGCTCTTTGAGCAGGATCGCATCCTCGATGGTGCGCAGGGTGAGCTCCCGGAGGGAGCCGTCCTGTCGCGGTCCAGCTGCTCCTTGCCCCGGGGCGAGGCGCTTCGCCCGGGAACCGGAAGCGATGACGAGGCCGTCATACGGCAGCTCATCGCCCCCGTCCAGGCGAACCAGCCGGGCGTCAACGTCCAGGCCCGTGGCGCTGACTCCGAGCAGCTCGGTTGCTTCGTGGGTCGGCTCGGGGAGCACATGGGCCTGGAGTACATCGTCGCTTTTCCCATCGACGCTGTTCCCATCAACACTGTCCCCATCAACACTGTGCAGCAGCGCCTTGGAGAGGGCTGGCCGGCTGTAGGGATGGTGGCGCTCGGCGCCCACAACAGTGAGCTCACCATCGAAGCCGGCCGAGCGCAGCGAGTCGCAGGCCGTGAGCCCGGCGATGCCGTTGCCAACCACCACTATCCTGCGCATCGTCATGCCGCGGCCAACCGCAGCGCGGCAACCGGGCAGACCCTTACCGCCGCCTTCGCGGCGTCCAGGTCAGCCCCTTCCGCGTCCGGAACGTCGATTACCAGCTCGCCGTCGTCGTCGAGGTGCATCAGCCGGGGAGCGGCCTCTTCGCAGAGGCCGTGTCCCTCGCAGCGCGGCCGGTCGAGTTGGATCCTCATGCTGCCACCACCTTGGTGACCTGGAGCAACTCGAGGCTCCGCGTGATGTTGCTCGGCTCCCGGACTTCATCGGAAATCGTCAGCGTTTTCACCCTGCGGGCAAGGGCCTCAATGATCGCATGGGCTTCAAGTTTCGCCAGGCCTTGGCCGGCGCAGCCGTGCGGTCCATAGCCGAAGGACAGGTGGTCCACCGGGTTGCGCATCACGTCGAAGGTGTCGGGATTCTCGTAGTGCCGCGGGTCCCGGTTGCCGGCGCCGAAGAGGATGCCCACCTGCGCCCCGGCAGGAATCGTGGCTCCGTCGATTTCCACGTCGCGGGTTGCCCTGCGGCCCCAGATGTGGACCGGTGCCCAGTAGCGCAGCACTTCGGCGAACGCCGCGGGGACGAGTTCCGGGTTCTCCCGGACCAGCCCGAACTGCCCGGGGTGGTGGCCGAACAGCGCAATGATGTTCCCGATTGACGCGATTGTCGTGTCGACGCCCGCTCCCAGGTACTGGTGGATGATGTGCCCCGCAGAGCCTTGGGGAATGTCGCCGCGTGTCTCGGCGTCGAAGATTCCGCGGCCGATTGAGCCGGGTGTGAGGTCGTCGGCGGTGACCGACGAGCACCAGCCGTAGAGCTCGCCGGCGATCGGGAAGCTCTCCTGCGTGCGCTGGTTCAGCGGGCCGATGACCTGCATCGCGGCCTGGCCCCAGCGCAGCATGTTGTCCTTGACGTGTCCGCTGAAGCCAATGAGGTCGGCAACGATTTCGATCGGGAAGGCCCGGGCCAGGGAGTCGATGGCCTCAAAGCTGCCGCTGGCGGCGAGCTCGGCGACGAGCTGGTCCGCCTTTTCGTCGATGACGACCTTCAGGCCGCGGAGTGCGCGGGGGGTGAGGTTCTGTGACAGCGTGGCCCGGAGCTGCGTGTGAATGGGCGGGTCGGAGGCAAGCGAGGTGCCCTGCAGCGCCTCGTTCACCATCGGGTTGAAGCCGATGCTGGTCGACGAGAAGGTCTCCGGATCACCGAGTGCGTCACGGATAACGTCGTAGCGCGTTAGGACGTACAGCTCGTTCTTGGGAAGGTGCACCACTGCGGCCTGCTCGCGGAGCGAGGCATACGTGGGGTAGGGGTCGACCAGGACGTCGTCGGCCCAGATGTCGATGCCGGATTCGGTGGGTGCAGTCACGGTGTTCTCCTTGCGGATTGTGGGTTGTGGGTAGTGGGTAGTGACGTGAAGCCGTCAGTCTCAGACGGCCACGTCAGCGGTGGCCTCTGTCGTCTCTGCGATGGCGTCGGGGGTGGGCGCCGAAGAACGAGCGGAGATGAAGAGGGTGAGGAGGGCGGAGGCTGTTGCCGCGATGGCAGCGACGAGGTAGACCGTTTGGAAGCCCTGGCCGAGCGAGGCTCCGGCCACGCCCTGTATCTGCTGCTGCGCGGCGGTGAGGGCCTGAACCATGCCGTCGACAGCAGGGGCGGGCGCGCCCCCGGCCAGTGCCTGGCCGGAGAACTGGGCGATGACGCCGTCCCAGCCCGAGAGATAGCCCAGGGGCGGCACGTGGGAGAGCCCGGCGACTGCGTTGGCGGGCAGCCCCGCCCCGCCGAGGATCCCGCCGAGGGGGCCCGCGAAGGCTGAGGCGCCGATGCTGAACGCGATGGCCGAGCCGATGACCGGGCCAAGGGCGAAGCCAAGGTCCCGCAGCAGGTTCGTCGTCGCCGACGCCATGCCGATGTGCTGCGGCGGGACGGTGTTGATCGCCACGGAAGTGATGGAGCCAACTGTGAGCGCGAATCCGATGCCCAGCAGCAGAAGTGGCGGAATGAAGGCCGTCCACGGGGTACCGCCGAAGGCCTCCGGCGCGCCCAGGGAGAACGTCGAGAGCCAAAAGCCGGAGATGGCCATGAAGGCGAAGCCCGAGGTGAGCACCCAGCGCGGCGCTATGTGGTGGATGAGCCACCCCACCACGGGGATGAAGGCGAACGCGGGGCCCTGGATGAAGACGAACAGCACCCCGACCTTCCAGGTCTCGGCCAGGGCAAGGCCGCCGACGGCGACGCTGGTGCTGAAGCAGATCGCGAGGAAGGCAAACATGCCGGTGACCGCGACGACGCCTGTGATCGAGTAGGCGCTGTTCTTGAACAGGGAAAGGTGGATGAGCGGCTGTTTGGTCCGCGTCTCGATGACGAGGAAGAGGACCAAAAGGATGCCGCCGATGACGTAGCTAACGACGACATCCGAAGCGCCGAAGCCCGCATCGACCGCCTGAACCGTCGCAAAAAGCACGGCGATGAGGCCGAGCGCGAGGGTGAACTGGCCGGGCAGGTCGAGTTTGCGTCCCTCCGCGGCCGCGGAGTCCTTCGCCCGGAGCGCGACGATGAGAACGCCCACGGCGACGGCGGCCGCAACGAAGTAGGCGACACGCCAGCCGCTGAACACGTTCGGCGTGCCAGCCGCAGCGCCTGGCACGGTGAAGAACTGGGCCGTGAGGCCGGCGAGCAGGGGGGAGATCACCGCGCCGAGCGACAGGAACCCGGCCCAGGTGGCAATGACCCGGGCCCGCGCCCGGTGGTCCGGGGTGATCGCCGCGATCATGGACAGCGAAATGGGGAAGAGGATGCCCGCCCCGATGCCGCCGACGGCCTGCGCGGTGATCATCATCTCGGTTGTCGGCGCCAGCGCAGCAAGGACGGAGCCGACGATGCTGACCCCGGCGCCGATGTACAGAAGCTTCTTGYGTCCGAACAGGTCACCCAGGAGCCCCCAGCTGAGCTCGAACACGACGATACCCATCAAGAACATGCCCGCGATCCAGGTCAGGCCCGCGCCCGAGGTATGGAATTCCGCGGCGAAGGTGCCGCTGAGGGCACCCGGCAGGGCGTTGGTGATCTGCGCGAGTGTGACCGCGCTGTAGGCGGCCACGAACGTCGCTCGTACTGAGCCTCGGCTCGACACCGTGGTGGTCTGACTCATCRATGAAACTCCTTTGTTTCCGGTCGATTCTCCGGTGGTGCGCCGTTGCTGGTGCCCTACCGGGTAAGTGCCGGTAGGCCGGAGGTAGATGTGGCGCTCCCCACAGTGTGGTGCCAAGGTTTACATGATGTCAAGAGCACTTACGCAACGTTGGTTTCATAAGCACGCCGATGCTCAGCTGCCGTACGGCCTGCAAATTTCCTTGACATCATGTAAAGAAATATGTGAGGCTGACTGCACCGCAAGGGAGCGACGGCACGGTCGAACTCCGCGGCACCCCTGCATTGCAGCACTCGATCCTCAAGGGAGAAGCCAAGTGAGCCACACCACACCCGCCGATACCGGTGACGCGTTCCACGCCCCCGCCGGGCAAACCGTCAACACGGTCTTGGGTCCCGCCCCTGCCTCGGAACTGGGCGTTGTGGCGCTCCATGAGGCTTTGTTGTCGGTGGTCCCGGGCGCCCAGTACGCACCGGAGATCTCCATGGACCGGGCGGAGATCTTCCAGGCCCTGGCCGCGAAACTCGAGGACTTCCGCGGGCACGGCGGGAAGACGATCGTGGACAGCACCGGCATGTTCCACGGCCGCGACCTCAAGCTCTACGAGGCACTGTCCCGCTCCACCGGCGTCCACATCGTCGCCTCCACGGGCCTGGGCCCGGAGGAAGAACTCGGCGGATACTTCCTGACGCCCCAGACCAACCCGCCCACCCCGTGGCCGGCCGAAAAGTTCAGTGATCTCTTCGGCAAGGAGGTCAAGGAGGGGATGGTGGTTCCCCGGGTCGAGCGCCGCGCCGCCGCTGGCATCATCGCCACCACCGCCGACCGCGCCGGTATGACGCCGACCGAGGAAAGCCTGTTTCGCGGCTCCGCCCGCGCTGCCAGGGACACCGGCGTCCCGGTCTCCATCCGCTTCGGCGCCGACGCCCTGCACGATCTGGACATCGTCCTGGACGAGCAGATCGGGGCCGACCGGGTGCTCGTCGGCGGCCTCGACCGCAAGGACGGCGCCGGCTCCGCCATGGAAGTGGCCGGCCGGGGAGCCTTCGTCGGCATCGACCACGTGGGCCTGAACGACCATGCGGACTACCTCACCGACCACGATCGCGCCGAACTGGTGCTCGAGCTCGTCAAGGCAGGCCATGCCGAAAGGATCATCCTTTCGGGCAACTCGATCGGCGTGGCCAAGGGTCTGCCGGAGTACAACCTGCCCTACAGCCACGTCCTGACCACCTTCATGCCTTTCCTCAAGGCCCACGGCCTGGGCGAGGAAGACGCCCGGCGCATCCTCGTGGACAACCCGCGCAACCTGCTGACCGTGCGCTAAGCACGCGGCGGCCCACACACAACAAGCTTTCGAACCCCGAGGTGAACGAAATGACCAAAGTCAACACCGTGCTGGGAACCATCCCGGCCGAAGAACTGGAAATCGTGGCGGTCCACGAACACATCGGCTACGGCATGCCCGGGTCCGAACTGGACACCAAGTGGTGGAAGTCTCCGGAGCAGGCCTACGAGGAAACCGTGCCGAAACTGCGGAAATTCCGCGAATACGGCGGCGGCACCTTCGTGGACGCCACGGGCATTTGCAACGGCCGCGACGTCGACTACTACAAGTCACTGTCCCGGAAGACGGGCGTGCACATCGTGGCCTGCACCGGCTTCGTCGGCGGCGACACCGCCCTGCCGCACTTCTCCCGTGCCACCGTGGAGTACCTCACGAAGGTGTTCATCCACGAGATCACCGTCGGCATCGGCACTACAGGCGCCAAGGCCGGCGTCATCAAGGTCGGTGTGAGCCGCGGCGGACGCATGACGGACCTGGACCAGCGGATCTACCGGGCCGCGGCCCGCGCCGCCGTCGTCACCGGCGCACCGGTCCTGACCCACCTGGCCATCGACCCCGAACCGGCGGTGAACATTTTCAACGAAGAGGGCCTCCCGCTGGACCGCGTGCTCTTTGGCCACGCCGACGACGGCCTGAACGCTCCGATCACTCCCCACGATTGGATCTACGAGCAGGGCGGCCGCATCGGCTTCGACACCTTCGGCTACGACCTCGAACTGCCCGATCCGCCGTTCTGGGGCCGCAAGCGCGCCGAACGCATGGAGCACTTCGTCCACCTCGTGAACAAGGGCTATGCGGACAAGCTCCTGGTCTCGGCCGACGCAAATTGCAGCCCACTGGGCTGGCCGGGAGTGAAGGGCCACACCATCAACTACATCTTCGAGGACATGATCCCCGACATGCGCGCAGCCGGAATCGACGACGCCACCCTCAAACTCCTGCTCGAGGACAACCCGGCCGACTTCCTGTCGCTTCACGCCTGACCCCGGACAATCCACCACACTCACCGTTCCCCAACACTTGGCCCGGGCCAAGCGTCAAGAAGGAGATGAACCATGAAGGCTGAAGACATCAAGAACCTCAACATCGCCATCGTCGGCGCGGGGTACGGCGGCGCCGCGGCGGCCAAAGCCCTGAGCCTGCTCGGTGCCGACGTCAACGTGTACGAACAGGCTTCCCAGATGCGGGAGGTCGGCGCCGGCATCGGGCTGCGTCCCGCCACCATGCACCGGTTCAGCCAATGGGGCATCTTTGACGCGATCGCGAAAGTAAGCTCGCCGAGCGACTACTTCGAAATCCTCACCGCCACGGGTGAGCCGATCATGAAGGACACCTGGCCGGAGTTCGGCGAGCAGACACAGACCCACCTCATCCACCGCGGCGACTTCATCGAGGCCCTGCTGGGCGTGCTGCCCGAGGGCATGGTGCACCTTGGCCACAAGCTGGAAACCATCGAGGACAAGGGCGGCCGCCCCGTCCTGACGTTCACCAACGGCAAGAGCGTCGAGGCCGACCTGGTGGTGGGCGCCGACGGCATCAAGTCCGTGGTGCGTGAGCAGCTCTTCAGCGACAAGGGTCCGGTGTTCTCGGGCGAACACGCCTACCGCGCTGTGATCTCCGCCGACGACGCCCACGGCATGGTGGTGGACGACAACCTGCGGATGTACATGGGCAGGGGCACGAAGGTCTACCTGCTGCCGCTGCGTCACCGCAACCAGATGTCGTTCGATATCACCGCACTGTGCCCGGACAGCACCTGGGCCCCCACGATCACGAAGGACGACCTCGTGGCGACAGTGGAGGGCTTCGACGAGCGGATTGTCAACATTGCCCGCGGCCTCGACATGGACACCGTGAACATCCGCGCCGTCTACGACATAGACCCGGTTAGCTCGTGGCACACGGACTCCGTCGTGGTCATGGGCGATGCGGCCCACTCGATGCTGCACCACCAGGGCCAGGGCGCGAACTCGGCCATCGAGGACGCCGGCGCGCTCGCCGATGCCCTTGCGGGGGCTGGCTCCGTCAAGGAGGCACTGGCCCTGTTCCAGGCAACCCGCAAGCCGGTAACGGACGAGCTGCAGCGTATCTCCCGCCAGGGCTGGTCCGAGGACGAGGTCAATGACGTCTTCCCGGGGCAAAAACCCACGTCCCAGAAGCCCGCCGCCGCATCGAAAGCGTGAACGCCATGACCATCCATCCCGAAATCGCCAAAATCCTCGGCACCCTGCCGGCACCGGACGGGTCGCCGCTCAACCCGGCGGCCATGCGCGCCGGGGAGGCTTCGCAGGTGCTCCCTCTCGAGGACCGGCTGCCGCTGTTCCTTGTCGAGGACGCCACGGCAGTGACGGCGTCGGGCGAGGTGCCCGTGCGGATCTACACGCCTGCCGAGGCGGACGCCTACGGCCTGCTGGTGTACTTCCACGGCGGCGCATTCTTCCTGGGCAGCCTGGACACCCACGACCACGTGGCACGGTCGCTGGCGAGGGAGACCGGCCACAAGGTCATCTCGGTCGGCTATCGCCTCGCCCCGGAGGCCGCGTTCCCGGCCGGCCTCGACGACTGCTACGGGGTGGTCCGGTGGGCCGCCGAGCAGGGTGCGAGCCTGGGCTGGGACGGGAAGAACCTGGCCATCGCCGGTGACAGCTCGGGTGGCAACTTCGTCGCGGCCGTCGCCGCGCAAGCACACGACGACGGGTTTGATCTCATCACGCACCAGGTCCTCTTCTACCCGTCCCTGGACCTGGACTTCGACGTCGACCGCTACGCCTCACTGCGGGAGAACGCTGAGGGGTACGGGCTGGAGACGGCGGGCCTTTTGCCGTTCAACTCCTTCTACCTCGGGAACGGGGCGGATCCGTCGGATCCCCTCGTCTCCCCCATCAAGCGCGAGGATCTCGCCGGCCTGCCACCGGCCCTGGTCATCACCGCGGAGTACGATCCCCTGCGCGATGAGGGCGAACTCTACGGCCAGCGACTGACGGAGGCCGGCGTGGACGCGACGGTCAGCCGTTACGCGGGGGCAAACCACGGCTTCGTCGCAAACTTCTCCTGGCTCCCGGAGTTCTACCGGGCGTTCGGTGAGACGGCCGCCTTCCTGGACGGGAACGCCGGGCAATGACGCCGGCAGTCGCTGTTCATCCCATCGTCTCGCCGTGGGGCCGGTTCGGTCTCTACAGCTTCTTCATCGACGCCCCGGAGCCCGCCATCGTGGACACTGGGATCGCATCCTCGCCCGCGGAAGGACTGGCGCCCGCGCTGGCGGCGATCGGCCGCCGGATCGAGGACGTCCGCTGGATCCTGCTGACTCACGGGCATATCGACCACGTCGGCGGTGCCCACGCCCTGTGGGAACTCACCGGACGGCGCGCGCAGGTCGTTATCCACGAGGCCGACGCGCCGCTGCTGCGCTCGCGAAGGGCGCACGTGGACGAATACGTCGCCGGCCGGGCGCAGTACCTGCACGACCCTGACGGTGAATCGAGGCTGTCGGCCGCCGCGGACGCGGTTATCTCCGGCGAGATGGAACCGACGTTGTTGGTGCGGGGCGGCGAGAGAATCTCCCTCGGTGGTGACGTCACCGTTTCCGTTCACTCAATCCCGGGACATACCCCCGGGTCGGTCGCCTACGTCATCGACGGGCAGGACGACGTGTTCGTCGGCGACGCCGTCCAGGTCCACGGCGCGGCCAACGGGTTCCCCGGTTTCGTGGACCCGGCCGGCTATCGCGCAGGCCTTCAGTACCTGCGTGAGGAGATCCGTCCGCAGCATCTCTACCTCGGGCACCCGTACCGCCGCGCGGACGGCACGCCGTACGGCGTCGAGCTCGACGCGGAACAGGCCAGGGAAGCGCTCCAGGCGAGCCAAGAGATCGAGGCCCGTGTCGGTGACGCGGCCTGCCGCTGCCTGGACGCCGGGCTGCAGGACACGGACTCGCCATACTCGCCCTTCGCCCGCGTTGCTGAAGAACTCGGCTACGCGGGGGACCCCAGCCTGGAGCCGTCCCCGTTCTTCACGACGCTCCACGGCTACCGCACAACCTTTGACCAAATGACCAAGCATGAGGAGCTACGCACCCATGGATGACCTAAAGATGCTGGATGCCGGCGGGGAAAAGATTGCTGTCCGCAAGGATCTCCGGGTCCCGATGCGGGACGGCGTCGAGCTCGCCGCGGACGCCTATCACGGTACTGAGGACAAGCCGCGGCCCGCCCTGGTGGCACTGAGCCCCTACGGCAAGGAGCTGCAGGCGCTGGCCCTCACCACCCCGCCGCAGCGGCGCCCCAGCCCCATGTGGGACGGCTGCATCGAGGCCGGGGACATCGCCCGCATCGTCAAGGAGGACTACGTCCACGTCATCGGCGACCTGCGCGGCTCCGGCCACTCCGGCGGCGAGCACATCGGCAATTACAACGCCGGCGGCGTCTCCCTGGGCCAGGACGCGTACGACTTCATCGAATGGGTCGCCGAGCAGCCGTGGTGCGACGGCAACGTCGGCATGGTCGGCATCTCCTACTTCGGCTCCATGCAGGTGCTGGCCGCGGCCGAGCGCCCGCCGCACCTGAAGGCGATCTTCGTCTCCGGCGGCCACTACGACTTTTACGAGACCACCTACCACGGCGGCGTCATGTGGTTCATGCCGCGCGCCGCCCGCGAGGGCCGCGGCGGCGACTCCGGCTGGGCGTTCACCGACGGCGTGAAGTCCCGCATGATCGAGAAGTACTCCCCCGATGAACTGAAGAAGCTGGTCCAGGAGCGGCTGCAGGATCCGGACGTGGCCGCCTGGCCGAACCTGGTCCATGTCCTGAACTACCCGAAGAATCATGAGGTCTGGTTCGACATCGTGATGAACGAGCTGGACGGGGACTGGTACGAGGAGCGCAACCCCGTCTCGCTGGCCCCGAACATCGACATCCCGGTCTGGCTGCAGCTCGACCAGGGCCGCGGCTGGACCTTGGATGGCACGATCGAGCTGTTCAATAAGCTGAAGGGCCCCAAGAAGCTGGACATCGGTCCCTACCCGCCGATGCAGTCGCGTCCCTTTATCGAGGAGCACGACAAGATGTTCCGGTGGTACGACTACTGGATCAAGGGCATCGACAACGGCGTCATGGACGAACCGGCCGTGAGCGTCTTTGTGGAGGGTTCCCGGGAGGTGGTGACCGCCGAGGCGTGGCCGCCGAAGGACATCGAGTACAAGTCCCTCTATCTGCGCCCGCGCCACACGCTGTCCGAACAGCCCGAGCCGATGGGGGCGGAGTACGCCGCCCCGGACGGCTTCTACCAGGCGCCGCTGACGGTGACGGACAAGGTGGAGATCATCAGCTGGTCCACCCCTGTCTTCGAGGAGGACACGGAGATGATCGGCGCCGGTGCCGCGCACATCTTCGCCGAGATCGACCAGCCGGACACCAACTTCATCCTGCGCCTGTGGGACTACGCTCCCAACGGCCCGCGCCAGCTGATCACCAGCGGCTACCTGAAGGCCTCGCACCGCGAACTCGACGAGCGAACCACCGAGGGCAACCCGTACCACGCGCACACCCGTTCCGTGCCGGTGGAGCCGGGGACGATCGAGGAGTACGTGCTGCGCCTCTATCCGTTCGCGAACACGTTCAAGCCGGGGCACAAGCTGACGGTGGAACTGTCCAACGGCGAGCCGCTGGCCGACGAGCACAATGCGCTGCTGCCGCCGGATGCCTTCCACCTGCCCGTGGGCCGGCCCGTCACCCATAAGATCTACCGCGACGCCGCCCACCAGTCCAGGCTGGTCCTGCCGTTCACCACACGCAAGGCGGCGGAAGACCAGGGGCACTGATGTCGTGGGGCACCTGAAAACGCCGGGGCGCAGTCAATAGACTGCGCCCCGGTGCTTCCTGCTCACTCAGCCAGCAGGAAGCACCAGTTCTCGACCATCAGATCCAGAGAAGTGTCGCGGTCTACGGTCCAACCGAGCCGCATCCAGCGCCGGGAAAAGAACTCCAGTTCTCCGAAGGCCAGCGTGCACCGGACACGGCGGCTGGGTGGGTCAAAACGCCCGGCCCGGTCCAGGCCGGCCTGCATGTCATCGATTGCCAGGTCGAACCACTGATCCAAAGCGGCCTGGATGTCCGGTTCGCTGGCCGCGGCCTGGTGCGCCGCCACCACATAGGGACGGATGTCGGCCCATTGGTCAAATTTCCGTGCAAGCCAGACCCTGATCAGCTTGCGGTCCCCGGATTCCACCACCGAATGCAGCGGCGGCACATCGGCATCGGTCAGTATCTCGTTGGACCGCTCGACGAGCGAGCGCATGAGCTGGGCCTTGGACGGAAAATGCGAATAGAAGGTTGCCCTGGTGGTGCCTACGGCAGCGGCAATGTCATCCACCGTGGTGGCGGCGAACCCCTTTTCCTCGAAAAGCTCCAGCCCCTTCTCGAGAAAAAGTCGGCGGGTCATCTGCTTTTGAGCTTCTCGAATGCTTGCCACGGCCCCAGATTAGTCCACATTCTCAGACCACGCTGGAATCCGCCGATACCGAATCGGTTGAGCAGCAGCGGCGGGCTGCCCGCAGTTCCGGGTGCCATCGGAGCGATCCGGTGGCACCCGGAGCCGCAACCGCGGCCGCGGCAATGACCGGGCGGGTCACGAACGGACGTAGGCCGCCAGGTGCTGGCCGGTGAGCGTGGCGCGGGCAGCGACGAGGTCGGCGGGGGTGCCCTCGAAAACAAGCCTGCCGCCGTCGTGGCCGGCACCGGGGCCGAGGTCGATGATCCAGTCGGCGTGCGCCATGACCGCCTGGTGGTGCTCGATGACGATAACCGACTTGCCGGAGTCGACGAGCCGGTCCAGGAGGCCCAGCAGGTTCTGGACGTCGGCGAGGTGCAGGCCGGTGGTGGGCTCGTCGAGGACGTAGATGTCACCCTTCTCTGCCATCTGGGTGGCGAGCTTGACGCGCTGCCGCTCACCGCCGGATAGCGTGGTGAGCGGCTGGCCGAGGGTGAGGTAGCCGAGCCCGACGTCCACGAGCCGGTCGAGGATCTTGTGGGCCGCCGGCGTGCGGGCTTCCCCTTCGCCAAAGAACACCTCGGCCTCGGTCATCGACATTGCCAGCACTTCGGCGATGTTGTAGCCGCCCAGCCTGTACTCCAGCACCGAGGCCTGGAATCGCTTGCCCTCGCAGTCCTCGCAGATGGACTCGACGGTGGCCATGACACCGAGTTCGGTGAAGATGACACCCGCGCCGTTGCAGGTGGGGCAGGCGCCTTCCGAGTTGGAGCTGAACAGCGCCGGCTTCACGCCGTTGGCCTTCGCGAATGCCTTGCGGATCGGCTCGAGGAGGCCCGTGTACGTCGCGGGGTTGCTGCGGCGCGACCCCTTGATGGCACCCTGGTCGATTACCACCACACCGTCGCGTCCGTCCACCGAGCCGTGGATCAGCGAGCTCTTCCCTGAGCCGGCGACGCCGGTGACCACGCAGAGCACGCCGAGCGGGATGTCGACATCCACACCCTGGAGATTGTTGGTGGAGGCACCACGGACCTCCAGTGCGCCCGAGGACGGGCGTACCGATTCCTTTACCGCGGCCCGGTCGTCGAGATGGCGGCCGGTGATGGTGTCACTCCCCCGCAGCCCCTCCACGCTTCCCTCGAAGCAGACACTGCCGCCCTCGGTGCCTGCGCCGGGACCGAGGTCAACGACGTGGTCGGCTATCGCGATGGTCTCCGGCTTGTGCTCGACGACAAGCACGGTGTTGCCCTTGTCGCGCAGCTGCAGCAGCAGCTGGTTCATCCGCTCGATGTCGTGCGGGTGCAGGCCGATCGTCGGCTCGTCAAAGACGTAGGTGATATCTGTGAGGGACGAGCCCAGGTGCCGGATCATCTTTGTGCGCTGGGCCTCTCCCCCGGACAGCGTGCCCGCCGGCCGGTCCAGGGAGAGGTAACCCAGCCCGATTTCGGCGAACGAGTCGAGCAGGTGCCGCAAGCCGTTCAGGAGCGGCGCGACCGAAGGCGCATCGAGCTCGCGGACCCACGCGGCCAGGTCGCTGATCTGCATCACGCAGAGGTCGGCGATGTTCTTGCCCTGGATCTTCGAGGACCGGGCCTCCCGGCTGAGCCGCGTGCCGTCGCACTCCGGGCAGGCCTGAAACGTGATGGCGCGCTCCACGAAGGCCCGGACGTGGGGCTGCATCGCCTCGACGTCCTTGGACAGCATGGACTTCTGGATCTTCGGGATCAGCCCCTCATACGTCAGGTTGATGCCCTCAACCTTGATCTTGGTCGGTTCCTTGTAGAGCAGGTCGTGCATTTCCCTTTTGGTGAACTTCGCGATCGGCTTGTCCATGTCGAAGCCGGCGCCGCTGAAGATGCGGCCGTACCAGCCGTCCATGCTGTAGCCGGGGATTGTCAGGGCACCGCCAGCGAGCGACTTGGAGTCGTCGTAGAGCGCAGTGAGGTCGAAGTCGGAGACCGAGCCCATGCCCTCGCAGCGCGGACACATGCCGCCCAGGTAAACCGCGTCGTGCACCACATTCTTCTCGACCCGGCCGCTTTTCTCGGTGCTCATCACGCCGCTTGCCTTCCGCGTCGGGACGTTGAAGGAAAACGCCGTGGGGGGTCCCACGTGCGGTGATCCCAGCCGGCTGAAGAGGATGCGCAGCATGGCGTTGGCATCGGTGACGGTGCCGACGGTGGACCGGGGGTTGGCGCCCATCCGCTCCTGGTCGACGATGATCGCCGTCGTCAATCCCTCGAGGTGGTCCACCTCCGGCCGCGACAACGTCGGCATGAAGCCCTGCACGAAGGCGCTGTAGGTCTCGTTGATCATCCGCTGCGACTCTGCGGCGATCGTGGCGAACACCAGGGAGCTCTTGCCCGAGCCGGAGACGCCGGTGAACACCGTCAGCCGGCGCTTCGGGATCTCGATGCTGACGTCCTTGAGGTTGTTCTCGCGCGCGCCCTGCACGCTGATCAAATCGTGGGTGTCAGCAACATGCTGCGCAGGCGACTGCGTGTCCGCCCCGGTGGCCATGCTCATGGTGTCTCCATCTGTTTGCGGGGCCGCCTGCGCGGACTCCCTCAGCGTCGCTTTGCTCTATCTAACCAGCTTCCGGCTCTGTGCCTTCTTGTCCCGCGTCCGCCTTGCCCGCGTCCGCCTTGCCCGCGTCCGCGGACGGCTCAGAGCGGCTGCTGGATGCGGATCAGGTTGCCCGCGGGATCGCGGAAGGCACAGTCGCGGACCCCGTAGGGCTGCTCTGTCGGCTCCTGGACCACCTCGGCGCCGCTGGCCTGGAGCCGTTCGAAGGTGGCGTCGACGTCCTTGGTGGCCAGGAGGATGCGGGCGTAGGTGCCCTTGGCCATCATCTCGTCGATGATGCGGCGCTCGTCGTCGGTGATACCGGGGTCGGCGGCCGGCGGCTCCAGGACGATGGCCGTGCCCGGCTGGTCGGCCGGGCCGACCGTGATCCAGCGCATCCCGCCGTATCCGACGTCGTTGCGGACCTCGAAACCGAGTGTGTCGCGATAGAAGGCGACGGCGGCGTCGGGATCGTTGTGTGGGAGGAAACTCGCGTGAATGTTGATGTCCATGAAATTCATGCTAGCTGCGCTTCGGGGGCCGGCACTTCTCGATTCCTGACCGGTCTGGTGACCTGTTTCGCCACGCAGGACGGCATCCCCGCGGTCGCGCGCGCCGCCTCGCGCCGGTAGACGCTGGGCGGTACGCCGACCAGTTCGGTGAAACGGGTACTGAAGGTGCCCAGCGACGAGCAGCCGACCGTGAAGCAGACCTCGGTGACGCTCAGGTCGCCGCGGCGCAGCAACGCCATGGCGCGCTCGATGCGCCGCGTCATCAGATAGCTGTACGGTGACTCGCCGTACGCGAGGCGGAACTCGCGGCTGAGGTGCCCGGCGGACATGTGCACACCGCGGGCGAGGGCCTCGACGTCGAGCGGTTGCGCGTACTCCCGGTCCATCCGGTCACGGACGCGGCGTAGCAGCGCGAGGTCGCGCAAGTGCTGCGCCGGGTCGGGTTTGCTGGTCACATGTGAGATGGTGCTACTTCGCGCCGAAGTTGTCCACCCCGGCCGTGGTCCCAAATCTCAAGTCGTTCCATTGTCTTTGGCGGCGGCCTCACTGAGAATGAACCATGACGGTCTACCTGAGGTCCTTAGAAACTGCAGTCCCGCCAACCATCCTGGTCCAGTCCGAGGCCAGGGCGGTGTTCGCCGCCCAGCCGGGCCTCACTCGGCTCGGATCCCGGCTGGTCAACACCTGCTTTGACTCCGCCGCCATCGACACCCGGCATACGGCAGTCGAGGAACTCACCAAGGACAGCCGGGCGGAAGATCCCCAGTTCTTCGACCCGGCCACCGGCTTGGTGCTCAGCCCCAGCACCAAGACCCGCAACGGCATTTTCGCCACGGAAGCGACCAAGCTCTTCATTGAGGCCGCCCAAAAAGCCCTGGATGCCTGTCCGGGAGTCGATGCGCAGGACATCACCCACCTGATCACCGTCTCCTGCACCGGATTCTTCAATCCGGGCCCGGACTACAAGATTGTCCGGGCCCTCGGCCTGAACCCGGCCGTCCAGCGGTACCACCTCGGTTTCATGGGCTGCTACGCCGCATTCCCGGCGCTGCGGGCCGCGAAGTCATTTTGTGAGGCGGACCCGGATGCGGCGGTGCTGGTGGTCTGCGCCGAACTCTGTTCCCTCCACGTCCGGACCTCCAATGACCCGGACACCATCATGGGATCGGCCTTGTTCGCCGACGGCGCCGCTGCGGCCATCATCACGGCGCGGGACATCCCTGGCGAACCAGCCCTGCTGCGGCTGGACCACTTCGAAACCGTTCTGACACCCGTCGGGGAGGACTCGATGGCCTGGAACATCGGCGACGAAGGCTTCGAGATGGTGCTGGGAAACTATGTCCCGCACATCATCGATGACCACATCATCGGCGCCCTCGAACCTCTCCTGTCCCGCGACAGTTCGCTGCAGGGACTCCCCTACCGGGACATCCAGCACTGGGGCATCCACCCGGGCGGCCGGAGCATCCTGGACAAGGTCCAGTCCAGGCTGGACCTCAGCGACGAACAACTCGTCCCCGCCCGCGAAACCCTGYGGAACTTCGGCAACATGAGCAGCGCCACCGTCCTGTTCGTCATCAAGCACATCCTGGACCTGCCGGCGGCGGACGACGCCGGGACCAGCCCGGCCAGCCCCGGCGGCCCGGGCGTGGAACGGATCTGCTCCATGGCCTTCGGCCCGGGCCTGACGGTCGAAACGRCACTCTTCACCAGGCTGGCTGCCCCGCGACCTGCTGACAACCCGCGGCAGGAGTCCGCGGCGGAACCGGCGGAACCAGTAGCGGTACGGGTCTGAAAGCGGCCACACTGAAACCGTTCAGCGCGAAGCAGATCCCAGAACACCTCCGGGCGGCCCTCTTGCGGGACCGCGCGTCAGACGCCGTCGAGGAAATGGACCTGCCCGGCTGCGATCCCGGCCGGCTGGAGCGCACTTATGCCCAGTTTGCGCTCGTCAACCGCGCAGTGGCCGGTTGGCGCGGCATCTATCGGACCCGGATCCGGCCGCGGCTGTCCGCGGACTCCCCCACGTCCCTGCTGGACGTCGGTTGCGGCGGGGGCGACGTTTCGGTGCTGCTTGCCCAATGGGCCGCCCGGGACGGGCTGCGCCTGGAAGTCACTGCCATTGACCCGGATCCGCGGGCCATCCTGTTCGCCCGTGCCCGCCACGCAACGGCGGACGTGACGTTTCGCCAGGCGAGCTCTGCAGAGCTGCTCGCAGGGGGCCAGCGGTACGAGGTCGTGGTGTCCAACCATGTGCTGCACCACCTCAGTGGGCTGGGAACGTTCCTTAGCGAGTGTGCCATGTTGTCCAATGGCACCGTCATCCACAACGACATCCGCCGCAGCCCCGCCGCCTACGCGCTCTTCTTTGCCGGCTCCTGGGTGCTCTCCGGCTCCTACATCCGGCGGGACGGGTTGACCTCAATCCGTCGAAGTTACACTGCCGCGGAGCTGGCCGCCGCCGCTCCCCCCGGCTGGACAGTGGCCCGCCACGCCCCATTCCGGAACCTGCTGCTGCTGGACACTCCCGACGGCGACTATCCGGGGAGGCCCGCTGCCCGTGGCTGAAGTGCTGATCATCGGTGCTGGTCCGGTGGGACTGTTCATGGCCGCGCTGCTGCTGCAGGAAGGCGTGGATGTGCAGATCCTGGAACAGCGGAGCGCACCGGAACCGCATTCGCGTGCCATCGGCATCCATCCGCCGGCGTTGGCCGCGCTCGCGGGTACCGGAGTTTCCGAGGCCCTGGTTGCCGAAGGCGTCCCGATCCGCCGCGGAGTTGCCCTCGCCGGCGGGAAATGCCTCGCCCAGATGTCCTTTGCCGGTGTCTCGGACCGTTTTCCGTTCGTCCTGTCCCTGCCCCAGGGCCGCACGGAGGCGCTGCTGGAACGGCGGGTCAATGAGCTCAACGACGGCGCCCTGCACCGCGGCGTCCGCCTCACCCGGCTGTCCGACGACGGCGCCCGCGTCACCGTGGAAGCCGTATCCGGGCGCGGCACCTTGAGCTATGCGGCGCCGCTGGTCATTGCCGCCGACGGCGTGCGCTCCACAGTGCGGGCGCTGCAGGGCGTCGCCTTGCGAGCCAAAGAGTACCCGGACAGCTACCTCATGGGTGACTTCGCGGATAACACCGGGTTCGGTCCGGACGCCGCGCTCTTCCTGGCCGGGGCCGGCATCGTGGAGTCGTTCCCCTTGCCCGGTCATCTCCGCCGCTGGGTGGTCCGGCTGGGCGCCGGCGACCCCCCTGCTGCCGGCGGCGCCACCGCGGGGGGCCAGCGCGGCGACAGTCAGGGCGGCGACGCCCTGTGGCTCATGCGCTGCGTACGCGAGCGGACAGGACTCGACATCGACGCCGGAACCAACACCATGCTCAGCAGCTTCGGCGTCCGCACGCGCCTGGCCCGCCGGATGGTGACCGGCCGGGTGGTGATGATCGGGGATGCGGCCCATGAGGTCAGTCCCATCGGCGGGCAGGGCATGAACCTGGGCTGGCTCGACGCTGCGGCGCTGGTACCGATCGCAACGGCCGCCATGCGCCGCCAGCATATAGACGGCGCCTTGAAGAACTTCGAACGCACCCGGCTGCGGGCGGCGGCGAGGGCCGCACGCCAGGCCGAAATCAATATGGCCCTGGGCCGGCCCCTCACGGACGGCCTCTTGGCGTTGCGGAACCGGGCCATCGGAGGCGTCGCCGCAGTTCCGGCGGTGAATGCACTGATCGCCCGCCGCTTCACGATGCAGTGAGGTTCCCGGTTGCTGCCCCGCGGCCTCCCGCCCGTCGCTGCCCCTCAAAGACACCCGCCGACACCTTTTGAAATTCACCCGCACATGCGGGAGAATTTGGTGGGCTGCTCACGTTCGACGCGCCAGGGCATCCTGAGTTGCCGAGCCCAAACCGTGCATCGGAACCGCAGTCGGTCCGTTGTGGCCCCGAACTCGGTCCAGGGTGCCGTAACTCGGAGTTTTTTGCAGAGTTCTTTTGATAGTCCAGCCTGACAACGGCGCGACATCGCTCAGCGCCAGTTCGAGCCCCTGGGGCCGCCCAGCAGGGTGGGTCGGGGGTAAAGGGTGTGTTGCGAACGCACTCCCGCCGCACAGGAAGGTTCCGGAATTCCACGACCAAATCGGCAACTCAATCCCTTCATCCGCAAATACCTCAAGACCGGCCGCCCCGCCCATGCAGATGCCAGAGGTCTCGGCGAAATCAAGCCGGTCGAGCCCGCCGCCCGGCAGGAGGGCGCGCCCCTCCTCGGCGATGATCAGGTCTACGTGATGAAGTACGGGAGCGAGTACCATACGGCGTGGTGCCACGATGTGGCCGACAAATGGCGCAACGCACCCAGAGGGCTCCTCGTGACGTTGTTGGCCGACATCGGAGCGCGGACCCGCTGCGAGGAATGCGACCGACCCCCGAGCGCAGCCGGAGCGTCATCTGCGCAGGAGTACCAAAAACAACCCCGGCCCGCCCCGGCGACCCCGCCGCCGGACGGGGTGATCCCGTTGAAGGTCGTCGGGGTGGCCCATGGAATCCTGTTCCTGGCGGCGGGGCCGGAGCATCAGGAACTCCTTAAGGGGACCGCTGTCGAGCCGGCGACCCCGCTGTTCGTGGGCGGACGGCGGGCCGGCATCGTGATGCGGGTGGACGCCGCCCGTGACGAACCACGCCTGGTTGTCCAGTTGGACCCCCGCGCCACGTTCCAGAACGGGCCGTACCAGCTGCGCCTCCGCCGTCCCCTTCAGCGGTCGGCGACCAAACCCTATGCCGTGGAGTCCGTTGAACTGGCGCCGCGGGGTAGCACTCCGTAAGGGCGCCCGGGCAGGTGCTGACGGTTCGGCGACGATGGCCGACTCCCTCTCGGCCGTGACCGTGGATGGTGCCGCAAAGCCAGTCGGCTGACCGCAGAATAGACTGTGCGCATGGACGGCCCCGTGGTGACGCGCCGGCGGCACATCGTATTCCGGGCAGCGGAAGCCGCGATCGCCGCGGCCGTGCTGGGCGCTGCTGCGGCCTGCAGCCCGGAAGGCGGTCCGGCCGGTACGAGCTCCGCGGCCACGGATGCTGTGACCGCGGAAATCAGCCAGTTCCGTGACAACTACAGCAAACACATCATCGAAATCCAGCTCACGAACACCACCGGCCGCGCCCTGACGGTCCTTGCCGCGGAACTGACCAGCCCGCTGTTCGCGGCGCCGATCACCTGGCCAGCGCGCACGGGCGGGATTGAGCTTCCGCCCGGACAGGCGAAAAGCCTGCCGGCACCGCTGCCCGCACCAGAATGCGGCTCCCCGTCCCCGTCCTCAACAGGGCCGGCAACCGCCTCCGGCGCCGACTCCGGCAACGCGGTTGTCGCACTCCGGCTGGCGGTGCCGCAAGGCTCTGTGCCACAGGGAACTGCGCCGCCCCAAGCCGTCGCCCGGGCAGCAGACCCGTTCGGCGTCCTGGCGCGGAACAATTCGGAGATGTGCCTGGCCCGGGCAGCCTCGGCCGTGGCCGCGATCGCGCTGGTTCCTGACCTCGAGGTCGCCGCGGACGGGCGGACCGCCGTCGTACGTCTGCTGGTGCAACCGCGCGCTGCCAGCGGTGGAGGGGCTGGCGCGGGTGAGCTGGTGATTGACCGGGTCGAGGAGACCCCCTTGCTGGCGGAAGCCCCGCAAGCCCCCTGGCCCCGTTCGGTGACGCTCAGCGCAGGCGGGCCACCGGCGGAAGTGCGCCTGGGCATCCGGCCCTCCCGCTGCGATCCCCACGCCGTGGCCGAAGACAAGGTGGGCACGCTCCTGCCGCTTCGGGTCAGGGTGGCGGGCCGGGAGGGTGTTGTGAAGATCGACGCCGGCAGCCAACTTCGTGGCCGGATTTATGACTTTGTTACAAAGGCGTGCGGCCGCCAGTAGTCTGGGGGCATGTCCTTTGACGCCAGGCCCACCGACTTCAGCGCCGCCCGGATCAGCGAGGCCGTCCAGGAGATCCTGAGTGCGGGTATCCTTCCGCCGATTGTCCAGGCAGGGCACCCGGTGCTCCGGCACGTGGCGGCACCCTTCGACGGCCAGTTGAGTGACGCCGAACTCGGCCACCTCATCGACCTCATGCGCAGCGTGATGCACAAGGCCCCGGGCGTCGGCCTGGCGGCACCGCAGCTGGGCATTCCGCTGCAGCTCGCCGTCCTGGAGGACCAGTTCACCGTCGATCCCGACGTCGCAGCCATCCGCGGGCGGGAACCGCTGCCGTTCTTTGCCATGCTGAACCCGAGCTATCGGGCCCTTGGCGACAAGTCCGTGGCGTTCTACGAAGGTTGCCTCTCCATCGGAGGCCTGCAGGCGGCGGTGTTGCGGCCGGAATCGGTCCAGCTCGATTTCGCGGCGCCGGACGGCACGCAACTGGAGCGGACTTTCACCGGCTGGCAAGCCCGGATTGTCCAGCATGAGACCGACCATCTGCACGGAGTGCTGTTCCTTGACCGGGCCGAGCTGCGCTCCATCAGCAACAACGCCGAATACTCGGCCCGCTGGGCCCAGCCAGACATCAGCCGTGCCCGGCAGGAACTCGGGTTCCTGCCGGACCCGGCGGAGGACTAAGGCAGAGGTGCCGGGTTCCCGGCAGATGGCAGGTAGCGGGCCCACCACTTCAGGATTTCATCGAACCTCTGCTTGCGGTGGTGCGGAGTCCCGGAGCGGGACAGCTCATGGTTCTCACCCGGGAAAACCAGGAATCCGGTCTCGACGCCCTGCTGCTTGAGGGCGGTGAAGTACCGCTGGCCCTGCTCCACGGGGCACCGGAGGTCCTCCTCACTGTGGATCACCAGCGACGGCGTCCGTACGTTCTCCACCCGGGCCATGGGACTCTGGGCCGCCATTTGCTCCGCCGAAGGGCCGGTGTATTCGCCGCCGAAGAACCAGCCGATGTCAGAAGAACCCGTAAAGCTCACCGGATCCAGGAAACCGCGCTCGACGATGGCCGCCCTGAAGCGGTGGTCGTGGCTGATGGTCCACGCCGTCAGGTAGCCGCCGTAGGAACCGCCCATGATGCCGACATTGGCGGCGTCCAGGTCCTCAAACTTCTCCACGGCCCCGTCCAGGAAGGCGAGGACGTCCTGCATGTCCACGGTTCCCATCCGCTCCTTGATGGAGCGTCCGTGCTCCTGGCCATAGCCAGCCGAGCCCCGCGGATTGCACATGAGTACGGCGTAACCGGCCCCGGCATAAACCTGGGCTTCGTCGAACAAGGCCACGCCGAACTGGGCAAAAGGACCGCCGTGGATGTTCAGCAGCACCGGGTGCGGGCCGGGGCCCGCCGGCTTCACGAGCCAGCCATGGACCGGGTACCCGTCGGTCGAGGGCAAAGTCAGTTCCTGCGGCTCGCTGATGCCCGCCACGCTGCGCAGAGGCGCGGAGAAATCCGTCAGGCGGTGCACGTGCCCGCTGTCGAGCACAGCGAGGTCCCCGGCCGTGGTTGCATCGCTGAAACTCACCACGAGCCGCCCCCCGCCGTCCGCGGCCCCGGTCACCACCCGGTTCCCCTCCAGCAGGACGGCGTGGCCTCCCGTCGCGACGAATTCGTGCAGCTCTACGGTTCCCCGCGCATTGTTCAGCACCAGGGCGCCCGCGGCCCCGCGCAGCTCGATCCGGCTGCCGCCGGACACGTCCAGGGTCTCGGCGTCGCTGAGCGCTGTGGCGTCTCCGCCGGCGGCCGGCATGGCATACAGGGCGGTGTTCCTGGCCACGAAGTCCCGGCCGGATGCGCCCAGGTCCTGGGCGAGGAAGAACAGCCACTTCCCGTCCGCGGACTGGCGCACGGCGCTGACGGTCTGCCGTCCGGTATTGGCCGGTGAGAGGGCTTGCGGCTGCCCTCCGGCGGCGGGAATCGCGTAGATTCCGCTGACGAGGTCGGTGTCCCGGCCCTCATGCAGGGCCGCGGTGAAGTAGATGGTGCCGCCGTCGGCGCTGAAGCTGGCGTCGTTGTGGTCCGCCGCCCCGGTGGTGAGCTGTCTGGCGGCCGGCAGCAGGCTGGCACCGGTTTCCGCGGGATCGGCCGCGGCGCCGAGGGCCTTGAGGGCGCGCCCGGCCGGGGCCACCTTCGGTTCGGCGTCAAGCTGCGGCACCTCGACAAGGAACAGCTGCAGGGGCTTGTCGGCCGTGTAGCCAAGACCGTTCATGCGGTACTGGTAATCGGTGATCAGCCGGGCGTCCTCGCTGCCGGCACCCACCCCGTCGATGTTGCCGTACCGGCCCTCATCAGGGGTCCTGGCACCGAAGACAATGCTGCGGGAATCGGGTGACCAGGCAAAGGAGCTGACCCCCAGCGGCGCTGCCGCTAACAGCTGGGGTTCGCCGCCGGCTGCTTCCACCACGTGGAGCTGCGGTTTTCCGCCGGCAGCCGCACGCAGGAACGCAAGGGCCTGGCCGTCCGGTGAAAAGTCCGGCGCGGTGTCCCGGAAGCCGCGGGTCAGGCGGCGCGGCCGTTGGCCGGGGTTTAGGTTTGGGATGTTCAGGTCCGGATCCAACGGGACGGTCCACAATTGGCCCACATAGGCATCGGCATCGAAGTCCGGCCGGATCACGGACACCACGGCGCGGGAGCCGTCAGGGTGCACGGCGGGGGCGGAGACGGAATTGAGCAGCGGTAGATGTTCAGATTTCACGCTTGCGAGCCTAACCCGCGGCGGGCGCGCTGTGAACTACCTCACGTCCTGCCGGTGCGCCGCGGACGCCACGGCCGTCCCATTCCCCGGCCGGCCGCCGTCGGCGGGAAAGCTCCAGCGTGACCTGCCCCGGCCCCCTGCCGCGAGGCGGGCCGGGGTTCCGCGCTTAGGATGAAGCTATGCCTCCCGCCCCCGATTTCCCCCTCTTGTGCCCGGTATGCCGGGACGCTCTCCGCTTCGGTGGCGGCGGTGCCCGCACCCTGGTGTGCGGCGCCGGCCACAGCTTTGATGCCGCCAGGCAGGGATACTTCAACTTCCTGGTCGGCAGGGGGACTGTTTTTGAAGCCGACAGCGCAGAGATGGTGGCGGCCCGCTTCGATTTCCTCTCGGCAGGGCACTACCGGCGGCTGGCCGATGCCATTGCCGATCTTGCCGCGCCGGCGCTCATGGAGGCCCCGGCCGGGCAGCCGGCGGTGCTGGACGCCGGAACGGGAACCGGGCACTACCTCAGGGCCGTGCTGGATCGTCTCGCCCGGGATCGCGCGGCACGGGATCTTGCATTAACGCCCGATCCCGCGGCGGACGGTGCTTCGGCGGACGGTGCTTCGGCGGACGGTGCTTCGGCCGATGGTGTCCTGGCCGCGGCCATCGGCCTGGACATTTCCAAGTTTGCATTGCGCCGGGCCGCCAGGATGAACCCGGAAGCCTTGAACGTGGTCGGGGACGTCTGGCAGCCGTTACCGCTCGCGGACAGCGCCGTCGACGTCGTCACCGTGGTCTTTGCGCCGCGCAACGCGCCTGAGTTCGCCCGGGTGCTCCGCCCCGGCGGCCGCCTGATCGTGGTCACACCACGGCCTGGACACCTGGAGGAGATTGCCGGCCTGACCGGGATGCTGGGGATCGAACCGGCCAAGGACGAACGGCTCACTGCTTCCCTGGGCAAGGATTTCGCGGCCGTCAGCGCCAGGGATCTGGACCTGGCGTTGACCCTGGCTCCGCGCGACGTCGCCAACCTTGCCTACATGGGTCCGGCAGGCCACCACCTGGACCGTGCCGCACTCGCGGCCCTCGAGGCCGGGCTTCCGGCGTGGACCGCTGTCTCGGCCCGCTTCCGGATCAGCGTTTTTGCACCCATCCGCTGACCGCTCCCGCCGCGACGCCGCGACGCGGCCTGCCTTCAAGCCGCCCTGAACCACTCCCGGGGGAATCGGGATGGGGAAATCGGGCAGGGAATCGACCCGCGAAATAACGACTTGGCCACTTTGTCCATGAATTCCCAACTCCCTGTCCCAGCTATTGCCCCGCCGCTTAGGATGGAAAGACAGTTACTGGGGAACTGTGCCTGCAGCTCCCGGAACTAAAGGGGGAATTGATGTCTGAATGGTTGATCGAGAATTGGTGGGCCCTGTGGCTCACGCTCTTTCTCCTGTTTGCCGTGGTCGAGATGATCACTCTGGACCTGTTCTTCATCATGCTAGGCGGCGGCGCCCTCGCCGGGCTCGTGGCGGACTTCGCCGGTGCGGATCCGTGGCTTCAGATCATCGCCTTCTGCGTTGTGTCCCTCCTCATGATTGGCTTCGTTCGGCCGGTGGCCCTCAAGCATCTGCACAGAGGCCCGGCGGATCAGCGCACCAACATCGAACGACTTATCGGCGAATCCGCCGTCGTCATGGAGGCCGTGAATGAAAGCGGCGGGCTCGTCAAGATTGGCGGGGACGTCTGGAGTGCACGGTCCGAATCGGGAGTGCTGGTGCCCGGACAGCAGGCTGTGGTCAGCGCCATCGACGGTGCCACCGCGATCGTGGCCCCGCAGCCGGAATCGGCAATCCAATAAGGGAGAGCAGTTCTGCGGGCAGTGGTGTCCGGAGGGCCTCGGAACTGCCGCAGCGAGACAAAACCAAACAACTGGGGAATAGGTGAAGTATGGATATCGCAGTCGCAATTGTGCTGCTGGTACTAATTGTGTTCGTAATTATTGTGCTGGTCCGGTCGGTTCGGATCATTCCACAGGCCCGGGCCGGCGTCGTTGAACGGCTGGGCAAATACCAACGCACCCTGAATCCCGGGCTTACCCTGCTGATCCCGTTTGTGGATCGCTTGCTGCCGTTGCTCGACCTGCGTGAGCAGGTGGTTTCCTTCCCGCCGCAGCCCGTCATCACCGAGGACAACCTGGTCGTTTCGATCGACACTGTGGTCTACTTCCAGGTCACTGACGCACGGGCCGCCACTTACGAGATCGCCAACTACATCCAGGCCGTGGAGCAGCTCACCACCACCACCCTGCGCAACGTGGTTGGCGGCCTCAACCTTGAGGAAGCGCTGACGTCGCGCGACCAGATCAACGGCCAGCTCCGTGGCGTCCTGGACGAGGCGACCGGACGCTGGGGCATCCGGGTCTCCCGTGTGGAGCTCAAGGCGATCGATCCGCCCCACTCGATCCAGGATTCGATGGAAAAGCAGATGCGGGCCGAACGTGACCGCCGCGCGGCCATTCTGACGGCAGAGGGCACCAAACAGTCCGCAATCCTCACCGCCGAGGGCCAGCGCCAGTCGTCCATCCTGAAGGCCGAAGGCGACGCCAAGGCCGCGATCCTGCGCGCTGACGGCGAGGCGCAGGCCATTCAGAAGGTCTTTGACGCGATCCACAAGGGCAACCCGGACCAGAAGCTGCTCGCCTACCAGTACCTCCAGACCCTCCCGAAGATAGCCGAGGGGAGCTCGAACAAGCTGTGGATCATTCCCAGCGAGGTAGGCGAGGCACTCAAGGGGATCGGGAACGTGCTGGGGGCAAACGCCGTGCAAGAGCAGGCGTCCCCGACGCCGGACGTTGTTCCGCCGTCAGCGCCGGCCGGTGCAGACGGCCAAGGGAGCCGGCCCTGAGCCCAAGTCCGCATTGGATCACTCGGACGCCGCCTGCGTAACTGCGCAGCCTGCGCGGTCCCGGCTGCGGGGGCCGGCCAATTCAACGACGGGCCGGTCGGGTGCAGCCTACGCAGTTCACCCCGCGGGGCTACTCGCTTTACCTCGCCCGCACCACTCCCGTATACTTGAATATTTGTCCGGTCAGTTCAGCCGTCCGGAACAAAAACGCTCCGCACAGCGTTGATTCCAATGACGTTCCAAGCAGTTTTTGTCCACTGGCAACTGTCATCTGGCCGGGCCAAACGGGCCAGGTACGGTACAGCGCGGTGCAACCAGAAGTCCGGCGCCTGACGGTCCCCGGACAACGCAGGGCTGGACCCTGCGAACCGAATAGAGGGAGAAAAGATGAGCGATCGCAGCCTGCGGGGTATGCGCCTTGGCGCACAGAGCATGGAGACCGAATCCGGCGTCGAACCGGCTCCGCGCCAGCGGGTTGAATACCGTTGCGAGGACGGCGAGCAGGTGTTCGTGACGTTCTCCTCGGAAGCCGAAATCCCCCCGGTCTGGGTTTCGAAGACGGGCAAGGAGGCCTTGCTGGTCGACGGCGAACGCCCCGTCAACAGCAACGAAAAGGCAGTTCGCACGCACTGGGACATGTTGCTGGAGCGCCGCTCGCTGCCCGAGCTGGAGCAGATCCTCGAAGACCGCCTCACGATCCTGCGCGAACGCCGGGGCGAACGCCGCTCGGCCTAGACCCCCAGCGCACCGGCTACGGCAAGGGCCGGGCCCGCATCACTCTGTTGATGCGGGCCCGGCCCTTTTTGGTCCGGATTGCCATCCGGGAACGGGAGCCGTCCGTGCTGCTAGGCGTTCTGCCGGCTGTCCTGCTTGCCCCGGAGCTTGTTCCAGCGGGCAGTGAGTCCCCACTTGGTGACGTTGATCATGGCTTCGACGACGATATTGCCGCTCATCTTCGAAGCGCCGAGCTCACGCTCAACGAAGGTGATGGGCCGTTCCACGATGGTCAGGCCGAGCTTGGCCACGCGCCAGGCCAGATCCACCTGGAAGCCGTAGCCGACCGAGTCCACTGCATCCAGGTTCAGCTTCTCGAGCGTCGTCCGGCGGAAGGCGCGGAAGCCGCCGGTGACGTCCTTGATCTTCACGCCCAGCATGATCCGGGCGTAGGTGCTGCCGACTCGGCTGATGGCCTGGCGGTAGAGCGGCCAGTTGACCACACTGCCCCCGGGAACCCAGCGTGAGCCCATGGCGAGGTCCGCGCCCTGCTCCACAGCTTCGATCAGCTGGGGCAGCTGCTCGGGCTGGTGCGAACCGTCGGCGTCCATCTCCACGAGGATGTCGTAGCCGGCCTCCAGGCCCCACTTGAAGCCCGCGATGTACGCGGCTCCCAGCCCCGCCTTTCCGGCGCGATGCAGGACGTGGACCTGGCCGTCGTCGGCCGCCAGACGGTCCGCCAGCTGCCCCGTGCCGTCGGGGCTGTTGTCGTCGACAACCAGCACGTCGGAAGCGGGCACGGCTGTGCGCAGGCGACCGAGGGTCTTGGGCAACGATTCCAGCTCGTTATAGGTCGGGATGATGGTGAGGACACGCACAGCGAGGCCTTTCCTTGAAGGGAGCGGTCGGTGCGCCGAACGTCATTCGTTCCGGATATTCAGGCGCAACTTCCCATTATAGGGAGTTGCGCGCCCGTCATGGGCCCGCGTGACCCCCCGGGCAGGTCCACCCGCTTCGGGCCAGTTCCGGCAGGCCTCGAATTGCGGCGCCGGAACCGTTTTCTGCTGCGAAGTAGACCCGCCCCGTGGGGTGCCCGGGGTCATGACCAGTAAAGCTCCCGCGGGTGCGGCAACCTGGGATGGACCGGGACTGACGGAGCCTGCGCCGTACGCAACCCTCCGTTGCCCCTCAATGCTACGGGGGCGGACCGATCTGTCAACCGAGCCGTGACCTGCCGTTATGTCCATCGCCCCAGTTCAGGGCAGGGTTACGGCCGTGAATGTTTCGGCTCCGCCGGCCGGATGACGGGCCGTGGATTGGGCGCCCAGGGCTCAGGCGCCGACGGCGCCGCTGGCATAGAGTTCCCGGCCGTCCCGTACCGTCAGCAGGCAGGCAGGATCGCTGCCGGTGTCCAGCGCCGGCAGGAGCGGTGTGCGGGCGCGCGGGTCGGTGCTCCAGGACTGCACCCGGCCGTCGGCAACCTGGACCATGAGTTCCTCGACCTCCCATACCGCGAAACTGGCCGGCGCCCCCGGCACCAGCTGCCCGGCCATGGGGTTGGGGTAGCGGGCGGCCCGCCAGCCGGCCCGTGTGTGGCCCAGGAACGCGGCGCGGGCGGAGATCTGTTCCGCAGGGTTGGTGTGCTGCAGGCACGCACGCACGCTGGACCACGGCCGCAGCGGCGTCACCGGGCTGTCGCTGCCGAAGCAGATCGGCACACCGGCCGCGTAGAGGCTTCCAAAGGCGTTCATTCCCAGCTGGCGGGAACCGAGCCGCTGCTGGTACAGGCCGTTCCCGCCACCCCACAGGGCGTCGAAGACCGGCTGCGCGCTGACGGTGACCGAATAGCGTGCCAGCCGGCTGATGGCCGCGGGATCCGCGAGCTCGACGTGCTCGAATCGGTGCCCCGCGGCGCGGACGCGCTGCTCCCCCACCTCGGCCGCGGCAAGGTCGAGGGCCTCCAAGGCAGCGTCCAGGCCCGCGTCGCCGATCACGTGGAAACCTGCCTGGATTCCCAGCAGCGAGCACGCCGCAAGGTGGGCGGCGGCCTCGGCCACGGAGAGGTACAGGTTGCCGCGCTCTCCTGGTGCGTCGGCGTAGTCCGCACGGAGGGAGGCGGTCCGTGAGCCGATCGAGCCGTCGATGTTGAGGTCGCCAGCCAGACCCAGAACGGATACGCCCAGGCCGTCAAGGATGGACTGGGCATGTTCCTGCGATGTGGCCAGTTCGCCCCAGTACGGCAGAATCTCGGGGACGGCGTCCGGGCCGTCATTCCAGGCCGTCGCCAGCTGCAGGTCCTCGATGCTCCCGATGTGGGGTGCAGCCATCTCCGCGAGGGCCACATAACCGTTGGCGGCGGCCTCGGCGAGGGCACGCCGCTGGTACGTGCGCAGGGTGTCTGCCGGCAGCTGGCGGGCTGCCAGGCGGGCGGCGGTGTGCGCCCCGCGTTTGACCTGGCTGCCGGCGGCGCCGTCGAGCCCGTCCAGGCCGGCCGACGCCGCCAGGGAGCTTGAAACCAGGGCCGAGTGGACATCCACGCGGGACAGGTAGACCTGGCGGCCGCCGGCCGCGCGTTCGATTTCGTCCCGGGTGGGCAGGGTGGGATCGGACCAAGTGCTCTCGTCCCAGCCGTGGCCCAGGACGGGGCCATCCGCGCTGGAAGCGGAGAGGGAGAAGGCGGCCACGGCGTCGAGCAGTTCAGTGGCCGAGCGCACGCCGGCCAGCTGCAGCCCAGCCAGGGCGATTCCGGTTTCCGTCACGTGGACGTGGGAGTCGACGAAGCCGGGGGCCAGCAGCGCGCCCTGCAGATCGATCACCTCCATGGAGGAGTCCGCGATGGACGTGGCGGCCTGCTCGGAACCGACCCAGGCGACAGTGTCGCCGTCGACCAGCACCGCGGTCGCAAAGGGATCGGCCGCAGTGTAGACGGAGCCGTTG
Organism: Arthrobacter sp. P1_B3; assembly: GCF_056406615.1. NCBI lineage: Bacteria > Bacillati > Actinomycetota > Actinomycetes > Micrococcales > Micrococcaceae > Arthrobacter > Arthrobacter sp. P1_B3. The sequence continues at coordinate 75,700 of NZ_JBFTZV010000008.1, read as the reverse complement.
CGGTACAGCGTGACTTTGCGGGAGGCGGGGGCGGCCGGCGAATCGGTCATGGGGCGGGAACTCCTTGTAACTGGTGGCCGGTCCAGCGCCGGCGGGTTCGAAAGTCGTGGGAGGCCCGGCAGGGGGCCAGGTAGCGGGCCGGCACGGCCCGCTCCCTACGCCACGGACGAATAGGCGACGACGCCGCGTTTGATGAGTTTGATGGCCTGCGCGCACAGCCGCGCAACCCGGGGGTCGAGGTTCGGGATGTCGGCCAGCTGGTCCAGGAGGTCAATCACCTGTTTGACCCAGCGGACAAAGTCGCCTGCAGCCAGGTCGGTGCCGCTCAGCACGTCCTGGAGGTGCCGGCCCTTGGCCCATTTGAAGATCGGCCAGACGAGGCCGAGTTCGGGCTCGCCGGTGAGAGGGAGCTTGTTGGCCTCCTCCACGTCCTCCAGCGCGGACCATTCCCGGACCACGGTGTCTACCGCGGATTCCAGGGACACGCTCGGCATCTTGGGCCGCAGGCCGCGGTCCTCGCGCTTGGCCTGGTAGACGAGCACACTGGCCAGGGCGGCGATCTCGGCGGCGTCGAGGTCGTTGAACGCGCCCATCCGCAGTGACTGCGAAATCAGCAGGTCCTTTTCGCCGTAGATCCGCCGCAGGCGTTGCCCGTCCGGGCTGATGGACAGCACACCGGTGTCCGAGGTCTCCAGGTAGCCGTAGCCCGTCAGGACGCCGCATACGCGGTCAAAGGTCTTCGCGATGGTGTTGGTCCGGCCCTGGATCTGGCGGATGAGCCCGTCCGTTTCCTGGCGGAGCTTCCACCAGCGTTCGGACCAGCGGGCATGGTCCTCGCGTTCGCTGCAGCCGTGGCACGGGTGGGCGCGGAGCTCCCGGCGCAACTCGGCGATCCGCTTCTCCTGGCTGGGCGCTGCGGAGGCCCGGCCGAAGTCGTCGTCGCGGCGCGGGGGCGCAGGCGGCCGGTGCTCGCGGATGGCGTTGCGCACCGAGGACGCCAAATCGCGGCGGGATTTGGGGACCTTGGCGTTGAAGGATTTGGGAATCCTGATCCGCGTGATCGGTGACAACGGACCTTCGACGTCGTGCAGGCCGATCCGGCGGAGCTGGTTGTCCAGAGTCATGACGGCGGGACGGGGCTCCCGGGATTCGTGGTCGGAGCTGAGCACCACCGCCAGTCCGGGCGACTTGCCGCCGGGGACATCCACCACGTCGCCCGGAAGCAGCCGGCTCAGGGAGTCCTCGGTGAGGGACTTTTTAGCCCGGGAGCTGCCCCTGGAGGCGGTGGTCTCGGCATCGCCCAGGGCCCGCCGCAACCGCGCGTATTCGGTGAAATCCCCAAGATGGCAGGTCATGGCCTTGCTGAACCCGGCGATGGACTCTTCCCGGCTCCGGACCTGCCGGGCCAGCCCAACGACGGAACGGTCCGCCTGAAACTGGGCAAAGGACGATTCGAGGATCTCCCGGGCGCGGGGCCGGCCGAACTGCGCCAGGAGGTTAATGGACATGTTGTACGTGGGCCGGAAACTGGAGTTCAGCGGGTAGGTCCGCCGTGAGGCGAGGCCGGCGACAGCCGCGGGATCCGTGCCGGGTTGCCACAGGACGACGGCGTGGCCCTCGACGTCGATGCCGCGGCGTCCGGCGCGGCCGGTCAGCTGGGTGTACTCCCCCGCAGTGATGTTGACATGCGCCTCGCCGTTGAACTTGTCCAGCTTTTCCAGCACCACGCAGCGGGCCGGCATATTGACGCCGAGGGCAAGCGTTTCGGTGGCGAAGACGGCCTTGACCAGCCCGTCGACGAACAGCTTCTCCACAACCTCCTTGAACGTCGGCAGCATGCCGGCGTGGTGCGCGGCGAGTCCGCGCAGCAGGCCGTCCCGCCAGCTCCAGAAGCCAAGCACATCGAGGTCGTCCGAGGGGATGTCCTGGGCGGCCTCGTCGACGCGCTKGGCGATGATCTGTTGTTCGCGCTCGGTGGTCAGCCAGAGTCCCGCCGCGACGCACTGGGCCACGGCGGCATCGCAGCCGGCCCGCGAGAAAATGAACGTGATGGCCGGCAGGAGGTCCTGCCGGTCCAGGCTGGCGATAACCTGCGGCCGGCTGGCCTTCCGCACCGGGCTGCGCTGGGCGCTCTGCGGTTCGTCCCGCTGGCGCTGGTTCCGCCGCTGGTTGCGGCCGCCATGGCCGAAGCGGCCACGGAAATTCATCTGGCTCTCGGCCCGTGCCATGGACAGCAGTTCCGGGTTGACCTCGAAACCGGCCCGCCCGGGCAGCTCTGCGGTGATGGCCGCGGAGCCAACGGCCGCAGGGACACTGCCTGCAGCGGCCCGGCCGGCAACTGCCTGACCGTCAGCTGCCTCGCTTCCCCCTGCCTCACCGGCTGGGGCGATCTCGTCAAAGGTTGTGTCGCCGGCAAACAGGTCCACGATCTTCCGGCCCACCATGACGTGCTGCCACAGGGGCACAGGGCGGTGTTCGGAGACGATCACGTCGGTCTGCCCGCGGACGGTGTCGAGCCATGCGCCGAACTCCTCGGCGTTGGAGACCGTGGCGCTCAGCGATGCCACCTGGACCTCGCTGGGCAGGTGGATGATCACTTCCTCCCACACCGCCCCGCGGAAGCGGTCAGCGAGGTAGTGGACTTCGTCCATGACCACGAAGCCGAGGTCATCGAGGGTGTCGGAGTCCGCGTAGAGCATATTGCGAAGCACTTCGGTGGTCATCACCACCACGGGGGCGTCCCCGTTGATGCTGGTATCGCCGGTGAGCAGGCCCACCTGGGCGGCGCCGTACTTGGCGGCCAGCTCGGCGTACTTCTGGTTGCTCAGGGCCTTGATGGGCGTGGTGTAGAACGCTTTGAGACCGCGCTGGAGGGCCAGATAGATGGCGAACTCCCCCACGATGGTTTTCCCGGCGCCGGTGGGGGCGGCCACCAGCACGCCCCGGCCCGCCTGCAGGGACAGGCATGCTTCGCGCTGGAAGTCATCGAGTTCGAATTCGAGCGAGCGGATGAAGCCGCCCAGATAGGTTTTGGCTTCGGCGGCCCGCTCGACGCTGGCGCGGTAACGTTCGGACGGCGATTCCGGCCCGGGGTGTGACGACATGCTTCCAGCCTAGTGCGCGAAGGGCTAGAGGTTCTCCAGCTCGGAGCTGGGGGTGGCCTGGTCGGCCGTGGCTTCGGTCTCGGCCGCATGCTTGACGGCGCGTCGCTCGCGCCGGCGGTCGTTGAGCAGGCAGAGCCCGATCGCGGCGAAGAACAGCGCCAGCATGGGTCCGGCCAGGTAGAACATGCTCATGGCGTCGGCGCCGGGGGCGGCCATCGCGGCGAACAGGCAGACCAGGAACACCGTGATCCGCCAGCTCTTGACCAGCTGCTGGCCCTTGATGAGGCCGGCCAGGTTCAGCCCGAACAGGACCACCGGCAGGAGGAAGGCGATGCCGAAGGCGAGCAGCAGCCGCAGCACAAAGGACAGGTACACCTGGGCGCTGATGAAGTTGGAGCCGCCCGACGGCGTGAAATCGGTCAGGACGCGCACGGCGTTGGGCAGCACAAGCCAGGCCAGCAGGACGCCGCCGACGAACAGCGGCACGGCCGCGGCCACGAAGGACAGGGCCAAGCGGCGTTCCTTCTTGTGCAGCCCGGGCACAATGAAGGCCCACAGCTGGTAGAGCCAGACGGGGCTGGCGATGATCAGGCCCAGGAACACGGACACCTGGATCATGAGGTCGAACGAGCTCGCGACGCCGTCAAAGTTCAGGGTGGCCTGACGGCCCTCGTGCTCGTTCAGGTCGCGGATCGGCTTGATCAGCGCCGTCAGCATTGGCTGGTAGACAAGGAAACCCACTACCGTCCCAAGGACGACGGCGATTGCCGCCTTAAAGAGCCGGTTGCGCAGCTCTTTCAGGTGGTCGAGGAGCGCCATCCTCCCCTCGGGGTTCGATCGACGGCTCATGGTCAATGCCATACGGACTTAGGCGCGGGTCGACGGCGGAACGTCGGTTCCGTCGCCCGTGCGGCTTTCCGGTGCGCCGGCCTGCGGGTGGTTGATAACCCTGCCTTCGACCGGCTCTGAGCCATCCTTGGCGTCGGAGGCGCCGTCCTTCTTCATTTCCCGGACTTCCGACTTGAAAATGCGCATCGACTGGCCCAGGCTGCGGGCCATGCCCGGCAGCTTCGGCGCAGCGAAAAGCACCAATGCCAGAACGATGATGATGATGAGATGCCAGCCTTCAAGCCTCATGGGGGGAGGTCCTTTCGTTTGAATACATCCTATGACTAACGCGTTTCGATGTCGCTCAGCGCCTGTGGTTGCCCGCGGTCCTTCTTGCGCTGGATGCGGCGCAGCCGGCGGGCGTTCTGCCGGGCGGACTTGGATGCGTGGTAATCATGTCGCATCCGGGCAGGCGAGGCAAAAACGGCGTCGCCGGGAACCGGCCGGGGGCCTGCGTCCGTGCCGTCCGGGGCACCGGCGTCGGCCGTTGCGGACCCGGCCTCGGGGGCCGAAGGTGAGGGCAGGCGGGAAAAACGTTCGGCGGCTTCACCCAATTCCTCAAGCGTGGTCATGGCTTGCCGGTACAGCCGCACGCCGAGCACGCCGAAGAAGAGCAGCGACAGCGCGACGAGCGCTATCCAAATCAGGATCCAGGACCACCAAGGCATGCTTATCAGTCTATCGGGCGATCCGACGAGGCTTCGTATTGCGCCAGGGCAGCGGCGAGCCATTCCCTGGACGCGTTCGCGAGGGCGTCTGGCTGCAGGATCCGCACCATTCCGCCGTGCTGGGCTACGAACATTGGCAGCCAGTCCGTACTGCCGAACCGGATTTCGGCGAGCATGCCGCCGCCGGGCAGCGCCGCGGTCCTCTCGGCGTAGTAGTCGTCTGCGAGACCAGTGCCACGGGGCGCAAGTTCCACCACCACCACCGTGTCGTCGTCGTTCGGGGTGAACAGTTTCACCGGAAAGCTGTCCGCCGGTTTCGCCGTCGCGGCCGCCGGCCGGCCGTTGGGCTCAAGGGCTTCGATCCTGTCCAGCCGGAAGTTGCGCAGGCCCTGGGCAGAGTGGCAGTACGCCTCGAGGTACCACGTGTTGTCCAGTGAATAGAGCCGCAAGGGGTCCACGTCGCGGTCGGACACGGCGTCGCGCTGCGGCGAGAAGTACCTCAAGTGCAGCTGCGCCCCGGACCTGATGGCCGTACGGGCGGTTTCGAGGGTGGCAGAGTTGCCGGGGGCCACCTCGGGGCCGGACAGCGCAGCCGCCTTCACCCCCTCCTCCCCCGCAGCGGCCATGAGTTTGAGCGTCACCGATTCCAGTGCGCCGCCTTCGGCGATCTCGGGCAGGCCGTTGAGGGTTTCCAGGCCGGTCAAGAGGGCGCAGGCCTCGTCCACGGTGAAACGTACGGGGCGGGTCAGGTCCAGGTCCTGGGTGATGAAAACGTGATCATCGTCCCACTGGATGTCCAGCAGATCGTCGGGGTAGCCTTCCGGCAGGCCTGAGCAGATCAGGATCCGCAGGTCGTCCTCGAGCGCCTTGCGGGTGATCCCAAACCTGGCCGCGACCTCGCTGATATGCAGTCCCTGGTTGTGGACAAGGAAGGGGACGAGCTGCAGCATCCGCTTGAGCTGGTCCTCCGAGGTGCGCTTGCGGGTGCGCCCGGCGCGGCCGGCTTCAGGGAAGGCCACGTCCGGAACGGGCCTGGCGGCGAAGGCGGCGGCTCCGGTGAGGCGGCGGCGGACGGCGCCGGCGAGTTCGGGAGGTGAAATCACGGTGACCCGGGGACCATAGGAGGCCAGCTCCTCGCCCAGCGTCTCGGCATCGCGGAAGGGCACCGTGAGCCGGTCCCTCCCGGCCGCGGGCAGCCGGGCCCCGGACTCCAGATCCAGGGCCCCGGGTTCCGGAGCTGGCTCCGAAACCGGCTGGGCGCGTTTGCGGAGCCCCAGGAGCCGTCCCTGCTCGACATCGACGACGGCGCTCTGTACCGGCAGCTCGGCCAGGGCAGCCAGTTCGGCGCGGACATTGAATGCGGCGGGAGGCGTGAAGCCCTTTTTCTCCAGCACGGTCACGGCGGACGTCAGGCGGGACAACCGGAAGAACCGTTTGTCCCCCCGGCCGCGGTCCTGGCCCACGAGGTACCACTGGCCAAAGCGGCTGCCCAGGCCCCAGGGCTCCACCAAGCGTTCCTGCTCCTGGCCCGTGCTGCCGGCGAGGTAGCTGAACCTGACCGGGTGCTGGGCATGCATCGCGGCGACCAGGTCTTCAAAGGCCTGGCCGGCGGGCCGGATGCGCGGCTGGACGCCGGTGGGAAGTTCGGCGTCGACGAGGCCGCCGGCGGCCTGCAGCTTGCGGACCGCGTCCACGGCGGCCGAGCCGAGGGCGGCATGCTCCCAGAGCTGCGCTGCGAGGATCAGGACAGTGCATTCCTCGGGGCTGAGGCTGACGTCGGGCAGCCGGTTCGATTCCTTGCCGATCCGGTAGCGGGTGGTTGCCGGGTCGTCGGAGCCCCACCCCGTGTCCGTCACGGTTTCGACGTCAAAGCCAAACTGGCGCAACTCGCCTTTGTCGCGTTCGAACATGCGGCCGAAGGCGACGTCACTGCTCGTGGTGTCGTGGTACACCTTTTCGCGCAGCTCACCGCGGCGCAGGCCGTACTTGGTGTTGAGCAGGGCAATGAGCAGGTTCAGGAGACGTTCTGTACGTGAGGCGGACACCACGCAAGGGTACTAAAGCCGGTCCCCGAAAATAACGAAAGCGCGGCAACAGCCGGAAGAACTTTTCCGATTGTTACCGCGCTTTGCGCATGTCAGCAGCATATTCCCTGCTGGTACCACCGGCCGATGGGCCCACGCCCGCAGGGTTCCCTGTCCAGGGAACCGGTGCGGACTTGCGAGGATAGGGGGCGGGTGGGTGGGCCCACGCCCGCAGGGTTCCCTGTCCGAGCTTGCGAGGATTAGGGGGCCGGTGGGGATTAGCGGACGGCGACGAGGTCCACGACGAAGATCAGGGCCTCGTTGGGGCCGATCGCCCCGCCGGCGCCACGGGAGCCGTAGGCAAGCTCGGACGGGATCTCGAGGCGGCGGCGGCCGCCGACCTTCATGCCCAGCAGGCCCTGGTCCCAGCCCTGGATGACCTGGCCGACGCCGACCCGGAAGTCCAGCGGCGCGCCGCGGCCCCAGGAGGCGTCAAATTCTTCACCGGTGGACCAGGCGACGCCCACGTAGTGGGTGGAAACGGTGTCGCCGGGCTTGGCCTCGGCGCCGTCCCCTTCGATCAGGTCGGTGATGACCAGTTCGGTGGGGACGTCCCCTTGGGGGAAGTCAATTTCCGGCTTCTCGCGGTCGAGGTTGCGCTGTCCAAATGACATGGTTACTCCTTTGACGTGACGTGTATTGACGTGTGGTGGATGCGGTGGATTATTTGACGCCGAGGATGTCGACGACGAAGACGAGGTCGCCCTTCGCGTCGCCTTGGCCCTGATCACCGTAGGCTAGGTCCTTCGGGACCACCAAAAGGACGCGGGAGCCGACCGTCTTGCCGGTCAGGCCCTGGGTCCAGCCCTTGATGACACCGGTCAGCGGGAAGGTGGCCTTTTTGCCACTTTCAAAGCTGGAGTCGAAGACCTTGCCGGTGGCGAGGGCCACGCCGACGTAGTTGACGGTGATCGTGTCGGTCTCCTTGAGGGCCTGGCCCTTGCCGGTGATGAGGTCCTGGGAGACCAGCTCGGTCGGAGCCTTGACGCCGGTGACCGAGATCTCCGGGATGCCCTTGTCGTTTTCCTTGACGGTCGGCAGGCCGGCCGGCGGGGTGACGGCGTCGCCCTCAGGCTTGTCCAGGACCGGCGGAGCATCCTTGGCGGAGAGGACCTTGACGATCAGGAGCTGCGTCGGCTTGGCCTCGGTCCCCTCGGCGGCGGCCTGGCCGGGAACGGCCAGGGCGATGTGGGAGCCAACCTTGGCGCCCACGAACGCGTTGTAGATCACGGGGCTGCTGGTCTTGAGCTCGTCGTTCAGCTCCAGCGGCTCGGGATCGTTCGGGAACGTGTCTTCGAGGGTGGCACCGTCGGTGCCGTTGAAGGCAACGATCGAAATGTCCGCGATCTGGTTGGCCTTGACCCGGTCGCCGCCGCCCTCGGTGACCACCTTGACAGTGGGTTCCTTGACGTCGAGCGGCTTGGTGAACTCGACACCGGGGGCCTTCTTGTCACCGTTCTCGGTCAGTTTGACCGAGTCCAGCTTGGCGGTCTCACCCGCGGACTGGCTGGTGGGTTCCGGAGCCGGAGGCGCTTCGCTGCCGCCGCAGGCGGTCAGCAGCAGCAGTCCGGGAAGAAGAATTGCTAGTAGTCGGCGCACTTGGAAACTTTCGTCGAGGCAAGGTGGACTCAGTGCCGTTCGGTTTCCCGCGGCAAAGAAAGCAGCGGCCGCAAGGCGGCCCTACCCCCAGAATAACGTGCCAAGCTGGGTATCAGCCCATCGAGTCCAGCAGCGCATCCACCCGGTCGTCCACGCTGCGGAACGGATCCTTGCACAGGATGGTCTGGTGGGCGCGGTCGTTCAGCTTCAGATGGACCCAGTCCACCGTGTAGTCGCGTCCGAGCTCCTGGGCGCGCCGGACGAAGTCGCCGCGGAGTTTGGCACGCGTGGTCTGCGGCGGGGCATCCACAGCATCCTTGACCGCGGTGTCGTCCACCACCCGGCGCACGGCCCCGCGGGCCTGGAGCAGGTAGAAGAGGCCGCGGCCGCGGGAAATGTCATGGTAGGTCAGGTCCAGCTGCGCAATCCGGGGCGCGTCAAGCCCCAGCCCGTGCCGTTCCCGGTAGTTGTCCATGAGCTTCTTCTTGATGGCCCAGTCCACTTCAGTATCGATCGTGCTCGTGTCGCCGCTTTCGATGGCGTCCAAGGTGCGCTCCCAGAGGTCCAGGATCATCGGCACGTGTGCGTTGTGCGCACCGTGCTCGGCCACGAACGCGGTTACCTTGCCCAGGTACTCGCGCTGGATTTCCAGCGCCGTGAGCTGCCGGCCGTTGGCGAGCCGCACCAGTGCCCGGCCGCTCAGGTCGTGGGAAATTTCCCGGATGCTGCGGATGGGGTTCTCCATCCTCATGTCGCGCATGATCACCCCGGCCTCGATCATCCGCAGGATCAGGTCCACCGTGCCGATCTTGAGCAGCGCCGTCGTTTCGGACATGTTGGAGTCGCCCACGATCACGTGCAGGCGCCGGTAGAACTCGGCGTCCGCGTGCGGCTCGTCCCGGGTGTTGATGATGGGCCTGGAGCGGGTGGTGGCGGAGGAGACGCCCTCCCAGATGTGGTCGGCCCGCTGGGAGAACGCGAAGGTGGCCCCGTGCGGGGTCTTGAGGATCTTGCCGGCCCCGGCGATCAGCTGGCGCGTCACGAGGAACGGGATGAGGATCTCCGCGAGCCGGGAAAATTCCCCGCGGCGCGGGATCAGGTAGTTTTCGTGGCTGCCGTAGGAGTTCCCGGCCGAGTCCGTGTTGTTCTTGAACAGGTACACGGTCCCGTTGAACCCCTCCGCTGCCAGCCGTTCCTGGGCTTCGTCCACGAGGTCGCACAGAATCAGCTCCCCGGCGCGGTCATGGGCGATCAGCTGGGCGAGGTCGTCGCACTCGGCCGTGGCGTACTCCGGATGGGAGCCGACGTCCAGGTAGAGGCGTGAGCCGTTGGTCAGGAAGACGTTGGAAGACCGTCCCCAGCTGACCACCTTGCGGAAGAGGTAGCGGGCCACTTCCTCCGGCGCCAGCGGCCGGGACTCCGGGCTTGAATAGGAAATTCCGAATTCGGTTTCGATGCCGAATATGCGCTTGTCCATCTCACTTCTCCTCAGCCAGCAATGCCACGATGTCCGGGTCCTCGAGCCGGCGGAACGCCCGGCGGGTGCCGCGGCCGCTTTCCGACCCCCGGTCCAGTACCGCAACTTCCAGTGCGGATACCGGCAGGGTGGTGGTTTCCTTGTCTGCCACGAGTCCTGCGAGGGCCAGCCGGATGGCTCCCGCGAAGTCGAGTTCGCCCTGCCAGCCCGCCGCGACAGCTTCGGAAACCTTGTCCGCCTGCCCGCCCATCACGATGAAGCCGTGCTCATCGGCAATGGACCCGTCAAAGGTCAGACGGTACAGATGGTCCGCCTCCTGGGTTTGAGCGACTTCGGCCACGGCCAGTTCCACCTCGAAAGGTTTCTGTTCTGCCGTAAACACCGCGCCGAGGCTCTGCGCGTACACGCTCGCGAGGCCGCGGGCCGTGACGTCCTCGCGGTCGTAGGAGTAGCCGCGGACATCCGCGTACCGCACCCCGGCTTGGCGCAGGCTCTCGAATTCGTTGTACTTCCCGACCGCCGCAAACGCGATTTTGTCGTAGATCTCGCCGATCTTGTGCAGTGACGGGGACGGGTTCTCCGCCACGAGGGCAATCCCGTCCTGGCAACTGATGACAACCACCGAGCGTCCGCGGGCGATGCCCTTCCGTGCGAAATCCGCACGGTCCTTCATGAGCTGTTCGGGGGATACGTAGAACTGCTGGGTCATCTCAGGCCTCCCGCTGGGCGACGGTCCGGGACTCGATGACGCGAACCGCCACGGCGGCGAGATCGCGGTCCGGGACCCGGACGGCGCCGGTTCGGTTCACGATGTACACCACTGGCCACAATTGCCGGACCGGGTCCGGGCCGCCCGTGGCGGAGTCGTCGTCGGCGGCGTCGTACAGAGCCTCGACGGCGACCGCCACAGCATCCTGCTCCGAGAGGCCGGGCCGCCACAGTTTTTTCAGCGCGCCGCGGGCGAACATCGAACCGGATCCCACCGCATGGTGCTCCTGCTCCTCATAGCGGCCGCCCGTGACGTCGTAGGAGAAGAGCCGGCCGAAGCCTGCGGGCCGGTCGAATCCCGCGAACAAGGGAACGACGGCGAGGCCCTGCATGGCCATGGGCAGGTTGCCGCGCACCATGGCGCCGAGCCGGTTCGCCTTGCCGTCCAGGCTGAGGAGCGTGCCCTCGATTTTCTCGTAGTGTTCGAGTTCAACCTGGAACAGCCGGGTGATGTCCAATGCGATTCCGGCGGTTCCGGCGATGCCCAGCACGGAGTACTGGTCGGCGGGGAAGACCTTCTCAATGTGCCGGCTCGCGATCACGTTGCCCATGGTGGCGCGGCGGTCCCCGGCCATCAACACTCCCCCGGCGTAGGTCATCGCCACGATCGTGGTCCCGTGCGGGGCCTGCAGCGGTGCCGCCGAATGGGCCGCGGGCAGCTGGTTGAAAGGCACTTGGCCGAAGGGCATTAAGTCGGGCCGTTCGCGCTGCAGATGCTCGGTGAATGAGGACGTCGCGTTGGCTGCTACTCGGTTGGCTGTTGTTTCCTGCACTAACGCTCTCCCTCAACGTGGTGGATCAACGACTCTTCCGGCCCTTAGCCCCTCCCGCCGCCCTCATCCGGCGGCCGGCGGCGCTCCTACTGGCCGCCCTTTTGGACGAAGGCGCGGACGAATTCCTCGGCGTTGGACTCCAGCACGCCGTCGATCTCGTCGAGGAGATCGTCGACGCCCTGGGTGGCTGCCGACGCCTGGGCGTCCCCTGGGGCCGGCGGCGCGGCGGGGACGTCCTCGTCAACCTCGGTGTCCCGCGACTGCGGCTGCTGCTGCTCCTGGCCTGCCATTGTTCTCTCCTTCATGTCCGTCCCTTTTCTCCTAAGGGACATCCTGTAGCAATAGTGCCACGCCCGGGGCGCCCGCGGGGGGCTTTGTTCCTAGGAACCGGGGCTGAGTCCCAGCAGTTCCGCCAGGAACGTTGCGGCCTCCCGGTGCCGGGCAAACAGGCCGCCTGTGAGAGCTTCGGTTCCGCGCAGCGGCTCGCGGGTAGGGACCCGCTGGAGCCTGCCGCGGCCGGGGACATCGAAGATCACCGAGTCCCAGCTGGCCCCCGCGAGGTCTGCGCCGAACCGGCTGACGCAGCGTCCGCGGAAGTACGCCCGCGTGTCCGACGGCGGTTCGGTTACCGCGCGGGCGATCGCGGCGTCGTCCACGATCCGCTGCATCCGGTCGCGGGCCAGGAGCCGGTAGTACAGCCCTTTTTCGGGGCGGATGTCGGCCCACTGCAGGTCCACGAGGCCCAGCCGCGCGCTGTCCCAGCCCAGGCCGTCCCGCTGCCGGTAGCCCTCCAGCAGGGACAGCTTGGCGAGCCACTCCACCGAGGACGCGGCCGCCGCCCGGTCGCCGCCGAGTTCGCTCAACGTGGCGGACCACCGTTCCAGGACCTCGTGGGTGTGGCCGTCACCGTCCACCGCGTCCGCGACGCCGGTGTCCTGCGCATGCTTCGAAGCGGCCTCCAAGTAGATCCACTGCAGGTCCAGGGCGGTGATCCGTCGGCCGTCGCCCAGGCGCAGCAGCGCGGTGAGCGAGGTGTCGTGGCTGACGGCCTGCAGCGCGGCGACGGGCTCGTGGATTTCAATCCGCGGCGCCAGCCCGGCTTCGATCAGGCTCAGGACCATGGCGGTGGTGCCGAACTTGAGGAAGTTGGACGCCTGGCTGAGGTTGGCGTCGCCAATGATGACATGCAGCCTGCGGTATTTGTCCGCCGTGGCGTGGGGCTCGTCCCGAGTGTTGATGATGGGGCGGCGGATGGTGGTTTCCAGGCCCACTTCGGTTTCGAAGAAGTCAGCGCGCTGGCTGATCTGGTAGCCGGACCGGGCGCTGTCCTGCCCGAGGCCCACCCGTCCGGCACCGCAAATGATCTGCCGGGTGACGAAAAACGGCGTGAGGCCGCGCACGATCTCGCCGAACGGCACCGAGCGGGGCATCAGGTAGTTCTCGTGCGAGCCGTAGGAGACGGACTTGTTGTCTGTGTTGTTCTTGTACAGATTGACCGGCGGCAGGTCGGGATCGGCGGCGAGGCGCCGGACGGCGGCCAACGCCACGAGGTCGCCGGCGGCGTCCCACGTCACGGCGGCGCGGGGGTTGGTCACCTCGGGGCTGGAATACTCCGGATGGGCGTGGTCCACGTACAGCCGTGCGCCGTTGCCCAGGACCATGTTCATGAGCAGCGTGCCGGACTCGTCCTCGCCGTCTGCCTCGAGTTCCTGCCGGCCGTATGCGAGAGCGATCGCCTCGGCGTCGAGGACAGGAGGCTGGTCGGTCAGCTGTTCCGGATCCGCGCTGCCGCGCTCGAGGGTCCAGCCGCGGGCGTCGTGCAGCGGCTCCTCATCGGTGTAGTCCCACCGCGTTTCGGCGCCGCCGGCGGCGCGCTGCCGCGTTACCTGGGCGTATGCCTGGATGACCCGGGCTGACATCATCGTGGCGTTGGCTCCGGGGGCCGAGGGCGCGTGGATGCCGTATTCGGTCTCCGAGCCCATCACCCTCATCGCCCCGCCGACCGGCAGCCCGCCCGCAGTGTCGGCAGGCCTGCCGGGGACAACAGCCGTCACAGGTACTGCCCTGTGCTGGGCATCGTCTCGATGGACTTCCCGGGCTCTTGGCCGGCCTTGCCCTGGACGATGGTGCGGATATACGTGATGCGCTCGCCCTTCTTGCCGGAGATCCGTGCCCAGTCGTCCGGGTTGGTGGTGTTGGGCATGTCCTCGTGTTCACGGAACTCGTCCACGACCGCCCGGAGCAGGTGGTCGATCCGCAGGCCCTTCTGCCCGATGGTCAACAGGTCCTTGATGGCGTACTTCTTGGCCCGGTCCACGACGTTCTGCACCACGGCGCCGGAATTGAAGTCCTTGAAGTAGAGCATTTCGGTGTCGCCATTGGCGTACGTGACCTCGAGATATTCGTTGGACTTCTCGGTGGAGTACATCGCCTCGACGGTCCGCTGCACCATGGCGTCCACAGTCGCCTGCACGTCGCCGTTGTGCTCGGCGAGGTCGGTCTCGTGGAAAGGCAGGTCCGTGGTGATGTACTTGTTGAAGATGTCGGCCGCGGCCTCGGCGTCGGGCCGCTGGATCTTGACCTTGACGTCCAGGCGGCCCGGGCGCAGGATCGCCGGATCGATCATGTCTTCCCGGTTGGAGGCGCCGATCACGATCACGTTGTCCAGCCGTTCGACGCCGTCGATCTCGCTGAGGAGCTGCGGGACGATGGTCGTTTCGACGTCGGAGGAAATGCCCGTGCCGCGGGTGCGGAACAGGGAATCCATTTCGTCGAAGAACACCACCACCGGGCTGCCTTCGGAGGCCTTCTCCCGGGCGCGCGCGAAGATCAGGCGGATGTGCCGTTCGGTCTCGCCGACGTACTTGTCGAGCAGCTCGGGTCCCTTGATGTTCAGGAAATAGCTCTTCATGTCCGTCTTGCCGGCGCGCTCGGCGGCGCGCGCGGCCAACGAGTTGGCCACGGCTTTAGCGATCAGGGTCTTGCCGCAGCCGGGCGGGCCGTACAGCAGGATGCCTTTGGGCGCCTTCAGCCCGTGCTCCCGGTACAGGTCCGGATGCAGGAACGGCAGTTCGACGGCGTCGCGGATCTGTTCGATCTGCGGACCCAGGCCGCCGATGTCCTGGTAGGTGATGTCCGGGACTTCCTCGAGCACGAGGTTCTCCACCTCAGAACGCGGGATTTTTTCCAGCGCGTAACCGGTGCGTGAATCGATCGACAGTGCGTCGCCGACCCGGAGCCGCTGGGCGAGCAGGGCACCGGAGAGCCGGATGACCCGCTCCTCGTCGGCGCGGCCCACTACCAGGGCGCGGTCCGGCCCCAGCATTTCCTTCAGCGTGACAAGGTCACCGGCCCGTTCGTAGCCTAGCCCGGCGACCACCATGAGGGCTTCGTTAAGCAGGACTTCCTGCCCGACGGCCAGTTGGCTGATGTTGACCAGCGGGCTGATCCCCACCCGCATCTTGCGGCCGGCGTTGAAGATATCCACGGATTCTTCCGTGGCCGCCTGGCCGCTGTTCCCGGCCGTCGGCTGTCGCTTCGGGTTGAGTTGGAGGATTGTGCCGAAGCTGTACGGCGGCTGTCCCTCCTGGTCGAGGGCGTTCTTCAGCCGCAGGATCTCGGCCTTGGCCGTTTCCAGCATGCTGACCAGCTTGGAGTTGTTCTGCGTGGCGGCAGCAAGCTGACGGTCAATGTGGCGGAGCTTGTCCCGGAGGATGTTGACCTGCCGCTCTGCGACTGACAGTTCACTGGCGGCGTACCGTTCACCCTCGCCGGCTGCGGGCCGGGCCGCGTCCGTGCGTGCGGCAGCATCCGCTGCGCCCTCGGCCGGTGTGCGGCCCGGGTCAGTATTCGGAGTCTCCATCGTGCATCAGCCCCTTCCTGCTCTTCTGTTAAGACCATAGCCCTAAGAAGGCGGGTGCCGCTGGAGACATCCGAAATATGCTGCCTAGTTCGTTATCTCCGGGGCGTCGACGACATTTGTTCCGGCGATTGCGTCACGGGCGGCGCGGCGCAGCTTCTTGTCCGAGACCGCCCGCTCGCCGACGGCGCCCGGGGTCCAGGCGTTGACGTCTTCTTCGTTAAAGTCGGTCTTGGAGGGGCGGCGTTTCACCGAAATTCCCGTGACACCGTCGGCGAGGCGGCGGGTTACCAGCAGGAAGCCCGTGTGGGCGACCATGCGGTGGTCCGGGCGCACGGCCAGGCCCTCGAGATGCCAGCCGCGGACCATGGATTCCCACGCGTCGGGTTCGGTGAACCTTCCGTCCGCGCGGATGGCTTCGGCTGTCCGCGAAAGCTGCGTCACAGTCGCGACATAATTGATCCACACTCCCCCGGGTGCCAGGACCGTGGCGACGGCGTCGAGGCATTCCCACGGGGCGAGCATGTCCAGGACCACGCGGTCCACGGAGCCGGGTTCCTCGGTGCGCACCACTTCCTCCTGGAAGTCGCCGAGTGAGATCTTCCAGGCCGGGTGCGGGCCGCCGAAGATGGTCTCGACGTTGCCGCGGGCGATGTCCGCGAACTCCTGGCGGCGTTCAAAGGAATGCAGGTAGCCGTTGTCCCCCACCGCGCGCAGCAAGGAGATGGACAGGGCGCCCGAGCCGACGCCGGCTTCAACAACGCGCGCGCCGGGGAAGATGTCCGCCATGGTCACGATCTGGCCGGCGTCCTTGGGGTAGACCACGGCTGCGCCGCGCGGCATCGAGAGCACGAAGTCCGAGAGCAGCGGGCGCAGGGTCTGGTACTGCTGTCCGACGTTGTTGACGACCACCGAGCCGTCAGGCTTGCCGATGATCTCATCATGGTTCAGGAATCCCCGGTGGGTGTGGAATGCCCCGCCGACCTCGAGCGTGATCGTGTTCATGCGGCCGCGTTCGTCCGTGAGCTGGACCCGCTCGCCTTCGCGGAACGGTCCGCGGCGGCGCGCCGCGCCGGTCGCACCGTTCGCGGTGGTGGCGGCGGTGGTTTCACCTGCGGCGGTCTTAGTGCCTGCGGCAGTGTTGATGCCGGCGGCGGCGTTGGCGGCAGTGTCGCTGCTCATGAAGATGTTCCTCGCTCCTGTAAAGCTGTGTGGCCGCGGACATGCCGGCGGCCACCGGTCCTTGCGCGTGGGGGCCGGAAAATCACGACCGCCCAGTAACTCTACCGGTTCTGTCCCTGGTTCTGGCGTTCGTTCCGGTACTTGCCTGTGATGGCACGCAGGACGGCGGACTGGCGCAGCAGCCCGGTGACGGCGCCCTCTCGGTCCACCACCGCGTAGTCCTGGCCTTCGATCTGGGCCAGGTACTGGACCAGTTCCTGGCCTTTGGACCATTCGGGGACATAGGCGCCGGCGCCAAGGGGGTAGGAGACCGCGGTCAGGGCGGTCGCTGCGGCCAGGTCGGCAGGCACGGTGGCGGCCGCTGCGGCGTCCACGATGCCCACGGGGCGGCCGTCCCGGTCGCACAGCACCACGGCGGGCTTTCCTGCCGGCGCCCGGTCCTGGAGGTCTGCGACCGTGGCGGTTTCAGGGAGGCCGACGGCGGGTTCGGCGAGGGCCGCGGCATCGACAAGGTACAGCCGGCTCCGCAGGCGGGCCTGCTGGATCGACGCCGACGCCCCCATCCACAGGAAGCTGCCCACCAGGGCGGTGATGAGGGTGAAGGAAATATCCGGCCGTGCGCCGCTGAGCAGGGGCAGGACAATGAACCACAGGGCCAGGCCGATCACGATGATCCGGCCGGCCCAACCGGCGGCAATGGTGCCCTTTTCCTGGCTGCCGGTGGCTTTCCAGACGGCGGATTCGACCAGCCGGCCCCCGTCCAGCGGAAGGCCGGGAAGCACGTTGAAGATGCCGATCAGCAGGTTGGCCCAGACGAAGATGTTGGCCAGGATGTCGGCCACGCCGCTCAGGTTCCCGTACGCGAGCGGGAGCCAGCCGGCGCCGGCAAGGGCGAAGTTCGCCGCCGGGCCTGCCATCGCCACCAGGACGGAGCGGCCGGGTGAGGCAGTGAAGCTCTGGAACTGGGTGTGGCCGCCCCAGAGGTTGAGGACAATTTTCTCCGTGGGCCAGTGGAAAATCTTGGCGGTCAGCGCGTGCGCGAGTTCGTGGGCCAGCACGGAGATCAGGAGCAGCAGCGCGTAGGCGAAGGCGACGAAGAAGGCGGTGACGCCGAGGCGCGGATTGTTGCTCTGCAGGACCGGCCCGTACGCGATCACCGTGAAGGCCGCGATGATGAACCAGGAATACGCCAGAAAAACCGGAATGCCGGCGATGCGGCCCAGCGGGATCCCCTCACGGCGGCTTGCCGGGTTCTTGCCGGGCTGTCCGTGGCCGCCGGTGTCAGCCACGGGGACGGCTCCCGGTCGAGGTGCCGGCCAGGGCGGCGGTCGAGTGGGGCGGCGAGAGAGCGGCTGAGTCCGCCGCGCCCCCGAAGGTGGCGTCCGGGAATTCGTGCCGCAGGGCCACGAGCTCTTCCAGGTCCGCAACCGTGCGGCCTTCAAGGGTGTCCCAGGTGGCGCGGCGGGGATCGTCCGGGAGGGGCAGGATGTGCGGGATGGCGACCGTGACGACCCCGGAGGCCACGGCGGCGGCGACACCCGGCACGGAATCTTCCAGGGCCACGCAGTGGTGCAGGCCGAGCTCGGGGTCCTGCTGCTGCAGGAGCTCAACGGCCGTCAGGTACGCTTCCGGGTGCGGCTTCCCCTGCGTGACCGTGTCCCCCGTGACGAGGAACTCGAAGTAGGGCTCCGGCAGGCTCGCAACGATCTCCCGGGCCAGCGGGGCTTCGGACATGGTGACGAGGGCGCAGCGGACGCCGGCGTTGTACAGTTCGTCGAGCAGTTCGCGGGCGCCGGGGCGCCAAGGAACGCAGTTCCGGACCTGGCTGACCACATGGCCGGTGAGGGTGTCGATGATGTCGCGCCGTTCCATCGCCACGCCGGCTTCCTGCAGGATGCCCGCGGAAAACGTCAGGGACTGTCCCACGAGCTGCATGGCCTGGTCCTGGGACCATTGTCCGCCGTGGGCTTCAACGAGCGCGCGTTCGGCTTCGATCCAGTAGGGCTCGGTGTCGACAATGGTGCCATCCATGTCCCAGAGCGCTGCTTTAAGGAGGGGCCGGGACGCTGAGGATTGCATGCCTTCCAGTCTACGGGGAAGCCCGCGGCCGGGTGCCCGCGCTACGCCTACGGCGAATTCCGACTTCCCGGCCGCGGGATTCCGGGCGGAAATTGGGCGGAAATGGGGCACGCTCAGTGCCGTATTGCCTGCGCGGGGCGGGGTCTTGGACGTAGGGTGATGGCATGAACAGCTTCGAGGCAGACCCCACCGAACCAGGCGCCGTCTCCGAGCCGGAGCGGCTGCTGCAGCCCGTCCCCGAGGGCCGGCGGATCACCGTCATGCTGGCGGCCTTTGAAGGCTGGAACGACGCCGGGGAAGCCGCCAGCGATGCCCTGCGCTATCTGAACAAGCTCTGGGGCGGCAAGAAGGTCGCTGCGATCGACGCGGACGAGTACTACGACTTCCAGTTCACCCGGCCCACGATCCGCCGGACGGCGGCCGGTGAGCGGAAGATCAAGTGGCCCTCCACTCGCATCTTCAAGGCCAGCGTCCCCGACTCGAACGTGGACGTCATCTTCGTCCAGGGCACCGAGCCCTCCTACAAGTGGCGTGCCTACACGGCGGAGCTGCTGGTGCATGCCGAGGCCCTGCATGTGGACTACGTCATCCTGGTCGGTGCGCTGCTGGCTGACGTGCCGCACAGCCGCCCGATTCCGGTCAGCACTTCGACGGACGACGCCGCACTGCGTGAGCGGATGGACTTGGAGGCCTCGCAGTACGAGGGGCCGGTGGGGATTGTCGGCGTGCTCGGCGAGGTGGCGTTGCTGGCCGGGCTCCCGACGGTCTCGCTCTGGGCGGCCGTGCCGCATTATGTGGCCCAGGCGCCGTCACCGAAAGCTCAGCTGGCCCTGCTGCACCGGATCGAGGAGCTGGTCCAGGTCCCCCTGGACACCACGGAACTGGTGGAGGAGGCCGACGCGTGGGAGCGCGGCGTGGACGAACTCGCCACCGAGGATCCCGAAATTGCGGCGTATGTCCGCCAGCTGGAGGAGGCCAAGGACACCGCCGACCTCCCGGAGGCCAGCGGCGAATCGATCGCCCGCGAGTTCGAGCGCTACCTTAAGCGCCGGGGCAAGGACAAGCCCTAGGCCGTACCTGCCTTCTTATCTGCGGAATCCACGGACCCTTCCAAGGGTTCTTCCCCGGGCCAGAGTCTTATGACCCTGCCGGTGGGCGCCTGTCGGGGCAAGAGTGGGACCTGCGCTACCGGTTGGGGTACCGTCCCGGCCTGGGCCGGGCAGGCCTCCCCCCCGCTCGGGATTCGGTTCTGTCCGACACCCTCGGGACCGGCAGCGTCGAGGAAGAAGCGGAGTGGCCGTTACGCCGGCCAGAACCCAGTGGAGGTCACACCATGTCAGAGCACAACTACACCTTGTTCGTGTCCTCGTACGCCGACGAGGACTCGGCGGCAGAGGATTTCAAGGCGATCAAAAGCATGGACGACGCGGCCGTGGCTGCTGCGGTGGTCCTGTCGCGTGACGCTTCGGGCAAGACCGAGGTCAAGGAGCACGGGGGCGGACTGGTCGCCGGCGGCACTACGGCCGGCGCCATCGGCGGGCTGGTGGTCGGTCTGTTCGCTCCGCCGCTCCTGCTGTCCGGCGTGATCGGTGCCGGAATCGGCGCAGGTGTTGGCGCCATCAGGAAGCGGCACGAGGAGAAGGCCATCGGCGTCAACGCGGACGAGTGGCTGCCGCCGGGCTCCTCGGCGATCGTGGCCCTCGTCGACGACCTCTACCTCGACCGAGTCGACAAGGCGATCGACAAGGCCACCAAGAGGGTCAGCAAGGCTGTCGAAAGTGGTGACTACGACGCCGTGGTCAAGGCCATCAACGAGGGTGACCAGAAGATCATCGACGCCGCTTCGTCCTGATCGGCCGAGGCGGCGGGTTAGAGCTCGACGCCGAGCAGGGCGTTGACGGCGTCGTTCACCAGCGCGGCGTCCGTGGCCGCGGCGGTCCCCGGGGATTCCAGGGCGGACTTGGCCCAGACGTCGACGGCGGCGAGGGCGCCGGGCGCGTTGAGGTCGTTGGCGAGTTCGGTCCGCATCCGGCCGATCAGGGCCGCGGCGGAGCCGTGGGGAGCCACGGCGAGGGCCTCGCGCCAGGTGCGGAGCCGGTCTTTGGCTTCGGCGAACCCGTCGACGGTCCAGGACCAGTCCGTGCGGTAGTGGTGGGCCAGGATCGCCAGGCGGATTGCGGCCGGCTCTTCCCCGTCGGCGCGGAGCCTGGAGACCAGGACCAGGTTGCCCTTGGACTTGCTCATCTTTTCCCCGTCGAGGCCCACCATGCCTGCGTGCGCGAAGTGGCGGGCCAGCGGCACGCCGGCCAGCGAGTACGCGTGGCCGGCACCCATTTCGTGGTGCGGGAAGACGAGGTCCGAGCCGCCGCCTTGGACGGTAAACGGCTTGGGTAGGTACTCCTGGGCGATTACGGTGCATTCGACGTGCCAGCCGGGCCGGCCCTCCCCCAGCTCGCCGCCGGGCCAGCGGGGCTCGCCCTCGCGGGCAACCCGCCAAAGCAGCGGGTCCAGCGCCTGGCGCTTCCCGGCCCGGCCCGGGTCTCCGCCGCGTTCGGCGAAGAGTTCCAGCATTTCGGCGTCGGAGAGGCCGGAAATCGATCCCAGGGTCCAGGCGTCGACGGCGTCGGCCGAGTGTTTCCCGGCGGCTTCGACGTCGTAGTACACGTCGCCGTCGGGCTCGCCGCCGGTGCCGGGGACGCGGTACGCGAGCCCGCTGTGCAGGAGGCGCTCGATGGCGGGAACGATCAGGGGAACGGCCTCGACGGCACCGATGTAGTGATCCGGGGCGAGGACGTTCAGGGCCTCCATGTCGGTCTGGAAAAGCTCGATCTGGCTCGCGGCGAGTTCGCGCCAGTCGACGCCGGTGGCCGTCGCGCGCTCCAGGAGGGGATCGTCGACGTCGGTCACGTTCTGGACGTAGGCGACGTGCTGGCGGCCGTCCCGCCACGCGCGGTTCAGGAGGTCGAAGGCGACATAGCTGGCCGCGTGGCCCATGTGCGTGGCGTCATAGGGGGTGATGCCGCAGACATACATGGACTGCTCACCGGTGGCCTCCAGGGTGACGATTCCGCCCTTGGCGGTGTCGAAGAGGCGCACGGCGGGCATGCTGCCGGGGAGCTGGGCAACAGGGCGGGAGATCCAGGATTTCACAGCCCAAGCCTAGTGCTAGGCGCTGATGACATTGAAACCGAGCAGCAGGAACAGGGACATACCCAGGAGGATCCGGTACCAGACAAAGAGCCGGTAGCCGCGGGTGGAGACGTACTTCAGGAACCAGCCAATGATGACGTAGCCCACAATGAAGGCGATCACGGTGGCCAGGGCCGTTTCCGCGAGCCCGTACGGGCCGGTGATGCCTTCCTTGGAAACCACCTTGTACAGCTGGTACAGGCCGCTGCCGAACACGGCGGGGATGGCCAGCAGGAACGAATACCGGGCCGCCGCCTCACGGGTGTAGCCCATCAGGAGCCCGGCGCTGATGGTGCCGCCGGAGCGGGACACGCCAGGGAACAGGGCCAGGGCCTGCGCGAGTCCGTAATATAGGCCATGTTTGTAGGTCAGCTGCGTCAGTTCGCGKTTCTGCCGGCCGATGGTGTCGGCCACCGCGAGGACCATGCCGAACACAATCAGCATGGTCGCGACGCCCCATAGGCTGCGGAGCACCGACTCGATCTGGTCCTGGAACAACAGGCCGAGGACGATGATCGGGACGCTGCCCAGGATCACCAGCCAGCCCATGCGCGCATCCGGGTCATGCCGGGACGCTTTGCCGGTCAGCGAAGCGGACCACGCGCGGATGATCCGCAGGATGTCGCGCCAGAAATAGACAATTACAGCCGTCTCGGTGCCCAGCTGGGTGATGGCCGTAAAGGCCGCGCCGGGGTCTGACGCCTCCGGCAGGAAGGCGCCGACAATCCGCAGATGGGCGCTCGAGGAAATCGGGAGGAACTCGGTCAGCCCCTGTACCAGGCCCAGCAGAGCCGCTTGTATCCAGTTCACGTTTATAGACCCTACGTTATGAAGCAGGGCGAATCCCCGTAAGCTTGCTGGCATGCAGCAGCGTTATGTCGGCAACAGTGGGTTGCGCGTGTCCGCCCTATCCCTTGGCACCATGTCCTGGGCCCGGGAAACCGAGGAACAGGATGCGGCCGCCCTGGTGCGGTCCTTCGTCGATGCCGGCGGAACCCTGATCGACACCGCGGCATCCTACGCCGACGGGCAGGCCGAGGCGATGCTCGGCGGAATGCTGGGCGACGTCGTCGCCCGTTCCGAAGTGGTGATCTCCACGAAGGCCGGACTGACGACGGCGGACGGGCGCCGCAGCGTCGACACGTCCCGCAACGGCATGCTCTCCGGGCTTGACGCGAGCCTTGCCCGGCTGGGCACCGACTATGTGGATCTCTGGTTCGCGCACGCCTGGGATTCAAATGTGCCGCTGGAGGAGACCCTGTCCGCGCTGGACCACGCCGTGCGGTCCGGCCGGGCACGTTACGCCGGCGTCTCCAATTTCAACGGCTGGCAGACAGCCAAGGCCGCCGCCATTGCGGGCTTTCCCCTCGTGGCCAACCAGTCCGAATACTCGCTCCTGCAGCGCAGCGCGGAGATTGAACTGATTCCGGCCATCGAGGACGCCGGGCTCGGCCTGATGGCCTGGGGTCCGATCGGACGCGGCGTCCTGAGCGGTAAATACCGCGGGCACATTCCCGGGGATTCCCGTGCCGCCAACCAGCGGCTCGCCACGTACGTGGAGCCTTATCTCGAGGCGCCGGCGTCAAGCGTGGTGGAAGCCGTCGCCATGGCGGCGAAGGGGCTCGGCCGGACGCCCCTGGATGTGTCGCTGAGCTGGCTCCTGTCCCAGCAAGGGGTGGCCACCGCGGTGGTCGGCCCCCGGACGCAGGTTCAGCTCAAGGAGATCCTGGATTCGGCCCTCGCGCCGCTTCCGCCGGAGATCGCCCAGGCCCTCGAGGATGTGTCCGACCCGGCCTGAGGCCGGTCCGGGGGTTCCGCAGGACCTGATTCTCTGGGTTTGTCCGTTCCCTGAGCCTGTCAGTTCTCTGAGTTCTGCAGGATCTCGAGGTCCTCTTCGTCGTCGATGTCGTCTTCGTCATCGTCGTCTTCGTCGCCGTCGATCACTTCCAGGGGCGTCACTTCCCCATACGCCTCATACAGGGCGTCGTCGTAGACTTCAAAGGCGTCAGCAACGGCGAAGAACGCCGCCTCGACCGCGGGATCCCCATCACTTCTGCGGGCGGAAGCCGCCGCCAGGTGTTCTTCCAATGCAGAGGTCAGTGACTGAAGCGCGACACGCGGATCGATGCTCATGACTTCACGTTAGTCGGAAAAAGACGAAAATGGAGAGCAATGAAAGAACATTTTCTGAGCAGCTCGGTCCGGCGGGAACGGGACTATGTGAAGCAGTACGAGTACCTCGTCCTGACGGTCGGTCCTGAGGATTCCCTGCCTGAGGCACGCCGGCGGCTCGTGGAGCATTCCGAGTACGGCAAATGGGAACTGGAACGCAGCCGCCTCTACGTGGGCGGCGGGCGGCGTTTCTGGTTGCGCCGGAAAGTCATCCAGGTCCAGCGCACCGTCTAGGACTCCCCCGGCGCTGAAACCACGGGCATCGGCCGGGAGCGGGGCGACCAACGCCGCGGACCCCGGGGCCGCCTTAGGGTGGGTCCAGCGGGCCCAGCCAGGCGTTCGCCACAGTGTTGTGCGCCGACTCGTCGTCTGACGGGTGGAACATGCCGGCCAGCACATCCCGGTACAACCGCTCCAGCTCGGAGCCGCGGAAGTAGCTGGACCCTCCGGATACCCGGATGGCGAGATCCACCACGGCGCGCGCCGTTTCCGTGGCCCTGACCTTGAGGCCCACGAGCCGGGGGAACCACTGGCCGCCGTGGTCTACGAGTCCGTCGACGTCGGCCGCCACGCGGGACAGCTGCGGGTAGAGCGCATCCATGGCCATCGCCGCCTCTGCCACCTTCCAGCGGATGTCCGGGTCCTGGGCGTAGCTGCGGCCGCCGTTCTTGAATGACGTCCGGCGCTTGACCGCTTCAACCCCGAGCGTGAGGGCCCGTTCGCCGATTCCCGTATAGACCGCGGCGAGCAGGGTTTCGAAGCAGGCAAAGATCGCGAAGATCAGGGGGTCGGCGTTCGGGCCCACCGGCAGTTTCCGGAAGATCCTTTCCGCCGGCACGACGGCGCCGTCCAGGAGGGTCGTGTTGGACTGGCTGGCCCGCATGC
Source organism: Arthrobacter sp. P1_B3 (assembly GCF_056406615.1). Lineage (NCBI taxonomy): Bacteria > Bacillati > Actinomycetota > Actinomycetes > Micrococcales > Micrococcaceae > Arthrobacter > Arthrobacter sp. P1_B3. The sequence goes on along the minus strand of NZ_JBFTZV010000008.1, from coordinate 50,973 downwards.
CGAGCGTGTCCCAGTCCGGCAGAATCTCGTAGCCGGGCGTTTCCCGGGTCATGAATCCGTGGACCAGTTCCCCGGCGCCGTCCTGGGCGGAGGAGTCCTTCCCGAAAATCCCCAGCCGGGTCCACGCCGGTGACAGGCTCGTGAAGATCTTGCGGCCGGTGAAGCTGTAGCCGCCGTCGGGCAGGGGGACGGCCTCGGTGCGGGAATCGAACAGCACGGAGTCGTTACCGGCCTCCGAATTGCCGAAGGCAAAGACCTCCCCCTGCGCAGCCTCCTGCAGGATGAAATCCAGCGAGGGGTCACCCCGGGCGGCCAGCACCTGGGCGACGCCGGTCCACACCAGGTGCATGTTGACGGCAAGTGCGGTGGCCGGCGCCGCCGTCGCCAGAAGCCGCTGCAGCTGCGCCGCTTCCGCCAGCCTGAGTCCGAGGCCGCCGTCGGCCGCGGGGACAAAAATCTTCAGATAGCCGGCCGCCTTCAGCTCGGCAAGGTCCTCGTGGAAGAAGGCGTTGTCGCGGTCGTAGCCGGCGGCGCGTCCCCGGATCCGTTCCAGCAGCGGCCCGCTAAGGATGTCCTCGGGCGTCATGGCCGGGTGTCCGCTCAGTAGTTGGTGAGCAGGGTGTCGAGCACCCGCGCCCCAAATTTCAAGGAATCCGCCGGGACGCGTTCGTCGACGCCGTGGAACATGCCAGTGAAGTCGAGTTCGTCCGGGAGCATCAACGGGGCGAAGCCATAGCCGGTGATGCCCAGCCGGCTCAGGGACTTGTTGTCGGTCCCGCCGGACAGCGTGTACGGCAACACCTTGGCGCCCGGATCCTCGGAATGCAGGGCATCGATCATCGAATCGACGAGGTTGCCGGCGAACGGCACCTCCAGCGAGACGTCGTTGTGCACGTAGCTGATGTCCACGCCGGTGCCGGCAAGCTCCCGCACGATCTCCAGGACCTGCTGCTCCTGCCCGGGCAGGGTCCGGCAGTCGATGAGGGCCTCGGCCGACTCCGGAATGACGTTGTGCTTGTAGCCGCCCTTGAGCAGGGTGGGATTGGTGGTGTTCTGCAGTGTGGCGCCGACAAAGCGGGCCACCGTGCCGAGTTCCTTGAGGATCTTGTCCGGATCGTCCGGATCGAATTCGACGCCGGTGAGTTCGGTGACTCCGTCGAGGAACTGCCGGGTGGTCGGTGTGAGCTCGATCGGCCAGTTGTACGCACCAATCCGGGAGACCGCACCGGCAAGCCGGGTCACGGCGTTGTCGGTGTTGATCTGCGAGCCGTGGCCTGCGCGGCCATGGGCAACAAGGCGCAGCCAGGAGAGGCCCTTTTCCGCCGTCTGGAGCAGATAGGTGCGCTGCCCGCCGATGGTGGCGGAAAAGCCGCCGACCTCGGAGATCGCTTCCGTGGCGCCCTCAAAGAGTTCGGGCCGCTTGTCGACGGCGTAGCGGGCGCCGTAGGTGCCGCCGGCTTCCTCGTCGGCGAAGAACGCGAAGATGAGGTCCCGCTTGGGTTTGCGGCCCGTGCGGGCGAAGTTGCGCAGCACAGACAGGATCATGGCGTCCATGTCCTTCATGTCCACGGCGCCGCGCCCCCAGATCAGGCCGTCTTTCAGTTCGGCGCCGAAGGGGTCAACGGACCACTGCTCGCGGAGGGCCGGGACGACGTCCAAGTGGCCGTGGACCACCAGGGCGCTGGCCGAGGAGTCCTCCCCTGCCAGCCGGGTCACCACGCTGGCGCGGCCGGGGGCGGCCTCGAAAATTTCGGCCTCCAGCCCGACTTCCGCCATGAGCCCGGCGGTGTATTCGGCGGCCGCGCGTTCACCGGGGCCGGAGCCGTCACCGTAGTTGGATGTGTCGATGCGGATCAGCTCTTGGCAGATCCTGACGACCTCGTCCTCGGGCCTGGGTTCGGTCCGGTTGTCAGTCATTGCGGCTCCTCGTGGCGGGTGGCTCAATTGCTGGCTTCAGCCTACCCACACGCCCCCGCAAAGCCCCGATTATTTGTTTCCGGAAAAGTCGTGCTAGAGTCTTTCTCGCTGCTTCCGAGAAAAGCAAAACGCTGAAAGGCGAAAACGTTCCCGGAATTACCACCTGCGCGGGTGGCGGAATGGCAGACGCGCTAGCTTGAGGTGCTAGTCCTCGAAAGGGGGTGGGGGTTCAAGTCCCCCTCCGCGCACAACAGGAAACACCCTGGAATCCAAGGATTCCAGGGTGTTTTTTTGTGTCTGCTTTGTTATTGCGGCTCTGCCTCACCCGGCTGCTCAGGCTCGGGCAGCGGATCGCGGCCGGACCACGTCTTGAGGACGGTCCAGGCCACGGCGGTGATCGGCACGGCCAGCAGCGCTCCAACGATGCCTGCGAGCAGGGTGCCGGCAGCCAGGGCGAGCAGAATGGCCAGCCCGTGGATTCTGAGCACTTTGCCCATCAGGACCGGCTGCAGGAAGTGGTGTTCAAGCTGGTTCACGCCGATGACGACGGCGAGGACGATGAGCGCCTGAACGGGGCCTTTGGAGATCAGGGCGACGGCGATGGCGAGGGTACCTGCAACGGTGGCCCCGATGATCGGGATGAATCCGCCCATGAAGATGAATACGCCCAGCGGAAGGGCCAGGGGAACTCCCAGGATGACGAGGGTGATCCCGACGACAAGACCGTCGATTGCGGCGACGATTGCGGTGCCGCGGACGTAACCGCCCAGGACGACGGTGCTGCGGTCTGCGGCCAGGCGTGCCTTGGCGCGGTGGTCAGCGGGAAGGAAGCCGATGAGAAAGGTCCGGATCTCAGGCCCGTCCTTGAGGAAGAAGAACAGCGTCACGACCATCAAGATGGCGCCGGCGAAGATTTCCCCCACGGTGCGTGCCCCGATGAGGGCTTCTGCACCGAAGGTGCTGGAGGTGAAGAACTCCCGCACCGAGTCGATGGCGGCGGTGATCTGTATGTCGCTGATTGGGACAGGTCCGGTGGTGAGGAAGGAGTGCAGTTGGGCAACCCCGGCGGCGGCGTGGGCTGAGAGCTCTGCCCACTGGCGGGAGACCAGGATCACGATGCCGGTGATGATGCCGCCGACGACAGCGAGGATGGCCACGAATGAGGCTACGACGGCGAGGGCCCGCGGCCAGGAGCGCTCCGTGAGCCAGCGGACCAGCGGCGAGATGGCGGCGGCCAGGATGACGGCAATCAGGACCGGGATGATGACGAGTGGAACACGGGTCGCGGTCCAGATGATCGCCCATGCGAGGGCGGCCACCGTGAGGGCCTGGACGGATCGGATGCTGGCCCGGCCGAGTCCGTCCGACCATATGGCCGCAATACCGGTGTGGGGTTCGGTCATCGGGCTCTCTCTTTCGCAGCGCTGAATTTATCGCGGCTACTTCCAGTTCAAGGGTTTCGGTCTGGACTGTTGCCACATATCGTAAAACCGTGCGCGGGCCTGATCCCCGCGTAGCTGTTCCAAGGCATGTAAGCGCCCGTAGCTGAATCCGTTGCCTCCGTTGGCCGCGGACTCTGCCGCGAGTGTGAGCAGGGTTTGTCGGGTGACCACGCTGTCCTGGAAGTCTCCGAGTATTTCCTGGATGCCCTCCGCGGCCCGGGCAAGGGCAGTTGCTTGTTTGCCGAAAATCGGGGAGGCGGCTTCAGCGGCATAGCGGAGCCGCTTGGCGCTCTTTCGAACTTCGTGCAGTGCAACATCCTGCGGCCCCCGTCCGGTGGCGCTGTCTACGGCGCGGACCGCTGCGTTCAGGCGCTTTCGTTCCCCTGAGACGAGCCGTCCAACCGTCCGCAGCGCTTCGTTTTCTGCTGAGGCGCTGAGTGGAGGTGCTGCAAGGAAGGCATCGAGGGAATCGAGGAGACGGAAGTAGCGGTCGCTGTCCAGCGCCGCCAAGCCTGCGGCACGGCCCTGCTGCTGGATGGTGCCGAGGTGCTCTTCGACTTGCTGCGCAACCGGACCGATCAACAGCTCCCGTGGTTCGGCGTCGAGCATGTCCTTCAGCCTGGCGCGGATGACCTCGGTGTCCCGGGCCTGGCCCACGGTGCCGGCGAGCCACTGGAGTTCGGCCCGCAGGAACTTGGCGGTCGTCCCATCTGTGAGCTTCCGGAAGGTCGCCAATGCTGACCGTAACCGGCGCGCGGACACCCGAAGTTGATGCACGGCATCGGGCGCATCGACTCTGACTCCCGGGTCATGGAACTTCAGGGCGCCTGCCTGTTGGAACATGTAGGACAGCGCGACGTCCGAGGCCGGCCCGTGCCGGCTCGGCTTTGGGGCGGCTTCGGGATCCCCCGGATAGGTGGATCCGAGAGCCCTGGCCAGCTTGGACGGCAGGGAGGAGACGGGGACTCCCTCAGCTGCGAGCAGTGCGTCGGCGTCCTGGAGCAGCTGCCGGGGACCGTCGGCGAGTTCAATCTCCCACTCCCGCCACCGAGACGGTGCTGCCGGGGCTAACAGGGATTGCGCCTCGACGTGGTCGTCGCTGAACTGGGCCAGGACGGCGCCGTCGGCGGCGTACAAGGGGGTCGAACTCCGGTTCGTCTTGACGCGTGCCACGGGCACCAGCATCTGGCTGCGGGTGTGAACAAGCACTAACTGGCGCAAAAGCTCCGGCACGGCATCCTGGTCGCCTCCAAGCGGCTCCCCTATCTCCCGCCGCTCCCCCGCGGTGACTGGGAGTTTGAGGTGCCAGCCGGCATCCGGACCGCCGGACCGGCGGCGCAGGGTGATCCGCCGTGCGGCCAGCGCCAGTGCCTCAGTATCAAAGTAGACGGCGTCCAGCTGCTCTGTAACGGGTTGCCCGACGCGAGCCACCCCTTGGATTGCTCCCAGTTGCGGGAGGGCGTCGGATTCCGAAGGGCTGTACTTGTGTTCCACCTCAATGACTTCGGAACCGGCCATACTCCATTCTAGGAACCGGCATGCCCGCCCGCCCGTGCCCTAAGCCCTCTTTCAGGGGAACCCGGCACCGCGGCTGCGCCTGCCAGGGGCACGTGGCGAAGCTCCGGTCAAATAGCGGTTGACCGGAGCTTCGGGACCATTATGGGCAGTGATTCCTGTGTATTGGTCGGGAAAGGCCGCCCGCCGCTAGGGGTTGAGAAATTCGCTCATGAGGGGCGCATTGCGGACGTTGTCGGTCAGGGGCGTCAGCCCCCACACGTCCTCGATGGTGTGCAGCAACGAATAGTGCGAGTAGGCGGCATGGGAGGTGAAGCCCTTCCGCGCCGCCGGGCCGGCAAATACCGTGGCCACCCGGTTGTCGTCTTTGCTGCCCTCGTCCCACGTAAGCACCAGCAGGGAGTTCTGCGTCGTGAAGGCCGGTGACCCAAGAATCCGCGGCACCTCGCGGGAGAGCCAGTCGTCTCCGGTACTGATGGGACAGTCGTGGGTGTCGTTGCACATGTCTGGGCTGATGAAGGAGTAGTCCGGCAGGGCCGACGCCGACTGCAGGTCCTGTTCCAGCCGGCCATACGGCACAACATGGTCCGAGCACGAGGCCAAATCGTCCGTCACGGCGGGGTAGTACATGAACGGATTGTGCTTCACCGCATACCGCCGGGAGTCGTGCGCAACGCAGGGCGCGGGCATGCCCTCGGCGTACATTTTCCACGTCCGTCCGGATTGGGTGATCTCATCGGCGATGGAGCGCACATCGGCGGTGCAGGACTTCGGTTTGCAGTCGCTGGTGATCCCCGCGTTGGTCCCGCTCGTCAGGGCGAGGTAGTTGGGCAGGCTCGGATGCGTAATGGCCCGATAGTTGGCGGCCGTGGAGAATTCCGCCGCCAGCTTGTTGAAGTAGCCTGCCTCGCTGGCTCCCATGATCTGCGAGGCCGCCTTGTTTTCCTGGACGATGATCACAATGTGTTCGATTCCGCCGTTGCCCTGCCGCCCCGGCTCCGGGTGCGGCGCCGGCTGTGYGAAGTACGGGGACGGTGGAGGGGTCGCGGCGGGAGGCGTGTCCTGGCCCGGGGGCCGGGACGGGGATTCGGCAGGAGCCGACTCAGCAGGCGTGGATTGGGGCGGTGTGGATTGGAAGGGCGCAGGCGGGCTCGCTTGGAAGGGTTGCACCGGGGTGCACCCCGCCAACAGCATCGCCAGCGCCCAAACGCCCGCCAGACCCCCTCGGCCGATCCGCGTCATCGGACCATGCTAGCGGCCGGCATCGGCGCGGCCAATGCCGTCTGCGGGCAGGGTCTCAGGTCCGGCTCAGGTCCCGGAATCGAGGGCACTCCGGACGGTGCCCAGCAGGGACAGGAACCGCTCATTGCCCGGCAGGTCATCGATCAGGACCACGCCCTCGGGAGCGGCCAGCGGGATGCGCCAGTTCGGGTACTCGGTGCTGGTGCCCGGCTGGTTCTGGGTCCGGGTCTCCCCCACGGCGTCCACGAGCGCCACGCCCAGCAGCGAGGACGGGGCCAACGCCGTGTAGGCGTACAGCGCCTCCACCGTGGCCCGGACATCGGTGCCGCCGGTGTCCGTCAGCAGGCCGCGTGCCCGGACCTGGCCCAGCACTGCCTCTTGCTCGGCCGCGGCCTCGGCGCGTTCTTCATCAATGGGGCGCCGCAACAGCCCGAGCGATTCCCGCAAAGTGACATGTTCCCCGGCAAGGTAACCCGCCGTCGGGGGCAGATCGTGGGTGTTGACGCTGGTCAGGCATTGCCGGCGGTAGTGCTCCGGCGGGATCGGGCCGTCGGCGTCGTGTTCGAACCAGAGAATTGATGTGCCGAAGATCCCCCGTTCGGCCAGGTAGCCGCGGACCCACGGCTCGAACACGCCCAGGTCTTCGCCGATCACGATCGCCCCGGCCCGTTGCGCCTCGAGGGCCAGGATGCCGATGAGCGCCTCGTAGTCGTAATGCACGTACGTGCCGTGCTCCGGGCCGGCGCCCTCGGGGATCCACCACAACCGGAACAAGCCGAGGATATGGTCCACGCGGATGCCGCCGGCGTGCCGCAGCACGGTCCGGAGCATGTCCCGGTAGGCGGCATAGCCGGATTCGGCGAGCCGGCCCGGGTGCCACGGCGGCTGGGACCAGTTCTGGCCCAGCTGGTTGAACATGTCCGGAGGTGCGCCCACCGTAACGCCCCGGGCGAGAACGCCGGCCAGCGTCCAGGCGTCGGCACCGCCAGGCTTCACGCCAACGGCGAGGTCATGGACCACACCGATCCCCATCCCCGCCTGGCGTGCAGAACGCTGGGCCGCCTCGAGCTGCTGGTCGCAGAGCCACTGGAGCCAGCAGTGGAACTCGATCCGGGCGGCGAGCCTCTGCCGCTGCTCCACACAGTATGGCGAGGCCGGGGATGCCGCCGCCCCGGCCCATTCCGGCGCCGACTGCGGCAGCTGTTCGGCGAGCGCACACCACAGCGCAAAGTCCTCGAGCCCCTGCCCCTGCTCGGCACAGAAGTCCGCGAACTGCCGCGTGCGGGCCGGACCGCGGCGAACCGCAAACACGAGCTCCAGGGCCGTGAGCTTCGCCGTGTAGCTGGCGTTGCGGTCCAGGAGGTCCCGTGACCGGTTGGCCGCCTGCAAACCTTCGGCCAGGCGTGCCACCTCGGCCCGGCCTGCAGCGTCCAGGTAACCGTATTCCGGGATTTCCTCCACCCGCAGGTAGAGCGGGCTGAAAAAGCGCCGGGTGGCGGGCAGGTACGGGGAGTCCTCGACCGGCGGCACGGGTTCGGCGGCATGCAGCGGGTTGACCAGCACAAAGCCGGCCCCCTGCTCACCGGCAACCGCGGCGAGGTCGCTGAGGTCCGCGAAGTCGCCAATCCCCCAGGACCGGGAGGACCGCACGGAGTACAGCTGGGCCGTCAGCCCCCAGGTGCGGCGTTTCGCGAGCACGGCAGGGGCCCGGAGCTGGTCGGGCGTCACAACCAGCGGGCACTGCGCCAGGGTGCCTTCGGCGTCGGCTGTCAGGGTGTGCCAGCCCAGGCCGAGGCCGCCGGGAATGGCGAACGTGGCACGTCCTGTCAGGACGCCGTCGACGTCAACCGGCTGGTCCCAGTTCTCCCGCTGGACGGCGTCATGCCTGCTGCCGTCCTCGGCATCGATCCAGACGCGGACACCGCTGCCGTGCGGGACATGGACATCCACGGGGGTCTCCCGTCCCTCCCTCACCACAAGAACCGGCGGGAGGGTGCGCCGCCACGGTGCCAGCCGGGACTCGGCCAGGGAGCGCTGCTGCTCCTGGAGCCCGTCGGCGGGGACACCGAGGGCCGCCAGCACGTCCCGCAGCGTTCCGGCGGCCACGGAGTGCTCTACTCCGTCCCAGCCCCAGTAGCTCGTGTCCACGCCATGGGCCGCGGCGAGTTCGCGCAGCAGTGCGTCAGCCATGTCAGTGACCCCGGGGTTCCCGGGACTTCCAGGTGAACCTGCGTATTCCGGGTTTGCGGGGTTTTCGGTGGTCTCGGGATGCGTCTGGTCCGCCATGCGCCCACTCTAGACGCTGCCTCCGCGCCCCGCGCCCCCTCCGTGGATGTGCGATTCACCTACCAGTTCTTCGAGTCCCTCCACGGCGGCCGCAAACGCAGGACCGATGGACGGGTACCACCACGGACACTGCCCGCGGCGCGGAAAGGCCCTTCCGACCGTTTAGGCGCCGCCACAGCGCCCGCGCTAGCCTTGCACTCTATGGTTGACGTCGAACGGTTCCGGATCCTGCTGCACGAGGAACGTCACCGGAAGCTTGCCCTCCTGCCCGCTCTCCGCGAAGACATCACCTCGGTCAATGCCGCCCGCCGGGACTCCAATGTCGACGACGAGCACGATCCCGAGGGCACCACCATCGCCTTCGAGCTGTCCCAGGCATCCGCGCTCCTGGAACAGAGCCGGGCCTCCTTGGCGCAGATCGATGCCGCCCTTTCCCGGATGGAAGAGGGCACCTACGGGATCTGCGCAGTGTGCGGCGCCCCGATCCCCGAGGGCCGGCTGGAGGCCAGGCCCTGGACGGCGTACTGCATCGAGCATGCCTCGGGCAGGACATGACCCGCCACGGCCTCCCGGTGGAACCGAACCTGGCCCTGACGTGGTGGGAGCGGATCGTTGCCGGGTTCACCCACACCCCCAGCCCGCACGTGACCAGTACCGAGCTCGTGGCGGTGATCCTGCTGGCCGTCGCCGTGTCCCTGCCGCGCCAGACCTGGCGCTACTTTGGTCTGCTCGCCACCGTGACCCACGAACTCGGACACGCGTTCGCCGCCCTCACCTCCGGCCAGCGGCTCGGGGGCATCCGGCTGGGCCTGGACCACTCCGGCACCACCACGACTTACAGCCGGAGCCGGCTCTCCGCCGCCTGGTCGACCTTCTGGGGTTACCCCGTGCCCGCCGTCGTTGGTGCAGTGATGGTCTGGTGCGGATTCAACGGCTGGGGACCCGCCGCGATGTCGGTGGGCACGCTGATCCTCCTGGCGTCATTCCTGTTCCTGCGCAACGGCGTCGGCCTCCTCATCACTGCCGCCGCCGTGCTGGGCTCGGCGCTCCTGGTGCTGTTTGTGCCGCCGGCGTTCAACGCTCACGTGATGATCGTGCTGGGCCTGGCGCTCCTGGTCGCGGCCGTCAGGGATCTCGGCAAACTGGCGAACGTCCATCTGCGGCACCGCGACAGGCTCCCGACGTCGGACGCCTACCTGCTGGCCCGGGCCACCTCCGTCCCCGCCGCGGTATGGATTGCGCTCTTCGCCGCCGTGGTGGCCGGCGCCTGGTGGTTTGCCTGGCAGCCCATGGCGCCGGTGTTCACCGCCATGTAGTGCGCAACAGTGTTCGGACCGTTCAGTGCCCGGCCTTAGGCTGGGACCATGAGCCAGAGAACCCACACCGACGATCCGGGATTCAGCACCAAGGGCGCCTACGTGACCGGCGGCGAGGAATTCACCCGGGACACCAACTACATTGAGGACCGGATCACCCGGGACGGCGGCGCGGGCCGCAACGGCGAGCCCGGCTGGCCGGTGGAGCCTGGCCGCTACCGCCTCATCGCGGCGCGTGCCTGCCCGTGGGCCAACCGCACGGTGATCGTGCGCCGGCTGCTCGGGCTGGAAGAGGTCATCTCCCTCGGCCAGCCCGGTCCCACCCACGACGCCCGGTCCTGGACGTTCGACCTCGACCCGGATGGCAGGGACCCCGTCCTCGGGATTGAGCGCATCCAGGACGCGTACTTCCGCCGCTTCCCCGGCTACCCCCGAGGGATTACCGTCCCGGCGATCGTGGACGTGCCCAGCGGGCAGGTCGTCACCAACGACTTCGCCCAGATCACGCTCGACTTTTCCACGCAGTGGGCGCAGTATCACCGGGCCGGTGCGCCGGAGCTGTACCCGGAGCACCTGAGGGAAGAAATCGACGCCGTCAACAAGCGCGTCTTCACCGAAGTGAACAACGGGGTCTACCGGTGCGGCTTCGCCGGTTCCCAGGAGGCCTATAACGCCGCCTACGATCGGCTCTGGACGGCTCTCGACTGGCTCGAAGACCGCCTGGCCGGGCAACGCTACCTGGTGGGCGACACCATCACGGAGGCAGATGTCCGCCTGTTCACGACGCTGGCCCGCTTCGACGCCGTGTATCACGGCCACTTCAAGTGCAACCGGCAAAAGCTCAGCGAGATGCCGGTCCTGTGGGCCTACGCCCGCGACCTATTCCAGACGCCCGGGTTCGGTGACACCACCGACTTTGTGCAGATCAAGGAGCACTACTACATCGTCCATGAGGACATCAATCCCACCGGAGTGGTCCCGCGCGGACCTGAACTGGGCAACTGGCTCTCAGAACACGGCCGCGAAGCGCTGGGCGGCCGGCCGTTCGGCGACGGCACGGCTCCCGGACCGGTCCGCGCCGGTGAAGAGGTCGCCCCGGGACACGGCGCAGCCTGATGCCGGCAGCGGCCGGCGCGGAGCCGGGGTGGGGCACGGCAAGCGGAGCTGTGGAGACGGGAGCTGTGGACACATCAGCGCGGACCGTCTCGACCGGCCTTGCCAYCCCCGAATTCGCGGAAGTTCGTGAGCTCTTCGACTCCTTCCTGTCCGATGACGCGGGCTACAGCGCGCAACTGTCCGTCTACCGCCGCGGCACCAAGGTGGTGGACCTTTACGGCGGCCCGGGCTTCGCGCCAGGGGACATCACTGGCACCTAATCCTGTTCCAAGGGAGTCGCCGCATTCGTGATCGCCCTCCTCGTCCAGGACGGCCGGCTCGACCTTGACCGGACCGTCGCGTCCTACTGGCCGGAGTTCGGCGTCCAGGGCAAGGACCGGCTCACCGTGCGGCAGGCCCTGTCCCATCAGGCGGGGCTGCCCGGCGTCGTCGGCGGTTTTCCGCTGGCGGAGTTCACCACGCCCGCCGCGGCACGGCGTCTCGCGGCCTCGGCGCCGCTGTGGCGCCCGGGCACGGCCTTCGGCTACCACGCACTGACCATGGGGATCCTGATGGAGGAGCTTTGCCGCCGTATCTCCGGGATGCCGCTCCAGGGGCTCTACGACGCACGCATCCGCCACCCGTGGGGCATTGACTTCTTCCTGGGCCTGCCTGAGGACCAGGAACCGCGATACCGCGAGGTACTCTACGATCCCGACCCGGCCCAGCCGTGGCTGGACCCGCTCAGCCTCGATGGCCTGGTCAGCAACGCGCCGGTCAGCACCATCATGGAGCTGCCCAACCATCGGTCAGTGCGCGCCTCGGGGATGAGTAGCGCCGGAGGTGTGGGGTCAGCCGACGGGCTGGCCAGGCTCTATGCCGCCGCCACAACGGGGGTGGACGGCAGCCCCGCGTTCCTGAACCCGGCCACCATCGATCTCATGGCCGCGGAGCAGGTCTGGGGACTGGACCGTTGCTCCGGCTCGGACAACGCCTTCGCCGTGGTGTTCATGAAACCCCAGCCGGGACGGAACTTCGGCAGCCATCTGGCGTTCGGACACGAGGGCGCCAACGCTGCCCTCGGCTTCGCGGATCCCGGCTACGGCCTCGGGTTCGGGTATGTGCCCCGCCGCAGCGAAGAGGGCAGGACCGGGGGCCGGGCCCAGCGGCTGTCCGCGGCGGTGCGGCGGGCCGCCCACGCCGCGTCCTGAGCGGGTCCGCATCGGTTCCTTCGGCGCCTCCCGGGGTTCGTCCAGTTGTCGCAGGAGCCTCCCGGCCCTAGGGTGAGCCGAATGGCCCTTCCAGAAAAGACTGTCGGCAGCCCGCCCTCCCCGCTGCGCCGATGGACCCGAACCGCGGGCAGCGCAGTCGCCGCGGCCGTGCTGTGGCCCCGGCTCCAGCTGGCCCTGAAGGCAGGGCTGGCCGCGGGCATCGCCTTCGCGATCGCCCCCTTCATGCCGGGCTCCGCCGCCGAGTATCCGTACTACGCCCCGCTCGGCGCCTTGGTGGCCATGTACGAGAACGTTGCCGGTTCCATGCGCCAGGGCGTACAGACGCTCGTCGGACTGGCGATCGGCGTCGGTCTTGCGTTCATGCTGTTCAGCCTCGGCGCGCCATCTCCGTGGACGGTCGCGGTGGTCATGGGCCTGGGCGTTATTCTTGCCGGCCTGCCCAAGATCGGTTCGGGCCGGGACTGGATCCCGACGGCGGCGCTTCTGGTGCTGTTGGTCGGCGGCCATAATCCGGACTCGTTCTCGTTCGGGTACCTCTTCCAGATGGGCGTCGGCGTCACGGTGGGCATCATCGTGAACCTGCTGGTCTTCCCGCCGCTGCACTTCCGGGCCGCGGCCCTGAGTATCGCGGAACTGCGCCAGGCGCTCGCCCAGCAGCTCTGGGACATGGGCAAGGCCCTCAAGGAAAGCTGGCCGCCGGAACATCAGGACTGGTCCCGCCGCTCGGAGGCGCTCGCAGCCCACGCCCGCTCCGTGCGCCTCGCCGTCGAGAAGGCCGATGCGAGCCGCCAGGCCAATCCCCGCCGCCACCTGCATCCGCGCGATATGGAGCTCGACTACCGGAACCTGCGGGACCTCGAGCGGCTGACCTTCCACGTCCAGGACGTGACCCAGGTGCTCTCGGACGTCATCTGGGACCATGACACCCCGTTCGTGGTCCCCGACGCCTACGCGGCGCCCCTCGGGGACGCCATGGCCTCCGTCGGGGACGTGCTGCGTGCCTTGGAGGAAGAACAGCCGGAACGCCAGGCCGAACTGGCCCGCTCCGCCGACGCGGCCATCAACGAGCTGACGGCCCGGCTTGCCGCCGAACAGCACAGCAGGGACGCCCCGAGCGCGGTGGAATCCATCCTCGTGAGCCTCCACCGCATGCTGCGCGTCGCCACGCCGGGCCGGCCGGAGGCAGAACCGGCCAACACGCCTGCAAGCTAGGCAAACGCGCGGCGTCCGCCCGCTGGGCAGGCCCGACGGAACGGACGGCGGCGGCGGGGGCTGGGTTGTCCCGGCCCGGGAGATTCGTCCCGGGCCCGGCTACGGCAGCGCCGCGACAGAACCGCTGAAGTGCCGGCGCCCGGACAGCGGGTTCCACGCCACATAGTCGGAGCGCTGCCATGGGCCCCCGTCGGCCTGCACCGTGCTGATGTCCAGCGCCACGCGGGCCGGCAGGAACACGGGCGCTTCGAAGGCGACGTCCCAGCGGAACGAGTCCCCCCTGACGGCGCCGACGTCGGCCAGCGCCCGGGACGCCAGGTACATGCCGTGGGCARGGGACCGCCGCTGACCGAGAGCCTTGGCAGTCAGGACGCTCAGGTGGATGGGGTTGAAGTCGCCGGACACAGCCGCGTAGGCCCGCCCGGTGTCAACGCCCAGCTGCCACAGGGCCGTGGGGTCCGGCACCGAGAACGGCGGCAGCGTCAACGGCACCGAGGTCTTGTCGATCCCGGGCAGGAACACCCCTTTGGCCAGGTAGGTCGAGACCCCGCGCCAGCGGACGGCGTCCTGGCCGGCGGCACGGACCTCTGCCACGACATCGAGCTGCGTGCCTGCCCGGTGTCCGCGCAGGTCCTGCACCCGGGCCCGGATATCCAGGGCCTGGGTGAACAGGACCGGCGCGGACTGCACCACCGTGTTGCTGAGGTGGATCATGCCCAGCAGGGGCAGCGGAAAATCGTCCCGGTTCAGCACGCTCATGGCCAGCGGAAACGCCAGGGCATGGATAAAGCCGGCCGGCAGGACATCGCTCGCGCTCTCGCCGATCAGGTGCTGGTAGGCCGTCAGGTTGGCGACGTCGGCCTTCACGCCGCGCACCTCGTGGGTGTAGGCCGGCAGCTCGGTGCCGCCGTGGGTGCCCAGAACCCGTCGCCGCGCCGCCGCGGCCGCCGCGTTGACGTAGAGCTTGGACAGGGCCGGCATCTCGCCGAGGATGACGGTCTGGGAACCGCTCATGCGCCCACCAGGTTCTGCCCGCAGACGCGCAGCACCTCGCCGGAAATCCCGCCGGCAGCGTCGCTGGCCAGGAACGCGATGGCCTCGGCGACGTCGCCGGGCTGGCCGCCCTGCTGCAGGGAGTTGAGCCGCCGTGCCACTTCGCGGGTCGCGAAGGGGATCCGGGCGGTCATCTCGGTTTCGATGAACCCCGGAGCGACGGCGTTGATGGACCCGCCGCGCCCGCCGATCAGCGGCGCCGTGGCACGGACCATGCCGATCACGCCGGCCTTGGACGCGGCATAGTTGGTCTGGCCGCGGTTTCCGGCGATGCCGCTGGTGGAGGCCACGGACACAATCCTGGGCGAGCCGCGGAAATGCTCCGAGGCCAGGAGCGCCTCATTGATCCGCAGTTGAGCGGCGATGTTGACGGCGATCACGGAGTTCCAGCGGCCCGCGTCCATGTTGGCCAGGAGCTTGTCACGGGTGATCCCGGCATTGTGGATGACGATGTCCAGCCGGCCGTGCCGTGCCGCGGCGTGGTCGATGATCCGTTGGCCGGCGTCGTCGCGGCTGATGTCCAGCTGCAGGGCCGTCCCGTGGACCTCGTTGGCCACCTCAGCAAGATGGTCCCCGGCCGCCGGGATGTCGACGAGGATGACCGTGGCGCCGTCGCGGTACAGGGTGCGGGCGATCGCGGCCCCGATTCCCCGGGCGGCGCCGGTCACCACGGCCACCTTGCCGGCCAGCGGCTTCCCGACGTCCCCGGGCAGCTGCCCGGCGTCGGAGCTGACGGTCAGGAACTGCCCGTCCACAAACGCCGAGCGGCCCGACAGGAAGAACCTCAACGCCCCCAGCGTCGCGGGGCTCGTAGGCCGTGCGCCGTCCCCGAGCAGGATGCCGTTGCCGGTGGCGCCGGCCCGGAGTTCCTTCGCCAAAGACCGCAGGAGACCGTCCACGCCCTGCCGGGCCGCTGCCGTTGCCGGCCCCGGCGCGGAGTCTGCCGTGCGGGACACGGTGATGAGGCGGGCGTTCGGGGCAAGATCGCGCAGCGAGGCGGCCGTGGTGAGGACGGGTTTTTCGAGGTCGCCGGGGTGGGCCAGTTCGTCCAGTACCAGGATGATGGCGCCGAGCTTTTCCTTGGGTATCGCGTGACGGCGGACATCGAGGTTCCAGGACAGGAGTGTGGCGGCGAGCTCGTCCGCGCCGCCGGTTGATCCCTGGACCAGTAAGGGCCCTTCGATGAGGGGGCGGCCGGGCTGGTACCGCCGGAGGGCCACCGGCTGCGGGAGGCCGAGCCGCTTGGCGATGTCCTTGCCGAGTCCGTGGCTGACGAACTGGGTGTATTTGTCGCTCATCCGATTCTCCCTAGAGTGCTTCGAGGATTGCGACGACGCCCTGGCCGCCGGCGGCGCAAATGGACACCAGCCCGCGGGCCGGGCGCCCGTTGACCTGGCCTTGGGCGTGCAGCATTTTGGCCAGCGACGCCACGATCCGGCCGCCCGTGGCAGCAAACGGGTGTCCGGCGGCCAGCGAGGAGCCGTTGACGTTCAGTTTGGTCCGGTCGATGCTGCCGAAGGCGCCGTCCAGGCCCAGGCGGGTGCGGCCGAAGTCCTCGTCCTCCCACGCGGCCAGGGTGCTCAGCACCGTGCCGGCGAAGGCCTCATGGATCTCGAAGAAGTCGATGTCGGCGAGGGTGAGATTGTGGCGTGCGAGCAGCCGGGGCACCGCGAATGCCGGCGCCATGAGCAGCCCGTCCTTGCCGTGGACAAAGTCGACGGCGGCCGCCTCGCCGTCGACCACCGCGGCGAGCTTGGGGAGGTCGTGGGCGTCGGCCCACTCCTCGGACGCGAGCAGCACGGTGGAGGCACCATCGGTCAGCGGGGTGGAGTTGCCGGCCGTCATGGTCGCTTCGGCACCCAGGTTCTTGCCGAAAACGGGTTTGAGTGTGGCCAGTTTCTCCAGGCTCGTATCGGCGCGCAGGTTAGAGTCCCGGCTCAGTCCCCGGTAAGGGGTCAGGAGGTCGTCGAAGAAGCCGGCGTCGAAGGCCGCGGCAAGATTCCGGTGGCTGTTGAAGGCGAGCTCATCCTGGGCCTCGCGGGTGATCTTCCACTGCGCGGTGGTCAGCGCCTGGTGCTCGCCCATCGACAGTCCGGTACGCGGCTCCCCCGTGTTCGGGGCATCGGGGGCCAGATCCTTGGGCCGGAGCCGGCTGAGGACCTGCAGCTTCCGGGACACGGTCTTGGCACGGTTGAGGTCCAGGAGCACCTCGCGCAGTCCCTCGCTGACCGCGATGGGGGCGTCAGAGGCGGAGTCGACGCCGCCGGCTATCGCGGAATCGATCTGGCCCAGCTTGATTTTGTTCGCCAGGCCGAGCACCGTTTCCAGGCCGGTGGCGCAGGCCTGCTGGAGGTCGTACGCCGGGGTCTCGGCAGAGAGGGCCGAGCCCAGCACGGCCTCCCGGGTGAGGTTGAAGTCGCGGGAGTGCTTGAGGACGGCTCCGGCCGCGACTTCCCCGATCCGTTCGTCCTGAAGGCCGAAGCGGGCAATCAGCCCGTCCAGGGCGGCGGTGAGCATGTCCTGGTTGGAGGACTTGGTATACGCGCCGCCGGTCCGGGCAAAGGGGATGCGGTTACCGCCCACCACCACAGCCCTGCGGAGCTGCGCCGATGCCGCGCCGACGTGCTGTGTCGTCACTGCGGCCGCCCCGGCGGCGGGCCCCGCGGCGGGCCCCGCGGCGGATGTTCCGGCGGCTGGTTTGGCGGCTGGTTGGGGGCGGGGCACTGACGGTCCGTTGACGGACATGGGCTGTCTCCTTCGATCAAAGCGATTACCGATACCCAGCGTACCTGATACGCTGGGTATCGTGAACATCCCCAACGACACCCCGCCCGCCGGGCAGGCCGCCGTCGACGGCCGCGCTTCCCGCTGGCAATCCCACCGCGAGGAACGGCGGCGGGAGCTCATCAAGTCGGCCCGGAGGGCTGTGCACGCCCTTGGCAGTGAAGCGTCGATGGAGGACATTGCCGCAGCCGCGGGAACCTCAAAGTCTGTGTTCTACCGCTATTTCGGCGACAAGGCCGGACTCCAGCAGGCCGTGGGCGAAGTGGTCCTGAGCCAGATGCAGCGGCGCATCCAGGAGGCGGCCCAGAGCGCCCAGACGCCCCGTGAAGGACTGTTCGCCATGGTGTCCGCCTACCTGCAGATGGCCGAGACCAGCCCGAATGTCTACACCTTCGTCACGCGCTACGCCCCCGGCGAAGCGGATACCGCCAGCCCGCCCATTTCCACAGCCGGTGCATTGAGCCACTTCTTCGCCGCCATCAGCGACATGATTGCCCGGCCCATGCGCAGCCATCTGGGCGGCGGCCCGGACAAGGAAGCCGTGATCGGCTACTGGCCCAATGCCGCGATCGGCCTGGTGCGGAACGCCGGAGAGCAATGGCTCGCCAGCCCGCCCGGACCCGGTAAACCGGACCAGGAAGCCATGGCTCGGCAGATCACGGACTGGCTCTGCTTCGGGATCGCGCCCGAGCTGCAGACGCCCTCGCCAGCACCGGCGGACCCGGCAGGCCAGGGCACGCTGTAACGCGGCACGCCGGCCCGCGCCGACGAACTGAATTGTCAGCACTAAAGATTGTCAGAACCACAGAAGGAAACGACATGACTGAACTAGCCGACCGCACCACCGGCAACGCATCTCGCCACACCACGACGCCGGCAGCCACAACGGCCGGCCGTTCCGGCGCCGAACCCAGCTCCCCTGAGGCGCCCGCCGTCGACGTCGCGGCCCTTGGCGAACAGCTCCTCGGCAAGTGGGCCGATATCCGGCTGAAGTCCAGGGGCCTCGCCGGCCGCCCGGAACTGCACAAGATCGAGGGCCTGACCCACACCGAGCATCGCCAGCGCGCGTTCGGACAGCTCAGGATCCTGGTGGACAACGGCGCCGTTCACCGCGCATTCCCCACGTCCGTGGGCGGCTCGGATGATCACGGCGGGAACGTGGCCGGTTTCCAGGAGCTGGTCATCGCCGACCCGTCGCTGCAGATCAAGGCCGGTGTCCAGTGGGGACTGTTCGGCTCCGCGGTGAACCACCTCGGCACCGCCGAACACCACGAAAAGTGGCTGCCCGGCATCATGAGCCTGGACATTCCGGGCTGCTTCGCCATGACGGAGACCGGGCACGGTTCGGACGTGGCCAGCATTGCCACCACCGCCACCTACGACGCCGCGGCCCAGGAGTTCGTGGTCCACACGCCGTTCCGGGCCGCGTGGAAAGACTACATCGGCAACGCCGCCACCGACGGCCTGGCCGCCGTCGTGTTCGCCCAACTGGTCACCAAGGGCGTCAACCACGGCGTGCACGCGTTCTACATGGACCTGCGGGACCCCGAAACCAAGGAATTTCTGCCGGGCATCGGCGGCGACGACGACGGCGTTAAGGGCGGCCTGAACGGCATCGACAACGGCCGGCTGCACTTCACCCAGGTCCGGATCCCCCGCACCAACCTCCTGAACCGCTACGGCGACGTCGACCCTGAGGGCACCTACACGTCCCCCATCGGCAGTCCGGGCCGCCGTTTCTTCACCATGCTCGGCACGCTGGTCCAGGGCCGGGTCTCCCTCGACGGCGCCGCCGTGACGGCGTCGAAACTGGCCCTGAAAACCGCCATCCAGTACGCCACCGAACGCCGGCAGTTCAACGCCTCCTCGCAGACCGACGAAGAAGTCCTGCTGGACTACCAGCGGCACCAGCGCCGGCTCTTCACCCGGCTGGCCACCACGTACGCCGCGAGCTTCGCCAGTGACCAGCTGCTGCAGAAATTCGACGACGTCTTCTCCGGCCGTCACAGCACCGACCAGGACCGCCAGGACCTCGAGACCCTGGCCGCGGCACTCAAACCGCTCAGCACCTGGCACGCACTCGATACCCTGCAGGAATGCCGCGAGGCCTGCGGCGGCGCCGGGTTCCTGATCGAGAACCGTTTCGCCTCGCTCCGCGCCGACCTGGACGTGTACGCCACTTTCGAGGGCGACAACACGGTCCTGCTGCAGCTGGTCGCCAAGCGGCTGCTGGCCGACTACGCCAAGGAATTCCGCACCGTGAACTTCGGCGTGCTGGCMCGCTACGTCGTGGGCCAGGCCACCGGTGTCGCGATCCACCGCACCGGACTGCGCGGCGTCGCCCAGTTCGTGGCGGACACCGGATCAGTGCAGAAAGCGGCCCTGGCGATCAAGGACGAAGCAAGCCAGCGGACCCTGCTGACGGACCGCGTCCAGACCATGGTCGCGGAGGTGGCCACGGCCCTCAAGGGTGCCAACCGGCTCCCGCAGCAGCAGGGCGCCGCCTTGTTCAACGCGCACCAGCACGAACTCATCGAGGCCGCCCAGGCCCATGCGGAGCTGCTGCAGTGGGAGGCCTTTACCGAGGCCCTCGGGAAAGTCAGCGACCCGGGCACGCACAAGGTCCTGACGTGGCTGCGTGATCTGTTCGGCCTGTCCCTGATCGAGAAGAACCTGTCCTGGTACCTCATGAACGGCAGGCTGTCGATGCAGCGCGGACGCACCGTGGGCGAATACATCAACCGCCTGCTCGTGAAGATCCGCCCGCACGCCGTGGACCTGGTGGACGCCTTCGGCTACGGACCGGAGCACCTCCGCGCGGAGATCTCCACCGGCGCGGAGAAAGTCCGCCAGGACGAGGCCCGGGACTACTTCCGGAAGCAGCGGGCCAGCGGCCAGGCACCCCTGGACGAAAAGATCCTGCTCGCCCGCGCGGCCCGGGTGACAAAGGCCCACGACACGAAAACCCACGGCACAAAGGCCCACGGCGCCTGACCCAGCCGAATTACGACGACGGCGCCGCCGCCTCAGCAGGGGCGGCGCCGTCGTCGATTGCCGTTCAGATGCGGGTCAGGAGCCCTCGTTGAGCACCGAGCGGTAAACCTCAAGCGTGGTCTCCGTGATCGATTCCCAGGAGAAGTGCTCCTCGGCCCGGCGCCGGCCGGCTTCGCCCATGGCGCGCGCCCGGGCAGGATCGGACACCACTTCGATGAGGGCCTCGGCAAAGTCGGTGACGAACTTCTCCGGGTCCAGCGGGATGCCGGTGCCGTCCGTGACCTGCTCGATCGGAACAAGCAGCCCGGTCTTGCCGTGCTCGACGACCTCCGGAATACCGCCGGTGGCGCTGGCCACCACGGCGGCACCGCACGCCATCGCCTCCAGGTTGACGATGCCCAGCGGTTCGTAAATGGACGGGCACGCGAACGCGGTCGCGTGGCTGAGCACCTGGATGACCTCGTTGCGGGGCAGCATCCGCTCGATCAGGATCACGCCGCTGCGCTGGCTCTGGAGCTCCTCGATCAGGCGTGCCGTCTCGGCCGCCAGTTCCGGAGTGTCCGCGGCACCGAGGCACAGCACCAGCTGGACGTCGGCCGGGAGCTTGGCGGCGGCCCGCAGCAGGTAGGGTACGCCCTTCTGCCGGGTGTTCCGGCCCACAAAAACAACGCTGGGGCGCTCCGGATCGATCCCGAGCGGACGGATGATGTCATCAGATTCGTCCCGGTTCCACTGGCTGACATCGATGCCGTTATGGACCACCTTGACCTTGGCCGGATCCACGTCGGGATAGCTGCGCAGGATGTCCTGCCGCATCCCTTCAGAGACCGCGATAATGGCGGCAGCGGCCTCGTAGGCGGTCTTTTCCACCCATGAGGACACCGCGTATCCGCCACCGAGTTGCTCGGCCTTCCACGGGCGCAGCGGTTCCAGGCTGTGGGCGCTGAGGACATGCGGGATGCCGTGGAGCAGGGACGCGATGTGTCCGGCCATGTTGGCATACCAGGTGTGGGAGTGGACCAGGTCCGCGCCGGCTATGTCCGGAACGATCCTCAGGTCCACCCCGAGGGTCTGGATGGCGGCGTTTGCTGAGCCCAGGTCGTCGGGCACGGAATACGACGTGACGGTCGCTCCGTGATACCCGGGCTCGCGGGGCGCGCCGAAGGCACGCACCTGAAGATCCACGCGTTGGGCCAGCACCCTGCTGAGCTCGGCCACATGGACCCCGGCGCCGCCGTATATTTCCGGCGGGAATTCTTTGGTCACAATATCTATTCGCACATGCACCAAGGTAGTCGTTACGGTGGAACTGATCTAGTGTGAAGACGTTCGGGCATGCCGGACTGTATTGGGGAGTAACGAAGGCGTTCAGGAGCTATCACCATGCCGCATCAAAAGAGAGTTTTGGCAATTGTCCTCGCAGGTGGCGAGGGAAACCGGCTCATGCCGTTGACGGCGGACCGGGCCAAGCCTGGTGTCCCGTTTGCCGGAAGCTACCGGCTAATTGACTTTGCCCTTTCAAATCTTGTGAATTCCCGCTATCTACAAATTGTGGTGTTGACGCAATACAAGTCCCACAGCCTTGACCGGCACATTTCCGAAACGTGGCGCATGTCCACCCAGTTGGGCAACTATGTGGCCTCGGTTCCGGCCCAGCAGCGCGTCGGCAAGAGCTGGTTCCTCGGCAGCGCAAACGCCATCTATCAGTCCCTAAACCTCATTCATGACGCCAATCCCGACATCGTGGTGGTGGTCGGCGCAGACCACGTCTACCGGATGGACTTCTCCCAGATGGTGGCGCAGCACGTCGCCAGCGGGGCCAAAGCCACAGTCGCCGCCGTCCGCCAGCCTCTGCACATGGCGGACCAGTTCGGCGTGATCGAAACGGATGCGGACAACCCGGAGAAAATTGCCGCGTTCGTCGAGAAGCCGTCCTCGACGCCCGGCCTCGCGGCCGACCCCAGCCAGTTCCTGGCCTCCATGGGCAACTACGTGTTCGACGCCGATGCCCTGGTCGAAGCCCTCCACGTGGACGCCGAGCGCCTCGACACCAAGCACGACATGGGCGGGGACATCATTCCCTACTTCGTGAACCAGGGTGAGGCCGGCGTCTACGACTTCACCCTCAACGACATTCCCGGGTCCACCGAACGGGACCGCACCTACTGGCGCGACGTCGGCACCATCGATTCGTTCTACGACGCCCACATGGACCTGATCTCCCCCGTTCCGGTCTTCAACCTCTACAACTCTGAGTGGCCGATCTACACCCGCCAGAGCATTTCGCCGCCGGCCAAGTTTGTCCGCGGCAAGTCCAACACTGTGGGTACGGCACTGGATTCCATCGTGGCCAGCGGTGTCGTCGTCTCTGGCGGCATTGTGGAGGGGTCCGTGCTCTCCAATGACGTCTACGTCGGCACCGCAAGCCGGGTCCTGGACTCGGTACTGATGGACAAGGTCAATGTCGGCGAAGGCGCTGTCATCAAACGCGCCATCATCGACAAGAACGTCAAGGTTCCGGCCGGGGCCGCTATCGGGCTCGACCCCGAACTGGACCGCGCCCGCGGGTTCAAGGTCACCGACTCCGGAATTACGGTCCTGTCCAAGGGGCAGGTGGTCCCGGACCCGAGCGATTCGGAACGGGCGCTCTCTGCGGCCAACCTCCGCCTGGTGCCGGATGCCGTCCGCACCGCGACGGAGAGCTGGCCCGAATTGCGGGAGTCCGTGGACAAGGTTGTCCACGTGCAGGCCGCCGCGGTCGGCGCGGACGCACCGGCCAAGCAATCGCCCACGGCATAGTCAGGCGGGGGCCCGGCGCTGCGGTCAGGCCGGGTCCCCGCACCCTGTAAAATTAGGGCAATGAGCTCCCCCGATCTGTCCTCCGATCTTCCCTCTGCCGAGTCTGGTCTTGCCGGGCCCGGCTTGGCCGAGCTGACCCCGGAGGAAATCCAGGCCTGCCTGAAGGTCCTGAACACGATCCACGCCTATGACGAGGAACACCCGGACTACCTTTCCGTGCGCCGCGCCACCGGGAAGATGTTCAAGGCCGTCAAGCGCCACCGGCGGGTCAGCAAGCGCGATGAGATCGCCGAGGCGGACCGCGCCGTGATCGCCCAGACGGCGACGGCGGCCCCCGACAGGATCGACGACGAGACGCGCGGCAACAAGCTCGCCACGTCCGCGACCGGGGAGATCGCCGGCCATCTCATCAGGTCCCGGCCGTGTTACATCTGTAAGCAGCACTACACCCAAGTGGACGCCTTCTACCACCAGCTGTGTCCCGAGTGCGCCATGTTCAGCCACAGCAAGCGCGACGCCCGCACCGATCTGACCGGCCGCAGAGCCCTGCTGACCGGCGGCCGGGCAAAGATCGGCATGTACATCGCGCTCCGGCTCCTCCGGGACGGCGCCCACACCACCATCACCACCCGGTTCCCCAAGGACGCCGCCCGCCGCTTCGCCGCGATGGAGGACAGTACCGACTGGCTGCACCGGATCCGGATCGTGGGCATCGACCTCCGCGACCCGTCCCAGGTAATGGCCCTGACGGATTCCCTCGATGCCGCAGGGCCGCTGGACATCATCATCAACAATGCGGCCCAGACGGTGCGGCGCTCCGGCAACGCCTACAAGCCCCTCGTCGACGCAGAGGACGAGCCGCTGCCAGCCGCTCTCCAGGCTGCCAACGGGGGCCCGGAACTCGTCACGTTCGGCCACGCCCACGACAAGCACCCGCTTGCCCTTGCCAGCAGCGTGTTCGACCATCCCGTCCTGGCCGGGGACGCAATCACTTCCCTCGCCCTCTCCACGGGCTCCGCGTCGCTGGAGCGCATTGCCTCCGGCACCGCCATCGACGCCGGCGGGCTGGTCCCGGACCTCGCCACGATCAACAGCTGGACCCAGGTGCTGGACGAAGTGGACCCTCTGGAGATGCTCGAAGTGCAGCTGTGCAACGTAACGGCTCCCTTCCTGCTGGTCAGCCGGCTGCGCGGCGCCATGAAGCGCTCCACCGCGCGGCGGAAGTACATCGTCAATGTCAGCGCCATGGAAGGCCAGTTCTCCCGCGCCTACAAGGGCCCCGGGCACCCGCACACGAACATGGCCAAGGCTGCGCTGAACATGATGACCCGTACCAGTGCCCAGGAAATGCTCGACGCCGACGGCATCCTGATGACGGCCGTGGACACCGGCTGGATTACGGACGAGCGGCCGCACTACACCAAAGTCCGCCTCATGGAAGAGGGCTTCCACGCGCCCCTTGACCTGGTTGACGGCGCCGCCCGCGTTTACGACCCCATCGTGATGGGCGAATCCGGCGAGGACCAGTACGGCGTCTTCCTGAAGGACTACAAGCCCAGCCCCTGGTGACAGGCACCCGGGTGGCGCCTCACGCTGAGGTGTGCAGTGCAGTGAGGAGCGCAGTGCAGGCCTTATGGCCCTAATCGGGGTCCGGGCCGGTACGTAACGTGGCTCCACATGGACACAACCACGCCACTGCCGGATTACTCGCTGACCATGGACCAGTGCTGGGCGCTGCTCGATGCCGAAGTCGTGGGGCGCGTAGCGCTGATCGTGGACAGCCATCCGGAGATCTTTCCGGTGAACTTCGTGCTGGAGCGGCGGACGATTGTCTTCCGCACCTCCGGGGGCACGAAGCTGTGGGGCGCCATCACGGGCAAGCCGGTCGCATTCGAGATCGACGGGTACGACGCCCGCGACGAGACGGCCTGGAGCGTGATGGCACGCGGCGAAGCCGAACTGATGGAGAACCAGGCGGACAAGGACGAGGCGGATGCCCTGCTCCTGGAACCGTGGCAGCCCGGCGGCAAGCCGTACTACGTGCGTGTGGCTCCCAAGGCGCTGACGGGGCGACGCTTCAAGGTCAACAGGCCCGATGTGTGGGCCACCCGCCTCTCGGACCAGCGCCGCGCCTCCTTCGAATAGCTCGCGGGTCGAATAGGACACGGTTCGAATCACGTGGGTTCGAATTGCTCCGTGCAGGGATTCCGGCGTCAGTCGCTTTCTGGCGAGTGAACGACCAGTACCGGGCAATGCGCATGCGCCACGCAGGCGGAACTGACTGATCCCAGGAGCAGGCCGCCGAACCCGCCGTGGCCGCGGCGGCCCACCACGAGCATGTCCGCGGACTTGCTTTCCTCGATAAGCATCCGGCGGGGATGCCCCTGGACGAGGCGGGCCTCGACGTTGTCCGGGGTGTCCGGGCCGAAAGCCTTCACCACCGCCTCGGCCAGGATTTCCCCTGCCCGGACGTCGAAGTCCTCGATGCCGACGGCGACGTAGCCGTCGTACACCGGCGGGTAGTCCCAGCACGCCAGYGCCACGACCTTGGCGGACAGCGGCACCGCGAGGCCCTGCGCATGCCGTAACGCCGACACCGAAGCGTCCGAGCCGTCAACGCCTACCACGATCGTGCGGACGTCCCTGGCTTCGTTCATCGGTTAACCCTTGTCCTCGTGCCGGCCGAGCTTGTTGCGCCAGATGGCGACGCTCCCATGATTTCCTCCGCCCGGCCAGGGAGCCTAGGGCCAAAAGTCATGCAAGCACACCAGCCAGCTCGCGTCCGAAAGCGATCAGTGCAGCGGCCGCAGGCGGCCCGTTGGGCACTATGACCCTTGTCCGTGGCGCCGCAGTGCAGAAGAATGGCAGAGGCTGGGGTAGTCAATGCACCACAGATGTTCATGCACCACAGAAGTCGATGACTACAGAATCGAGCGGTCCCGCAAGCGGCCGGACGGGAGAACCATGATTGCCTGGGCAGACGCAGGTCTCGCTGCACCTGATGGCGTGCAGGCGGTGATCCGCGTCTTTATTCTCGATGACCACGAACTCGTCAGACGCGGACTGCAGGAACTTCTCGAAGGCGAGGGTTTCGTGGTGGTCGGCAGTTCCGGATCCGCGGTGGAGGCGACCCGCCGCATTCCCGCACTGCACCCCGATGTCTGCGTGCTGGACGCCCGCTTGCCGGACGGAACCGGCATTGAGGTCTGCCGGGACGTGCGGTCGGTGGACCCGTCCTTGAACTGCATCATCCTGACGAGCTTCGACGACGAACAAGCCCTGCGCGGGGCCGTGCTGGCCGGCGCGCGCGGATATGTGCTGAAGGAGATCGGCGGCACGGACCTGATCGGAGCGCTGCGGCGGGCAGCAGCGGGCGAGACTCTCTTCGAGGAAGACGTCGCCGCCGGCATCGTGGACAGCCTGGTGGAGGCCGAGGAAGTTGACCCGCGCACCTCATCCCTCACGCCCCAGGAACGCAAGGTGTTGGAGCTGGTGGGCGGCGGGCTGACCAATCGGCAAATTGCCGCCGAAATGTTCCTGGCGGAAAAGACCGTCAAGAACTATGTGTCATCGCTGCTGGCCAAGCTCGGTTTCGAACGACGCACCCAGGCCGCTGTCTTCATCGCCAGCCCGGCATTTCCGGTGGCCTCCGGTGCAGGCACCGGCGATGGCACCCGGCCTCACAGCGTCCGCTAACCTCCCTGCGGGAGCCTCCGTGCGCGCCGGCTAGAGGGGCACCGGGCTAGAGGGGCACTGACCACTCCAGGCTGGTGCCGGCGTCGGGCGCGCTCGTAATGGTGCATTCGCCGTCCAGCATGCGTGCCCGGTCCTCGAGATTGCTCAGCCCGTTGCGTTTTCCGGGTTGGGCGAATCCGGCGCCGTTGTCGCTGATTACCACCGTCACGCGGCCCTTGACGACCGCCACCGAGACCGAGATGGTATCCGCCCCGGAGTGCCGGATGGCGTTGCTGAGCCCTTCGGAAACCACAGCCACGACGTTGTCGGCCTTGTCCGGAGTCACGGCATCCACGGGTCCTGTGATGGTCAGGCGCGGTGCAAAGGGCATGGATTTCGCCGAACTTCGCGTGACCCGACGGATCCGTCCGCTCAGCAATTCGGCATCGCCGATATTGCTCTTCAGTGAGTAGATGGTGTCGCGCAGGCTGCGGATCGCCTCGTCGAGTTCACCTGTGATGGTGCGGATGCGCTCCCACGCCAGTTCGTCCTTGGTGAACCGGGTCAGGCTCTGCACGCTCAGCCCGGCGGCGAACAGCCGCTGGATGACGAGGTCGTGCAGGTCCCGGGCAATCCTGTCGCGGTCCGTGAAGACCAGGAGCTCTTCGCGCAGCCGGTGCACCCGGGACAGTTCCAAGGCGAGGGCAACGTGGGAGCCGAAGACGGCCCCCATCTCGATGTCCGTCCGGGCGTAGCGGACCGAATCCTTGTTCCGTGCCAGCAGCAGGAGACCATGGTGGGCGCCTTGGGTGCTCAGTGCCACCGCCAGCAGCGGACCGGTGACTCCGGCGTCGACCTCCCCGACCACTTCCGACGCGTCGTCGAACAGCACCGGCTCGCCGCCTTCAAGGACACTATCCAGGAGCCCTGATTCCAGATGCAATGACTTTCCCGAAAACGCCGCGCCGCGCCCACCGGCAACGCCGATCACCACGTGGTCAACGCCGTTGGCTGCGGGAGCCACCAACAGGGCGAGATCGGACGCGGACTCCTGGAGCGCGCGGCCGGCAATCGGGTCCAGGCCGCCTGAGGTGTAGTCGCGGTCCGTGCTCAGCATCAGCCCGGAGACGTCCATGCAGGCTTCCAGCCAGCGGGCCCGGCGGCGGGAGTCGTCGTAGAGCCTGGCATTCTCAATGGCGACGCCGGCGGCTGCCGCCAATGCGACGGCCAAGGCTTCGTCTTCGGCGGTGAAGTCGCCCCCGCCTTCCTTTTCCGTGAGGTAGAGGTTTCCGAATACGACCTCCCGGACACGGACCGGGACCCCCAAGAAAGACTGCATGGGAGGGTGGTGGGCTGGGAACCCGTAGGCTTCAAGGTGCTTGCTCAGATCATGCAGCCGAAGCGGCCGGGGGTCTGTAATCAGGAGGCCAAGGACGCCGTGACCGGTGGGCAGCGGACCGATCCGCCGCGACAATTCGCCATCGATGCCCACGGTGATGAAGTGGCTCAGCGCGTGGTCATCACCGATGACTCCCAGGGCACCAAAGCGTGCATGCAACAACCGGCAGGCCGATTCGACCACGCGTTCCAGCACGGCATCCAGGCTCAGGTCCTCGGCCAGGGCGACAACCGCTTCCAGCAGCCCCGCCATGCGTTCCTTGGATTGGAGCAGCTCTTCTGCCCGGGCGCCGAACCCCTTCAGCAGTTCCTCAACCACGGGATTTGGCTCGGATACGGCATGGCCAGAACCCTCACCCGTTGATTGCATATCTTTGCCCCCACTCGCTCCGGCCCGTGTCGACGCTGACGGCCCTATGCCAGAATACCGCGAAGAACTCAGGAATGCCTCAGAATTCACAGTTTTAACCGACGTCTGGGACCATATGCCCTAGCCGTCCCCAGCCCCGGCAGCGTACGCTCGCCGGCATGAGTACTGAGTCGAGCCCGGGCAGTCACGAGTCAAAGGACAAGGCCCACACCGTCGAAAACCTGGCCACTCACGAATGCTGGCAATTATTGCGCAGCGTCTCGGTCGGCAGGCTTGCGGTCTGGGTGGACGATCACCCCGACATCTTCCCCATCAACTACAAAGTGGACCACGGTACCCTGGTCTTCCGGACCGCCGAGGGCACCAAGCTGCAGGCGGCCACCGGAGACACTCCGGTGGCGTTGGAAGCGGACGGCGTGAACGCGGACACCGGCGTCGCCTGGAGCGTTGTCGTCAAAGGCCAGGCCGCGCCGGTGCAGAACCCCCAGGAAGTCATGGACACGGTGGGCCTGCTGCTGTTCCCGTGGCAGGCCGGACAAAAGGAACACTTCGTCCGGATCACGGCGGACACCGTCACAGGCCGGCGCTTCAAGGTGGTACCGCCGCAGACGTGGTGGACGCCGTTGGACGACTCCACCCGCTCCGGCCTCGAATAACTCCCCCAAAGCACCGCATGCTCTATCAGATCGGGCTGCTTTGAGGGCCTCAGGGCAGCCCGATCTGATAGCGCAACGGTTTAGGCCAGGCGGGTGATCTCCACGCTGACGGTGAGGGCCGATCCCCCGCCGCCGGACAGGATGCCCTTGAGCGGCGGCACGTCGCGGTAGTCGCGGCCCCGGGCGACAGTGACGTGGAAGTCCCCCGCCGGCTTGTGGTTGGTCGGGTCCCAGCTCCGCCATTCGCCGTCCCACCACTCGAGCCACGCATGGGATTGGCCGGCAACTGTCTCGCCGAGATCCGCCGTCGAGCGGGGGTGAAGGTAGCCGGACACATAGCGGGCCGGGATACCGCAACTGCGCAGGGAGCCGATGGCGAGGTGTGCCAGGTCCTGGCAGACGCCCTGCCGCTGGTTCCAGGCTTGCTCGGCGTTGGTGGTCACGCCGGTGGAGCCCTTCATATAGGTCATTTCGCCGCGCATCCAGGCAAAGACTGCCATGGCCGCCTCGTGCGGCGTTTTTCCCTCCACAACTCCGGGGATGATGGCGAGCACTTCAGAGCCGGGATTCGTCAGCTGGGACTGGGGAACCCAGTCACTGAACTGGTTGAGCGTCTCCGGTGCGGCCAGGACGTCCCATCCCACGATGTCGGCCTCGGCTGCGATCTTCTCGACCCGGTGCACCTCAACGGTGGTGGTGGACAGGACTTCGAGGTGCTCGTGCGGCATCTGCATGTCGAAAGCCGTCACGCGCGTGCCCCAGTAGTCGCGGTAGCTGCTCATGGCCGCCTGCGAGGGCGACACCTTCATGGAGGACTCCAGGACCACCTGCTGCGGGTCCGTCAGCGGGGTCATCCGGGCCTCGTTGTAGGACAGCGTGACGCGTTTGTTGTACTTGTACGCCGTCTTGTGGACGATGTTCAGCCGGGTCATGAAACTTCTCCCACCCAGGCCAGTTCGTCTGCCTGATTGAAGTACTTACGGGAAATGGCGTCCGAGGCCTGCGAAACCGCTTTTTGCACACGCTCCATGTGCTCCGGCAGCTCCGACATGAGGTCATCGGTGCGGTGGAACTCCAGGAAAGTGCGGGCCTGGCCGACAATCCGGCGGGCGTCGTTAATGAAGCCGACGCGCTGGGCCGAGGGGTCCAGTTTCGCCAGGCACTCGTCGGCGTCCCGCAGGGCGTAGACGATGGACCGCGGGAACAGCCTGTCCAGGAGCAGGAATTCGGCCGCGTGCTGGTCCCCGAACGCCGCCCGGCGGGTCCGCAGGAAGGATTCGTACGCGCCGGCGCAGCGGAGCATGTTCACCCACGACATGCCGGCCGAGAGGACATCGCGTGTGGACAGCATGCGCGCGGTCATGTCGGCCCGCTCCAGGGACCGGCCCAGGACCAGGAACTGCCAGCTCTCATCGTGGCTGACGGTGGTGTCGGCCAGGCCGCTGACCATGGCCGTGCGTTCCAGGACCCAGTTGCAGAAGCGGTAGGTACCCACCACGTCCTTGCGGTGCTGGTTCAGCCCGTAGTAGGTCGTGTTCAGGCTTTCCCAGAGCCCGGAGGAGACGGTCTCGCGGGCGCGGCGGGCGTTTTCCCGGGCCGCGCCGAGGGAGCCGGCAATGGACGTGGCACTCTGCTTGTCGTAGGCGAGGGCATTGAGCAGTTCCGGCAGGCCGAAATCCTCATTCTGCGCACGGGCCCCCATGACGGCGAGGAGTTCCTGCGCGACGCTGCGCTGTTCCTCCATGGGCAGATGGTTGAGCCGCTCGAGGTGGACGTCGAGGATCCGGGCCGTGCCGTCGGCCCGTTCCACGTAGCGGCCGATCCAAAAAAGTGACTCGGCAATACGGCTAAGCATTCGCGGGTACCTCCTGCGCGTCAGAAATCTGCTGCTGCTGCTGTTCTTTCTGGCTGTCGCGCCAGTTGCTCTCCACCGGCCAGACCGAAACCCGCTCGCGGATTGCGATGCTGGGCCGCGGGATCACTTCGACGGGGACCTGCGGGGAATCCGCCAGGACCCAGGTGTCCTTGGAGCCGCCGCCCTGGCTGGAATTGACGATCAGCGAGCCCTCCTTGAGCGCCACGCGGGTCAGTCCGCCGGGGAGAACCCAGACGTCCTCGCCGTCGTTGACGGCGAAGGGGCGCAGGTCCACGTGCCGGGGGCCGAACTTGTCGCCGCTGAGCGTGGGCACGGTGGACAGCTGCAGCACCGGCTGGGCGATCCAGCCGCGGGGGTCGGCGATGATCCGCTTGCGCAGGGCATCGAGTTCGTCCCTGGAGGCGTCCGGGCCGATCACCAGGCCCTTGCCGCCCGAGCCGTCCACGGGCTTGACCACGAGCTCGTCGAGGCGGTCCAGGACGTGCTCCCGGGCCTCTTTCTCTTCCAGCCGGAACGTGTCCACGTTGGCGATCAGGGGCTCTTCGCTCAGGTAGTAGCGGATGAGGTCGGGCACATAGCTGTAGACCAGCTTGTCATCGGCGACGCCGTTGCCCACGGCGTTGGCGATCGTGACGCC
The DNA here is from genome assembly GCF_056406615.1 of Arthrobacter sp. P1_B3. Lineage (NCBI taxonomy): Bacteria > Bacillati > Actinomycetota > Actinomycetes > Micrococcales > Micrococcaceae > Arthrobacter > Arthrobacter sp. P1_B3. The sequence continues at coordinate 19,474 of NZ_JBFTZV010000008.1, read as the reverse complement.
GCCGGCGCGGGCGGCGTTGACCAGGCCGGGGCAGCCAAGCATGGAGTCGGCGCGGAACTGCAGCGGGTCCAGGAATTCGTCGTCGATCCGTTTGTAGATCACGTCCACCCGCTGCTCGCCGGCCGTGGTGCGCATGTAGACCCGGTTGCCGCGGCAGATGAGGTCACGGCCCTCGACGAGTTCGACACCCATGAGGCCGGCGAGCAGGGTGTGCTCAAAGTAGGCGCTGTTGAACACGCCGGGGGTCAGGACCACCACGGTGGGATCGTCGACGCCGGAGGGCGCCGTCTTCCGCAGGGCGGACAGGAGCCGGCGGGGGTACTCCTCGACCGGGCGGATGAGCTGCTGGCCGAAGGCCTCGGGCAGGCCCTTGGCCATGGCCCTGCGGTTCTCGAGGACGTAGCTGACGCCCGAGGGCACGCGCACGTTGTCCTCCAGGACGCGGAAGGTGCCCGCGGCGTCGCGGACGACGTCGATTCCGGAAATGTGGACGCGGACGCCGCCGGCCGGCTCGAAGCCGTGCACCTGGCGGTGGAAGTGAGCGCTGGTGGTGACGAGCTGGCGCGGGATGACGCCGTCGGACACCACCGTCATTTTGTCGTAGACGTCGTTGAGGAAGGCTTCCAGGGCGCGGACGCGCTGGGCCACACCGCGTTCCAGGACGCTCCACTCATCGGCGGGGATCACGCGGGGGACGATGTCCAGCGGGAACGGCCGCTCTTCGCCTGCGAAGTCGAACGTCACGCCGCGGTCCAGGAAGGTCCGCGCCATGGAATCGGCACGGGCGCTGACGTCAGCCAACGAAAGTTCACGCAGGGCCACGGCCACCTGCCCGTAGGACTTCCGGGCCTGCTGGCCGGGGGCAAACATCTCGTCGTAGGCGCCGGTTCGGCCGGCGGCCTCGGAGTAATCCTGGAATAGGTCAGACATGGTCACTAGCCAACCACTTTTTCGTTACGAAATCATTTCGGCGGCCCGCGCGGCGGCCCGCGGAGCGCGGTCCTCAGGCGCGGGCCCGCTTGCCGGGATGGCCGCGGTTACGGCTTTTCCGGCCGGGTACGGCAATGTAGGGGCGTGCCCCCCAAGAGATCCGCTGCCGCGGCCGCGCCAGGCCTGATCGGCGCCGCGGCCGCCGTTGCCGTCGCCGTCGCCGTCCATCTGCTGCTTCCGGCGCTGCCGGCGATGACCCTGGCCGTGCTCCTCGGGCTCTTGGCCGCGAACCTGCCCGGCGTGGCGGGGTGGACCGCCGGGCCGGCGCGTCCCGGGCTCGACTTCGCCGGCAAACACCTGATGCGGGCCGGGATCGTGGTGCTGGGCCTGAAAGTCAGCCTCGGCGATGTGCTGGGCCTGGGCTGGGCTGCGCTGCTGCTCGTGACGGCCGTGGTGCTGGCTGCCTTCGCTGGCACATACGGGATCAGCAGGCTCTTCCGGCTTCCTCCCCGGGTATCGCTGCTGGTGGCCACCGGTTTCGCCATCTGCGGAGCGTCCGCGATCGGGGCGATGGCCGCCGTGCGCAGAATCCGGCAGGAGGACACCGTGCTGCCCGTGGCGCTCGTGACCCTGTGTGGAACGCTGGCAATCGGGGTGCTGCCGTTGCTCGCGCGGCCGCTGGGACTCGGCCCGGAGCTCTTCGGGGCGTGGACCGGCGCCTCGGTGCACGACGTCGGGCAGGTGGTCGCCACCGCCCAGACCGCAGGCGCCGCGGCGCTGGCGGTCGCCGTCGTCGTCAAACTCACCCGGGTGATCCTGCTGGCCCCGATGATCGCCGCCGCGGGGTTCCACCACCGGCTGGGCACCGCCGACGACGGCGCCACGCGTCCGCCGGTGATCCCGCTGTTCGTCATCGGATTCGTGGCCCTGGCGGGCCTGCGCACCACCGGGTGGCTCTCCCCCGCAGTGCTGGACGGGGCCGCCGCCCTCCAGGACGCGCTGCTGGGCATGGCGTTGTTCGGGCTGGGCTCCGCCGTCCGCGTGGGGCAGTTGGTGCACACCGGCGCACGCGCGCTGCTGGCCGCGCTGGCGTCCTGGCTGCTGATCGCCCTGCTGGGCCTGGCGGCCGCGTACCTGATGTTCCCGCCGGCGTGATCCGGCGCACACGCTCCCGTGATTAGATAGCTGGGTGTCAAACCAGAACTTGAGCCGCGACGAGGCCGCGGTCCGTGCCGCCGTCATTACCACGCACAGCTACGACGTCTCCCTCGACGTCCGGCAGGCAGCCGACCCGAACGTCGCCGGCTACACAAGCCGCAGCGTCATCTCCTTCTCGGCCAGCGAACCCGGGGCATCGACCTTCGTGGACTTCATCGCGGACAGCGTGCACAGCGTCTTCCTCAACGGCAAGGGCCTCGCCGTCGCCGACGTCGTGGACGGTTCCCGGATCCGGCTCGAGAACCTGCAGCCGGAGAACCAGGTCACCATCACCGGGACAGCGCTCTACAGCACTTCCGGTGAGGGCATGCACCGCTTCGTCGACCCAGCCGACGGCCAGTGCTACCTGTACACGCAATACGAACCCGCCGACGCCCGCCGCGTGTTCGCCAACTTCGAGCAACCCGACCTGAAGGCCGAGTTCACCTTCCACGTCATGGCCCCCTCCGAGTGGCAGGTGTCCTCCAACGGCGCCGAGGTGCTGCGCACCCAACTAACTTCCGATCCCGCCACGAGCCGCTGGGACTTCGCCCCCACCAAGGCGATGTCCACCTACATCACCACTGTCCTGGCCGGACCGTACTTCAGGGCCGAGGACGCCTGGAGCGGCACACTCGCCGACGGCACGGTCCTGGAGGTGCCGCTGGCGCTCTACTGCCGCGCCTCCATGGCCGCGTCCTTCGACGCCGATGCCCTGTTCCGCCTCACCAAGAACGGGCTGACTTTCTTCAACGAGCTCTTTGATTTCCCCTACCCGTGGGGCAAATACGAACAGGCCTTCGTGCCCGAGTACAACCTCGGCGCCATGGAAAACCCCGGCCTGGTGACGTTCACCGAAAGCTACGTCTTCACTTCCCGGGCCGCCGATTCGCAGTACCAGGCCCGTGCCAACACGCTCCTGCACGAGATGGCGCATATGTGGTTCGGCGATCTCGTGACCATGAAGTGGTGGGATGATTTGTGGCTCAAGGAATCCTTCGCCGACTACATGGGCACCCTCGGCGTGGACCGGAGTACGGACTGGGACACGGCCTGGGTGAACTTTGCCAACAACCGCAAGTCGTGGGCCTACGTCCAGGACCAGCTGCCCACCACGCACCCCATCGTTGCCGACATCCCGGACCTGGAGGCCGCGAAACAGAACTTCGACGGCATCACGTACGCCAAGGGCGCCTCGGTGCTCAAGCAACTCGTGGCCTACGTCGGGTTCGAGGCCTTCATTGCCGGGTCCCGCCAGTACTTCCGGGACCACGCCTACGGCAACACCACCCTCGCCGAGCTGCTGGCGGCACTGAGCGCGGCGTCCGGACGCGACCTCGGCGAATGGGCCCGCCAATGGCTCCAGACCTCCGGCATCTCAACCCTCTCCAGCGAGATCACCGAGCACGGGGACGCGCTCAGTTCCGTCGCCGTCCTGCAGGACGCCGTTGATCCCGCCACCGGCAGGCAGGAGCCCCGGCCGCACCGGCTCCGGATCGGGCTCTACGACTTTGACGACGCCGGCGCACTGGTCCGCACGGACAGCGTCGAGACCGATGTCAGCGGCGCCCGGACCGACGTGACCGACCTGGCCGGCAAACCCCGGCCCGCTCTGCTGCTGGTCAACGACGAGGACCTCAGCTACGCCAAGGTCCGGCTTGACCGGCACTCCGAGGCCACTGTGCGCGGCTCCCTGGACAAGCTGACGGACCCCATGGCGCGGGCGCTCTGCTGGACGGCGCTGTGGGATTCGGCCCGTGATGCCGTTACACCGGCCGCCCTCTACGTCGACGCCGTCCAGCGCTTCGGCCCCGCCGAACCGGGAATCGGGGTCCTGCTCAACGTGCTGGGCAACGCCTCGACGGCGATCGAACGCTACGTACCCCGGGGCCAGCGGGACGCCGCGCGCCGCGGCTTCCTGACCACCGCCGCGGAACAGCTGCAGGCGGCGGCACCGGGCTCCGACCAGCAACTGGCCTGGGCCAGAACCCTCGCCGCGACCAGCCGCTACGACGCCGGCCGGCTCGACCTGCTCCGGGGCATCCTGGACGCCAGCACCGTGATCGACGGTCTCGCTGTTGACGCCGAACTGCGCTGGAATCTCTGGCATGGCTTGGCCGCCAACGGCCAGGCCTCACAGGAGCAGCTGGACCAGGAGCTCGCCCGGGACAACACGGCGGCAGGGAAGTCCGGGCACGCCACGGCCCTGGCCGCCCGCCCCGAGGCGTCCGTCAAGGCGGCAGCCTGGGAGGCCGCCGTCCACGGCACGGGGCTGTCCAACCAGCTCCTGAGCGCCACCATTTCCGGGTTCAATACCGGCGCGGCCTCGCTGCTGGCCGGGTTCATTGACCCGTACTTCGAGTCCCTCGAGCAGGTCTGGGCGGACCGGAGCATTGAGATCGCCAGCCGGATTGTCCGCGGCCTCTATCCCGCAGGTCAGGATCTCGACGGGCACGGCGGGACGCCCGAGACCCATGCCGTGATTGTCCGCACCGACCACTGGCTGGCCGCCCACCCCGACGCGCCGCGCGCCCTGCGCCGGATCATCATCGAACAGCGCAGCMACCTGCACCGTTCCCTCAAGGCGCAGGCGCTGACGGCACCGGCCATAGCACCATCGACTGCTCCGTAACCGCCCTTTTGACGGCTGAAAACGCAGCTGGGCCCACGCCGGCAGGGTGCCCTGGCCGAGCTTGCGAGGCGAGGGGGCCGGTGGGGAGCAATCGATGGTGTTTAAGGAGCGGGTTCTTTAGGGAACCCGGTGCAGCCACTCCGCGGTGCCGAACTTGGCCCCCACGCGGCGGCGGGCGGCCTCAAGCTCGGCGTCGGTGAGTACCGACGGTGTCGCGTCGTAGCGTTCGGCGAAGACGTCCATCATGGCTGCGACGATCTCGGCCCGGGCCATGCCGGTCTGGCGGCGGAGCGGATCCACGCGTTTCTTGGCGCTCCTGGTGCCCTTGTCGGACAGTTTCTCCTTGCCGATCCGCAGCACCTCCACCATCTTCTCGGCGTCGATGTCGTAGCTCATGGTGACGTGGTGGAGCATCCCTCCGTTGGCGAGCCGCTTCTGCGCGGCCCCGCCGATCTTGCCGTGCTCCGTGGCGATGTCGTTGAGCGGCACGTAGAAGGCGCTGATGCCGACCTTTTCCAGGGCCGCCATCACCCAGGCGTCCAAGAAACGGTAAGAGTCCGCGAAGCTGATGCCGTCCACGAGGGTCTGCGGCAGGTAGAGCGAGTACGTGATGCAGTTCCCGGCCTCCATGAACATCGCTCCCCCGCCGCTGATCCGCCGGACCACGCTGATGCCGTGCCGGGCCACCCCCTCGGGGTGGAGTTCATTACGGACGGACTGGAAGCTGCCGATCACCACTGACGGCTCCTCCCAGTCCCAGAACCGCAGGGTGGGGTTGCGCCGCCCGGCGCCGACTTCCTCGGTCAGGACCTCGTCCAGGGCGACGTTGACGTGGGTGGGCAGGACGGACGGGGCGATGATGTTCCAATGGTGGTCCGCCCAGCCCGTCGCCTTCGCCAGGGCGCGGCGGACGGTGACCGCGACGGCGTCGGCGGAGAAGCCGAACAGCACGGTGCCTTCGGGCAGGGCCGCCGTCACGGCGTCCGCGATGTCGGCGGCGCTGGTGTCGACGGGCAGCCCGGTGATCGCCCGGTTGATCTCCGGCAGCGCCTCGTCGGGTTCCAGGAAGAAGTCCCCGCTCACCGAGACGTGGGCCAGTGCGCCGTCCACGACGTCGAAATCGGCCACCACGAGTTTGCCACCCGGGACCTTGTACTCGCCGTGGTGACGGCCGGCGTTCTCGTCAGTGCTGGGAGCGGTGCCCACGGGATGGGATGTCATGACATCCATCCTGCCCCATGCAGCCGGGAATCCGGGAAACTGCGAAACCACGAAAACGYGAAACCGGAACACCGGCAGAGACGCAGAAAGCCCGCACCGTTGCCGGTGCGGGCTTTCCATCAGACCTTGGGGAAGAAGCTTACTTCTTGCCGCCGAAGCCCTTGAAGCGAGCGTTGAAGCGCTCGACGCGGCCTGCGGAGTCCATGATGCGCTGCTTGCCCGTGTAGAACGGGTGCGACTCAGAGGAGATTTCGACGTCGATGACCGGGTAGGTGTTGCCGTCTTCCCACTCGATGGTCTTCGAAGAAGACACGGTGGACTTGGTCAGGAACTTGACGCCGGAAGCCAGGTCGTTGAAAACAACAGCTTCGTACTTCGGGTGGGTATTAGACTTCATAATTGGACCTTTGTTCGCACAACTGGATTTTGCCAGTTGCCAGGTATGAATGGGATGGCTGGCGGAAATCACCGGACGGCCAGCTATCAAGCATAGCCGATAGCCGGACCACTGACGAACACCATCGGTGCACGTCAGCGCGGCGCAGCAGTGCTTGGCCTCAGTCACGCGAAATCCCAGCACACCCCACATCCAGGCCATGCCCGGGGCTGATGCGTGAGCTCACCCGGCGCGGGTGAGGCGCCGCAACCCACCCGGGCACAGGATGGAACTGCGGCTATCCGTCGGATTGCCTGTACCCGATTGAGAAACGGAGGTCATCAGTATGGCTGAGACACTGGATGAACTAGGGCCGGTGGACTGGCTCGTCGTGGAGTTCCCCGGTCCCGACTTCGGTAAGGGTCAGCTCGCCCCGTTCCTGGAGGACCTGGTAAAGCGCGACCTCATCAGGGTGCTCGACATGGTGTTCCTGAGAAAAACCGACGATGGCACGCTCGAGACGGCCGAAATCTCCGACCTCGACCCGAGCGAGCTCGGCGAGGTGCGCATGGCCGAGGCCGACCTGGCCATGGTGCTCTCTGAGCAGGACGTCATGGACCTGGCCGAGACGATCGAGCCCGGCCACTCCGCCGCGGTGCTGGTCTGGGAAAACCAGTGGGCGGCCCCTTTCGGCGCGGCCATCCGCAAGGCCGGCGGCCAACTCGTGGCCAGCGGCCGGATCCCGACCCAGGCCGTCATCGCCGCCTTCGAGGCCGACGCCGAAGCCCAGTCATCGGAAGAAGCAAAGGAAGGAGCCTGACATGCCACTGGCAGCACGACGCAGGCGCAGGACCGCCGCCGCCGTTGGCGGGGCCGTTGTCGTCGCCCACGGGATAAACCGTCGCGGCGACCGCCGTGAGGACCGGCGGGACGACCGCCAGGACGACCGCGGCGACCGGCGGGAGGACCGGCGCGACTGACACCACAGAGCCGGCTCCCGGCACACGCGGGTGCGCATGACCCTTCTGGGGTCATGCGCACCCCCACCTGACGCACTTCCCCCAGCAGGCGGAAGCCGCGAGGCATTCCGAACCGGCCACTTCTCCGGGTCTTCCCGACGATGACAGGACGCCAGCTTCGAAGCGGTCAACGCCGGAGTGTTCTTCCACGGGAACCCGGGCCAGTCCGAGGGCCTGGACAGCCTCCCCGCCGCAGCTGCCGAACTGCCCGAGCAGGACTGGGGGCCATACCCGGGCAAGAAGGACTAAAAGCTCCCAAGTTCTCCCGGCCGCGTGGCCGGGAGAACGAGAGCGGCACCGCCAAAATCCGTTGACGGCATCATTGGGAGTCCTTCGGACGGAGCTCCCAGAACGCTACCGCCGACGCAGCGGCGACGTTGAGCGAATCGACGCCCGGGCGCATGGGGATCTTCACGGCGAGGTCGACGGCGGCCAGGGTCGCTGCGCTCATGCCCGCGCCTTCCGTGCCCAGCACCAGGGCCAGCCGCTCCGGGCGGCGGGCCGCGAGCACGTCGAGATCCACCGCGTCGTCCGTGAGCTCCATGGCGGCCACGGTGAAGCCTTGCTCCTGCAGCGAGGTCAGGCCTTCCGCCCAGTCCTCCAGCCGGGCCCACGGCACCTGGAACACGGTGCCCATGCTGACCCGCACGCTGCGGCGGTAGAGCGGATCACCGCACCGTGGCGAGACCAGGACGGCGTCCACACCCAGGGCCGCGGCCGAGCGGAAGATGGCGCCGACGTTTGTGTGGTCGACGATGTCCTCCAGCACGGCAACCCGGCGGGCTCCGGCGAGCAGTTCTGCCAGCGGCACCGGGGCGGGCCGGTGCATGGCGGCCATGGCGCCGCGGTGCAGGTGGAAACCGGTGATTTCCTCCAGCAGCGCCGCGGAGCCGACATACGCCGGGACATCCGGGTACCGCTCAAAGACATCCGCCAGGTCCTCGGCCCATTTCTCGGCAAGGAAGAAGGACCGCGGCCGGTGCCCCGCGGCCAGCGCCCGGCGCAGGACGCGGGAGGACTCGGCGATGTAGAGGCCCTCGGCCGGTTCCCGGACTTTGCGCAGGTGCACGTCGGTGAGCTGCGTGTAGTCGGAAACCCGCGGGTCGTCGGCGGATTCGAGAAAGTACATGGTCACGGGCAGGTCATTTCCGGAGGCTATTCGTGGGGGCTATTTGAACAGGTTGGCGATCATGAACCCCAGTGCCACCAGGCCCAGGGCGAAGATGACCCCGCGCAGGACCGCCGGGGAGAGCCGGCGCCCCACCTTGGAGCCGATCACGCCGCCGATCAGTGAGCTCACGGCGATCAGTCCGACCACGCCCCAGTCGATCCGGTCGAAGGCGAACAAAAGGTAGGAGCAAGCGGCGATCACGTTCACGCCCAGGACCAGGAAGTTCTTCATCGCGTTGGCGTTCTGGATGGTCCCCGTCATGAACACGCCCAGGATGCCAACCAGCAGGATGCCCTGCGCCGCGACAAAGTAGCCGCCATAGACGCCGGCCAGGTACACAAGCGCCACAAGCAGGACACCGTGGCGGCGGTCCCGGATGGCGTGCTCAGGGTTTTCCTCGCGGTTCTTCACCCACCGCTGCAGCCTCGGCTGGAAGACGACCATCAGCAGGGCCAGCACGATCAGGACAGGGGCGGCGTAGTAGAAGACCGTCTCGGGCAGGTGGAGCAGCAGGTACGCGCCGGTAACGGCGCCCAGCAGCGAAGCCGGCAGAAGCCGGAGCAGCTGCCGGCCGCGGCCTTCGAGCTCCTTCCGGTAGCCCCAGGCGCCGGTGGCGTTGCCGGCCACGAGCCCCATGGCGTTGCTGATGGAGGCAGTGACGGGGGCATAGCCCAGGGCGATCAGCACCGGGAACGTGACGAGGGTGCCGGATCCGACGACGCTGTTGATGGTGCCCGCCCACAGCCCGGCGAAGAAAATGAAGGCGCTATTGAGGAGCTCCACGCGGGGTCAGTGGACCCGTCAGTGGCTGGCGGTCGCGGTGTACCGGCCGGCGTTGACGGTGACATCCAGCGGCAGGCCGAACGTTTTGCTCAGGTTTTCGGCAGTGAGGACCTCCGGCAGCGGACCGGAGGCCACCACGCCGCCGTCGCGCATGAGCATCGCGTGCGTGAATCCCGGCGGCACTTCTTCGAGGTGGTGGGTGACGAGGACGATCGCGGGGGCGGCGTCGTCGCGGGCGAGTTCGCTCAGGCGCTGGACCAGGTCCTCGCGCCCGCCGAGGTCGAGCCCGGCGGCCGGCTCGTCCAGGAGCAGGAGCTCAGGATCGGTCATGAGGGCACGGGCGATCTGGACGCGCTTGCGCTCCCCCTCGGAAAGCGAGGCGAAGGGGCGGTTCAGCAGCGGGCCCATCCCCCACTCGTTCAGCAGGCCAAAGGCGCGCCGCTCGTCGTTCTTCTCATAGCCTTCGCGCCAGCGGCCGGTCACACCGTAGGCGGCGGTGACCACCACGTTGAGGACCTTCTCGTGCTCGGGGATCTGGCTGGCCAGCGCAGCGGAGGACAGGCCGATCCGGGGGCGGAGCTCGAAGACGTCGACTGCGCCGAGGACTTCCTCGAGGATGCCGGCCATTCCGGATGTCGGGTGGATCCGGGCCGCGGCCAGCTGGAGGAGTGTGGTCTTGCCGGCGCCGTTGGGTCCGAGGATCACCCAGCGTTCGCCTTCCTTGACCTGCCAGTCCACCTTGTCCAGGAGCGTCTTAGCCCCACGTACAACGCTGACGCCGGCCATTTCAAGAACATCACTCATAGGAGTAGACACTAGGACAAAAAAGCGGACGACTGATAACCGGCGCCGCGCGCTGCCGTGGGGCGTCACGCGGCGCCGGCCCGGGCGCAACGAATTCGGGCCGTCCAACGCCTGCTCGCTAGGATTGAGGCCATGAGTTCGAACGTGACCGCAGTGAGCTACGGCCTGAAACTGTCCCTTCCCGAGATCGAGCGGCTGCGTTCGCTCCTGACGGCCGCGGGGCTGAGCGTCGGTGCCGAAACCCGCGCCGGCGACGGGCGCTTCGAGGTATATGCGGCGGACTGCTCGCTGGAGGCCGAACTGGACGGCGCGCCGGAAGCCGAAAGTCCCATCCCCGACGCGGTTTCGGGAGCCCGGCTGGAGGGGCCGCGCCGTGCGCTGGCGGACTCCGGCATCGACGGTGTGGACACGGCGCTGGTTCCCGCGGCACTGCGCAGCGCGCCGCGGAAGTTCCTGATCATGGACGTGGACTCCACCCTCATCCAGCAGGAAGTGATCGAGCTCCTGGCCGCGTACGCCGGAAAGCGCGAGGAAGTGACGGCAGTGACCGAGGCGGCCATGCGCGGCGAGCTGGACTTCGCCCAGAGCCTGCACGCCCGGGTGGCTGTGCTCGCCGGACTGCCGGCCAGCGTCGTCGAGTCGGTCCGCGCCGAGGTCAGGCTGACCGAGGGCGCCGCCGAGCTCGTAGCGGCATTCCGGGCCGCCGGCCATGCCGTGGCCGTGGTGTCCGGCGGGTTCAACCAGATCCTGCGGCCGATCGCCGAGGACCTCGGGCTGCACTACTGGATCGCCAATGAACTCGAAATCGTCGACGGCGCGCTGACCGGCAAGGTGCTCGGCGACGTGATCGACCGGGCGGCCAAGGAGAAGTACCTGCGCGAGTGGGCCGCTGCCGAGGGCATCCCGATGGAACACACCATTGCCGTGGGAGACGGCGCCAACGACCTCGACATGCTGGGCGCCGCCGGGATCGGCATCGCCTTCAACGCGAAGCCTGCCGTACGTGCTGCCGCGGACGCCGCCGTCAACCTCCCCTATCTCGACGCCGTGCGGTACATCGCGGGGGTCTGATGCGTTAACCGCGAGATGGCACGTCGCGGTAATGTTTTAGGTAAACACTGCCGCGACGCGCCATCTCGGCGGTCTGCGCCTAGCTGGAGTTCTTGTCTGCGGTCTTGTCGAAGTAGTCGGCGCCGCCGACGTACTCGGTGTGGCCTGTCTCGACGTCGGCGGTGGCCATCTTGGCGACCTCCGCGGCAAATTCCTTGACTGAGTAAAGCTTGCCAGCTTCGGCACGGCGGGCCTCGATGGCGCCGGGGTTGGACCGGTCGAGCAGGGTGGCCGTGACGGTGCCCTCGATCATGTCGCCGGAGACCACCACGAGCGAGATCCCCTTGTCCGCCAATGCCGGAACCAGCGCGCGGAGTGCGTCCTCGCCGGCACGCTTGCTGCGGGCCACGGGCTCGTAGTCGGGCATGGTGGGCACCGTGTCGATGAAGTGGGCCTGGTGGCTGGTCACGAAGACCACGCGCGAGCCTTCGGGCATGAGCGCCACGGCGGCGTTGAGCATGTTCACCTGGGCGTCACGGTTCAGCTTCAGCGCGTAGCCCTCTTCCATCCCGGTCTCCATGCCGCCGGAGGCGTTGAGGACCAGGAGGTCAAGCGAGCCGAAGTTCTCCATGGCGGCGCTGGCCAGGGCCTGGACGCCTTCCTGGGTGGTCAGGTCCGCCCCGACGGCCGCAGCACGGCCGCCGTCGGCTTCGATCTCCGCGACAACCTTGTTGGCGCGCGGCGCCTTCTGGCGGTAGTTCACGACGACGGCCGCGCCTTCGCCAGCCAGAATCTTGGCGACGTCGGCGCCGATTCCGCGCGACGAACCGGTCACGATCGCAGTCTTGTTATCCAGCAGTCCCATACGAGCTCCTTTTGTTCCAAACGTCCAAACACTGTGGGTCTGCCATCCATCATGCCAGCGGATCGCACCATTGCAGTTGTTCAGCATCAACAAAGAAGCCCCGGCGGTGTAGTTCCGACGCGTCATGGCCGGAGCGCGCTGGCGGTTGGTCAGCTGCGGTCGATCCGGATCTTCTTGGTAGTTTCCCCCGTCACTACCTCGGGAGCCGGTGCGCGGACTTCCAGGACACCGTCCTTGTACGTGGCGGTGATATCTTCTTCCTTCGCCCCTGCGGGCAGCGCAATGCTGCGGGCGGACCGGCCGTAACGGAACTCCGAGCGGTAGCCGGCCTTGCTTTTGTGCTCGGACGCTTCCTGCCGCTGCACCGCGATATGAAGCATGCCCTCGCTGACCGAGACGTCGACGTCCTGGTCGGGGTCGATCCCCGGCACTTCCGCCCGAACCACCAGGGTGCTGCCCTCTTGGAACTGTTCGATCTTGATCCCTGGCGCTATGGACAGATCACCGTCAAGGAAGCGCCGGACCGGTTCCAGCATGTCCGAGGGCGTCCACTTGCTGAGATCACTCATGATTTTCCTCCTGCGCTCACGCCCCTGCCGTGGCATGGTCGGGGGCTGTGAGCCCATTACACGCTCCCGGCGTTCCGGTGCCAAGGGCAAAAAGGCCCGGCGCGGCAGACAGCGGACGACGTCGGATACCGCCGTCGGCCGCTGTCCGCCGCGTCCGGCGTTGCCGGGGCTAGTGGCCCATTCCGAGGCCGCCGTCGACCGGAATGACCGCGCCCGAAATGTAGGACGCCTCGTCGCTGGCGATCCAGCGAACCACGTTGGCGACCTCGGAGGCCTCGGCGAAGCGGCCGGCGGGAACCTTGGTCAGGTAGTCCTTCTGCGTGGCTTCGGGCAGCTCGGCCGTCATGTCCGTGTTGATGAAGCCGGGCGCGACCACGTTCGCGGTGATCCCGCGCGCGCCGAGCTCGCGGGTGAGCGACCGGGCGATGCCCACCAGGCCTGCCTTCGAGGCAGAGTAGTTGATCTGGCCCGGCGCGCCGTATAGGCCGGAGACGGAGGAAATGAGCACCACGCGGCCCTTGCGCGCCCGGATCATGCCCTTGGAGGCGCGCTTGATGACCCGGAAGGCGCCCGTGAGGTTCGTGTCGATCACCGAGGTGAAGTCGTCTTCGCTCATGCGCATCAGGAGGGTGTCCTTGGTGATGCCGGCGTTGGCTACGAGTACTTCCACAGGACCGTGGGCGGCTTCGACTTCCGCGAACGCAGCGTCGACCGAAGCTTCGTCGGTGACGTCCGCCTTGACGCCGAGGATGCCCTCGGGCAGCGACGAGGCGCTGCGGAAAGTCACTGCTACCTTGTCGCCGTTGGCCAGGAAAGACTCGGCGATGGCCAAGCCGATCCCCCGGTTTCCGCCGGTGATCAGAACGCTGCGGCCGGTGGTGGGTGTGTCAGACATATGGGGCTCCGGGTTCTGCGGCAGGGAGGGCCGCGCTGGGGGCTGGATTTTTCCTGCCTCCGATCTTAGCGCCCGGTTCGCATCCGTTTGGGCGGCTCCCCCGATGGTGAGAGAATCTAAGTAAGCCTTGGGAGCGTGATCTGACAGCCGTGACACTCAAAAACCGACCCGGTGCGCATGTGCCCGGGAGGCCGGACGCCGAGTCCGGCGGTACCGAGGTGCACAGCATCACCGACGCCGCCGCTGCGCACTCAGACGAGATGCGCGAACGGATGATCAAGTACGCCGTCGCAATGGGCATCCGCATGGTCTGCCTGATCCTAATTTTTGTCGTGGATGGCTGGTTCAAGCTCATCCCGGTGCTTGGGGCCGTCTTCCTGCCCTGGGTTGCGGTAGTGATCGCCAACGGCAGCGACAAAGCGGAAATCCATAGTGATTCCCTGCTGGACTACGTTCCGCTCGCCGAGCTGGACGCCCCGGCCCCCACGGGCGCGGCCGAGGCTTACCCGGCCGACGGCGATGACGGCTCGGGGACGCTGCTGGAAGGCGAGCTGATCGATGATGAGAACGATGACGATGACGACGACGACCACGGACGGGCAGCTTCATGAACCTCTTTGACCTGGCCGGGCACGGTGGCGGCACCGCCGCGGGCCCCGGCACCGTCTGCTCACGGAAGGCCTGCCGCGCGGCGGCGGAATGGCAGCTGCTGTGGAACAACCCTAAGATCCACACCCCGGAGCGGCGCAAGATCTGGCTGGCGTGCGGTGAGCACCGCGCCTGGCTTGAAGACTACCTCCAGACGCGCGGACTGTGGAAAGAGACCGTGGCCCTCGGCGCAGAAATAGCCCCCCTTTCCGCAGGGACAGCCCCCCTCGACCCGTCAGGCAGGATCGGCTGAATGTACCGCTTTCTCTTCTCCAGTAAGTGGCTGGGGTACTTGTTGCTGGCCGCGATCTTCGCCGCCGGCTGCGTTGGCTTGGGCCGATGGCAGATGGACCGTCGCGCCGAAACCCTGGCCGAGATCAACCGGGTGGTCTCCAACTATTCCGCCGACGCCGTGCCCTTCGCCGATGTCCGGGACCAGTTCAGCCGGCTGAACCCGGAGCGCGAGTGGACCCAGGTGGAACTCAGGGGCAGCTACGACGTCGCCGGCCAGCGCATCGTCCGCAACCGCCCGCTCAACGGCCAGCCCGGCTACGAGGTGGTGGTTCCGTTCAAGCTCGAGTCCGGCGAAACCGTGGTGATTGACCGCGGCTGGCTGCCCATCGGCAACAACACCCCGGGCCGGCCCGACTCCGTGCCTGCGCCGCCGCAGGGTCCGGTAACAGTGGTTGCCCGCCTCAAGCCGGCGGAGCCCGAGCTGCAGCGCGGCGCCCCTGACGGCCAACTGGCCTCGATCGACCTCGCCGCCTATTCCGCGCAGCTGGGCTATCCGCTGCTCACGGGCGCCTACGGGCAGCTGGCCTCCGAGTCGCCGTCGGTGCAGGACATGCCGTTCCCGTTCCCCAAGCCGTCCACCGATGAAGGCACGCACCTGTCCTACTCGCTGCAGTGGTTCGCATTCGGCGTGCTGATGTTCGTCGGGTTCGGCTACGCCGCCCGGCAGCAGGCCCGCAACGCCGCGATTGACGCGGAGGACGCAGAAGCCGAGGCTGCCGAAGGCGTGTACCTGCACTCCAGCGGCCCGGCCGTGCGGCGCCGTCCCGTTCCGCGCAAGCGCAGGAACGCGACGGCGGAAGAAGAGGAAGACGCCATCCTCGACGCCCAGGGGTTCTGAGCGGTGAGCCCTGATGCCTTCCCCGGACCGGTGGCTAACGTCAAACGCGCCCTCACCGCCCTGGGCGCCAAAGACACCGTGACAGTGTTCGATTCAAAAGTCCCGACGGCGGCCGCAGCGGCCGCGGCGCTCGGCTGCGACGTCGCGGCGATCACCAACAGCCTGGTGTTCGACATTGGGGGCGCTCCACTGCTGATCCTGGCCAGCGGCGCTGCCAAGGTGGACGTCCAAAAGGTCGCCGAACAGTTGGGCTCGGGCAAGATCCGCCGCGCCTCCCCCGAGTTCGTCCTCGAACACACCGGCCAGGAAGTGGGCGGCGTAGCCCCGGTAGGCCACCCGGAGAAGATCCGGACCCTGTTGGACGAATCCTTGTCAGTCCACAGTGTGCTGTGGGCTGGAGCCGGAGACCACAACTCGATGTTTTCGATCGGCTACGAAGACCTCCAGCGGATCACGGGCGCAGAAGAGATGCCCGTCCGCTGATCCAGGTGACTCGCAGCTGTGGGCGGTCCTGAGCGCTGAAAACGGCCCCCTGATGCGGCGGTCCCGCGCCCTACGCCAGCGTGATCAGGTCCAGGTAGTCTTCGTTCCAGTGGTCCTCGATGCCGTCGGGCAGCAGGACCACGCGCTCCGGGTTGAGCGCCTCGACGGCGCCCTCATCGTGGCTCACGAGGACGACGGCGCCGGTGTAGTTGCTCAGGGCCCCGAGGATCTCGGCGCGGCTGGCAGGGTCGAGGTTGTTGGTGGGTTCGTCGAGGAGCAGCACGTTCGCACTTGAGGCCACGATGGTAGCCAGCGCCAGTCGGGTCTTCTCGCCGCCGGAAAGCACACCGGCGGGCTTGTCGACGTCGTCACCGGAGAACAGGAACGAGCCCAGAATGTTGCGTACCTCCGCGTCGTTCATGTCCGGGGCGGACGAGCGCATGTTCTGCAGGACCGTGCGGTCCACGTCGAGCGTCTCGTGCTCCTGGGCGTAGTAGCCCACTTTCAGGCCGTGGCCCGCAACGACTTCGCCGGTGTCCGGCTTGTCGACGCCGGCGAGCATGCGCAGCAAGGTGGTCTTGCCGGCGCCGTTGAGGCCCAGGATGACCACCTTGGAGCCGCGGTCGATCGCGAGGTCGACGTCGGTGAAGATCTCCAGCGAGCCGTAGGACTTGCTGAGGCCATCCGCGGTGAGCGGGGTCTTGCCGCAGGGTGACGGATCCGGGAAGCGCAGGGCTGCCACGCGGTCGGTCGCGCGCACGGCCTCGAGGCCGCCGAGCAGACGCTCGGCACGCTTGGCCATGTTTTGCGCGGCGACGGCCTTGGTGGCCTTGGCGCGCATCTTGTTGGCCTGGTCGATGAGGACCTGGGCCTTCTTCTCCGCGTTGGCGCGCTCACGCTTGCGTGCGCGCTCGTCCGTTTCGCGCTGGGTCAGGTAGCGCTTCCAGTCCATGTTGTAGAAGTCGATCTGGGCGCGGTTGGGATCCAGCAGGAAGACCTTGTTGACAGTCGCTTCGAGCAGTTCGGTGTCGTGGCTGATCACAATCAGCCCGCCCTGGTGGTTCTTGAGGAACTCACGGAGCCAGGAGATGGAATCGGCGTCGAGGTGGTTGGTGGGCTCATCCAAGAGCATGGTTTCGGCATCCGAGTACAGGATGCGCGCAAGCTCCACACGGCGCCGCTGTCCGCCGGACAGGGTCTTGAGCGGCTGGTTCAGCAGCCGGTCCGGCAGGGCAAGGTTCGAGCAGATTGCTGCCGCCTCGGCTTCGGCCGCATAGCCGCCGGCGGCCAGGAACTCTGATTCCAGCCGGTCATAGCGGTTCATCGCCTTGCGCTGGACCGCGGCGTCCTCGCTGGCCATTTCTTCGTGGGCCAGACGGAGCTTGCCCACGGCAATGTCCAGACCGCGGACGGACAGGATACGGTCCCGGGCGAGCTGCTCCATGTCCGGCGTGCGCGGATCCTGCGGCAGGTAGCCGATTTCGCCGGTGCGGGTTACCTTGCCCGCGGCGGGCAGGCCCTCGCCCGCGAGGACCCGGGTCAGCGTTGTCTTGCCTGCACCGTTACGGCCGACCAGGCCGATCTTGTCTCCCTTGTCGATCCGGAAGCTCACCTGGTCCATGAGGAGGCGGGCGCCGGCGCGCAGTTCGAGATCCTGGACGGTAATCAATGCAGCTAAGGCCTTTCACAACAGGGAACGCCGCGGCACAACGGGTGGAGTCTGGGCGGGGCCGGGGCAGGGCGGTGCGAGAGCACGGCCTGTACAAGTCTACCGGCACGGCCTCTTCTCCCTGACATGGGCCCATATGGCAGCGGCCAGCCGCCGGCGCGATGCGGATACGGGCGGCTGGCCGGTTCATTGGCGACGCCCTCCAGCTTCCGGGCCGCCGGTTAGTGGGGCGCCTACAAAAAACCCGCCCCGCCCTGACCGTACAGTCGATATCACAAGTCCGATATCCGCAGCAGCATCCGACAGGAACTCCATGACGCAAACCGACCATCCCGCCACAGCCAGGACCCCGCGCCGCCGGAGCCGCTGGAATGCCACCGACCTTGGGCTCATCGCCGTCTTCGCCGCCCTTGTGGCGGGTTCGGCGCTGATCGCCGCCATTCCCGTGGGCGGGCTCGGCGTGCCCATCACGCTGCAGACCCTCGCCGTCATGCTCACGGGGCTGGCCCTCGGCCCGGCCCGCGCCTTCGCCGCCGTCGGCCTCTACCTGCTCCTGGGCTTCGCGGGCCTGCCGATCTTCAGCGGCGGCCGCAGCGGGCTGGGCGTCCTCGCCGGCCCTTCCGCCGGCTACATCATCGGGTTCCTGCTGGCCGCCACAGCGGTAGGCTGGCTGGCCGTCGTCGTGCTGGCCCGCACCGCCAACCGCACCGGCAAACTGCGCGCCATCCTCCTGTTCGCGGCCGCCATGGTGAGCAGCATCGTCTTCATCCACGGCCTGGGCATCCTGGGCATGATGGTCAACGCCAAGCTGGACTTCTCCAAAGCCTTCCTTGCCGATCTTGCGTTCTATCCCGGCGACATCATCAAGAACGTCCTGGCCGTCAGCATCGCCCTGGCCCTGCACAAAGCCTTCCCGGATCTGCTGCTCCGCCGAGTCCGGACGGCTGACACCCGCCCGTGAGCATCATCGTCCTGGACCGCGTGACGGTGCGGGTGTCGGTTGACGGCCGCCCCGCACCCAAGACGCTGCTCCAGGAACTTTCGCTGGACCTTACGGAACGGCGGATCGGCGTTATCGGGGCCAACGGCTCGGGCAAGTCAACCCTCCTGCGGCTCCTGAACGGGCTCGTGGCACCCAGTGAGGGCACGGTGCGGGTTGACGGCGCCGATACCGTCCGCGCGGTCCGGGAGGTCCGGCGGCGCGTGGGCTTTGTCTTCACGGATCCGCTGTCCCAGCTCGTCATGCCCACCGGCCGCGAGGATGTGGAATTGTCCCTGCGGCGATCGTTCCGCAACGCCACAGAGCGCCGGGCCCACGCGGAGTCAGTCCTGGAACGGTTCGGCCTGCTGCCGCTGGCGGACCAGAGCATCTACGAACTCTCCGGCGGCGAACGCCAGCTCCTGGCGCTGGCCGCGGTCCTGGCCGTCGATCCTGAGGTGCTGGTCCTCGACGAGCCGTCCACATTGCTGGATCTCCGCAACCGCGAACTCCTGCGACGCACGCTGGACGGACTCCGCCAGCAGGTGATTCTGTCCACCCACGACCTTGAGCTCGCCCGGGACATGGACCGCGTCCTGGTGGTGGACGACGGGAAGGTGGTGTTCGACGGCGAACCGGCGGCCGCCGTCGCGCACTACCGTGCCCTGAGTGCTGCGGGCCTGCCTGCAGCTGGCCGCGGAATGGCCGGSGGGCYKGCGGSCGGCGGGCTTGCCGACGGGCTGGCGGGCGGCGGGCTGGAGCGGGCCGTGCCGGAGCAGGCCCGGCTGGAGCAGGCGTGAGCAGCCACGGATTCCTCCTGGCGGCGTATGCGCCGGGTTCGTCGCTGATCCACCGGGCGCCGCTGTGGCTGAAGTTCCTGCTGGTCGTTGGGTGCGGAATGGCGTCGTTCCTGATCGCCGACTGGGCCGTGTCGGCCGCCGTGCTGGCGCTGCTGTGCGGGCTGTTCGTGCTTAGCGGGGCGGGTCGGGCCCGGCTGTTTCGCGCGGTGCGCCCGGTCCTTCCGTTTCTCGTGGCGATAGGCCTGTTCCAG